>JAGOLR010000001.1 GCA_017993955.1 Candidatus Omnitrophota bacterium
CGATTAAATAATCTTCAGAAATTAATCTTTTTGCGCCTGAATAACACCTTGACCGCTTCCATGGCCCACAACGGGAATGAGGATACCGCCACTACTAATACCCAGTCCAATGCGCCCAATGGCTCTGTTTTAAATATCTTCTGCGCCGCAGGCAAGTAGACCGCCGCCATAGTAAGGATAAAGGATATCCCGGCTGCGAATATTAATTTCGTATTCGTTAAAATACCTATCTTAAATATCGACTCCGTCATGTTGCGGCAATTGAAAGCGTGGAATAATTGGCTGCAGGAGAGCACTACAAAGGCCGCCGTCCTGCCGCGCGCGATCCCCTCATTCTCCACAAAGAAGACGAACGCGAAAGCAAACAGAGAACAGAATGCTATGAAGGCGCCCTGAGTCACCATTAACGCCGCGCGCTTCTTCGTCACAACGGCCTCGTCGGGTCTTCTGGGAGACCTCTCCATAATGCGGGAGTCCACAGGGTCGACGCCCAAAGCCAGGGCAGGCAGTCCGTCGGTCACAAGGTTCACCCAAAGGATGTGTATGGGTAGAAGCGGCGGGGGTAGCCCGACTAGCGATGCCGTAAACATGACCAATATCTCACCGGCATTACATGAAAGGAGGTAGTGTATGAACTTCTTTATATTGTCGTAAATCCCCCTCCCCTCTTCAACGGCAGATACTATCGAAGCGAAATTGTCGTCGGTGACCACCATGTCGGAGACCTCTTTGGTGACATCGGTCCCGGTGATGCCCATGGCAACGCCTATGTCCGCCTCTTTCACCGCCGGCGCGTCGTTTACGCCGTCGCCGGTCATGGCAACAACATCTTTTCTCTTCCTCCAGGCGCGTACTACCCGCAGCTTATGCTCTGGCGAAACACGCGCATACACCGGTATCCGGTCTACGATCCTGTAAAGTTCCTCATCGTTAATTTTATCCAGTTCTTCTCCGGACAAGGCCTTGGAATCGTCGCCGAAAAACCCCAGTTCGCGAGCTATTGCTACCGCGGTATTTTTATGATCGCCCGTTATCATCACTGCGCGTATGCCGGCGGTCTTACACTCTTTTATAGCGGCCCTAACTTCCTCGCGCGGCGGGTCTATCATCGCTATCAGTCCCAGAAAGACGAGGCTTGTCTCCACGCCCTCTGGATTATCCGGATCGTAAGTTCCTTCGTCTACCTCTTTACTGGCAAGCGCCAGAACTCTCATGGCGCGGGAGGAAAGCCTGTCGTTTGCCGTATATATATCGGCCCTTTCCGATTCTGTCATAGGATATATTTTGCCGTCTTTTTCTATGGCGGTACAATCTTTTATCAGGATATCCGGAGCCCCTTTGGTAAAAGCTACCAGCCCATCAGCCCTCTTTCTTACAACGGTCATCTTCTTTCTTTCAGAGTCAAACGGTATCTCGTCAAAGAAAACGAAATCTTTCTCCAGATCAGTTTTTGAAAATCCGGCTTTCGCGGCCGCGGTAATGAGGGCCCCTTCCGTAGGATCGCCTATTATATTATAAATACCTTCCTTTTCGATAAGTTCGGCCCCGTTACATAAGACTGCGCAAGATAACGCACGGGCAAGGCCCGGAGAGTTTTGTGTTTTTACTTTTTCCTTGTTCAACAGATAATCTCCTTTGGGCGCGTATCCTATACCTGTCACTTCATAAGAACCTGAACCGGTATACAATGCCCGGACCGTCATCTCATTTTTAGTAAGGGTCCCTGTCTTGTCGGAGCAGATTACCGTCGCGCATCCCAGTGTTTCTACCGAAGGCAATTTCCTTATGAGCGCGTTTCTTTTTACCATGCGGTTCACGCCCAGAGCCAAGGCAATCGTTACAACGGCAGGCAATCCCTCGGGTATGGCCGCGACCGAAAGACTCACCGCGGTCAGGAATACATCGACAAGCCGTCCTCCCCTTAGCCATTCTAAGGCAAATACCAAGGCTACCAGAGCAAAACATAGATAGACTATCCACTTGCCGAACTCTTCGAGTTTCTTCTGAAGCGGAGTTAACTCATGGGATATATCCTGCACCATACCGGCGATCTTGCCAAGAACGGTGCTCATGCCCGTGTACGCCACTAACGCCTTAGCCTTGCCTGCAGAGACCGCTGTGCCCATATATACCATATTGGCCCTGTCGGCAAGCGCCACTTCCTCTTCCTGCAAGGCATGCACCGTCTTCGCCACGGGAGAAGATTCCCCGGTAAGACTTGCTTCCTGAACACTGAAATTCGATGTCACCCACACGACCCTGCTATCCGCAGGCACACTATCACCGGCTTCTAATTCTATGAGATCTCCCGGAACTATCTCGGAGGATGGTATAATTGCGCGTTGAGCACCGCGTATTACCTTGGAGGTGGGACTGGATAATTTTTTAAGGGCCGCGAGCGACTTTTCGGCGCGGTACTCCTGTATAAAACCCAGTATCGCGTTTAACACCACTATCGCTATTATCGCAAAAGCGTCTATCCACTCTTGCAAGAACCCGGATACCAAGGCCGCGCCTATAAGTATCCAGATTATGAAGTCCTTGAATTGTTCTATGAATATGGAAAAGGCACTTACCGGTTTTTTCTCTTTCAGGCTGTTCGGACCGTATTGGGAGAGTCTTTTTTTGGATTCGGCCTCGCCGAGGCCGGAGTGTATGTCGCTTCCTAAGAGGACGGCTGCATCTTCAACCGAAATATTATAAAATTTATCTTTCGCCACCTATATGCCTTGATAAAGATTACTATATAACAAACGCCCCGGTCTTGGGATCTGTCGAGACGTTTACCTTGTCGCCGTCTTTATATTTACCTTCAAGCAGCGCGAGGGCGAGCGGGTCTTCGATCTCCCGCTGTATCAGCCTTTTGAGCGGTCTGGCCCCGTAATCAGGATCATACCCTTCTTTGGCGAGTTTCTCTTTGGATTTTTTGTCCACTTCTAGCCTTATATTACGCTTTGAGAGTCTTGATTCGAGGATTTTAAGCTGCAAGTCTACTATTTTTTCTATATCCTTCTCGCTCAATTTATTAAATATGATTATCTCATCCACTCTGTTCAGGAATTCCGGCCGGAAGCTCTTTTTTAATTCGCCCTGGATCTCCCTTTTAATATCCTCTTTTGAACTTGAATCGTCCTGGAAGAACTGGCTGCCTATATTGGAGGTCATGATTATAACGGTATTTTTAAAATTCACGATCCTTCCCTGTCCGTCGGTAAGCCGTCCGTCGTCCAATATCTGCAATAGGACATTAAAGACGTCGTGATGGGCTTTCTCTATCTCGTCGAAAAGGATGACACAATAAGGCCTCCGCCTTACCCGCTCGGTCAGCTGCCCTCCCTCCTCGTATCCCACATAACCGGGAGGCGCGCCGATAAGTCTCGAGACCGAATGTTTTTCCATGTATTCAGACATATCTATACGGACCAAAGCGTTTTCATCGTCAAAAAGGAACCACGCGAGCGTCTTGGCAAGATATGTCTTACCGACTCCGGTAGGACCTAAAAATATAAAAGAGCCTATCGGGCGATTAATATCGGAAAGCCCTGAACGCGAGCGCCTCACAGCATTCGATATAAGCCCTATGGCCTCGTCCTGCCCTATGACACGCGACTTCAGGGTATCGTCCATATGGACAAGCTTTTCCACTTCGCCTTCCATGAGTTTAGAAAGGGGGATCCCGGTCCACTTTGACACTATCTCAGCCACATCCTCTTCCTCTACCTCTTCTTTAAGCATCCTCGATTTTGCCTGGACATCCCGAAGCGCTTTAGTTTCTTTGGTGAGTTTATTTTCCAGGTCACGGGTCACTCCGTAACGTATCTCGGCGACCTTATCAAGCCTCGCCTCTTTTTCGTACCTCTCTTCTTCCAGCTTGGCCCCCTCGAGCTCTTCTTTTATCTTACGTATACGGTCTATGATATCCTTCTCTTTTTTCCAGTGTACTTTCAGTCCATCGTTCTTTTCTTTAAGATCGGCCAGTTCTTTTTCGAGTTTATCGAGACGCTCTTTAGAGGATTTGTCTTTCTCTTTTTTGAGCGCCTGCTTTTCTATCTCGAACTGCATTATTCTTCTGGTGAGCTCGTCTATTTCCGTAGGCAGGCTGTCTATCTCTATCCTTAGCTTAGATGCGGCTTCATCAATGAGGTCTATCGCCTTGTCCGGCAGGAACCTGTCGGTAATGTATCTGCTCGAAAGGACTGCGGCGGCCACGAGGGCATCATCGGTTATCTTCACGCCATGATATATCTCGTATCTTTCCTTCAGCCCCCTCAATATAGCTATCGTGTCTTCTACGCTGGGCTCGCCTATAAATATCGGCTGGAAGCGTCTTTCAAGGGCCTTGTCCTTTTCTACATACTTACGGTACTCATCCAGGGTCGTGGCGCCTATGCATCTTAATTCACCGCGCGCAAGGGCGGGTTTAAGCATATTCGACGCATCGACCGCTCCCTCGGCCCCGCCGGCGCCTACAAGGGTATGCAGCTCGTCGATAAAAAGTATTATCTCGCCTCCTTTGGACTGGATCTCCTTCAGGACCGCCTTAAGCCTGTCCTCGAACTCTCCGCGGTATTTCGCCCCGGCAATTAGACCCCCTATATCGAGCGCGACTATGCGTTTATTCTTTAGCGACGTCGGCACGTCTCCATCCGCTATGCGTTTTGCGAGGCCTTCGGCGATAGCCGTCTTCCCGGTCCCGGGATCACCTATCAGTACTGGATTATTTTTTGTGCGTCGGGATAATACCTGTATGGCACGCCTTATCTCTTCATCCCGGCCGATCACCGGATCCAGCTTCCCCCGACGGGCAAGTTCGGTAAGATCCCGGCCGTACCTTTCCAAAGCCTGATATTTACCCTCCGGATTCTGATCTGTCACTCTATGAGATCCCCTTATATCTTTCAATACTTTAAGTATGGAATCGGGTCTTATGCCGTACCGCTTTAGGACGCCGCCCAGTTGGTCGTTTTTCTTATGCGCAGATATCGCAAGGAGGAGGTGTTCCACACTTACATATTCGTCCTGTAAAGCCTCGGCATCGGTAAATGCCTGATCAAAAACACCCCTCAGTCCGTTCGAAAAATGCTCCTGCATACCCGAACCCTGCACTGTGGGTTTGGCGGCTATCAGGTCCTCTATCTCTTTTTTAAATGCCGGTATATTGACGCCTAGCTTATTAAGGGCCTCGGCGGCCACACTGTCATCAACGGTAATGATAGCCAGTAAAAGATGCTCGATATCGACTTCCTGATTGTGTTTCTTCTTGGCGATATCGATGGCATTACCTACCGCCTCTTGCGCCTTTATGGTCATCTTTTCGAAGCGCAGCATAGATGGTCCCTTCCGGAAACTATTTTGTCTTCCTTATCTTCCTGGCCCGCTCTTCAAGTATTTTGGCCTTATCTTCTTTACCTATGTTGCGGTAAAAGCTCGCCAAGTAATTCATAAATATGGCCAGATAACGATCGTTTGGTTTCAGGTTCTTTTCCAATATCGCAAGGGCTTTGTCGTAAAGCTCTTCTGCTTCGATGTTGTTACCCGTAGCATGAAGATAGACGGCGAGGTTGTCCATAGACTCGGCCACCTTATTGTCTTCTGGTCCGAAAGTCTTTTTGGATACCTCGAGCGCTTCGCGCTGTAACTTCACCGCTTCATCATATTTCTGCTGCTGATAAAGTATGGCGGCTCTATCCTGAAGCTTGTCCCACAAGACTTCGTCGGCAAAAATATGGCAGGTTGAACTCAAGATCATAATCAGTGCTAAAAATAAGGTTGTGCGACTCATAAACATTGCCGCCCTCCTTTTACGCAACGCGATTACGCGGTTTCGCCGTCTTGGAATAATCTTTAGGCGGCTGCCGTTTTTTCAGAAGATCTAGCTTACCCTTTTCCTTCAACTCTTTATATATAAGGACCCAGACGCAATCCTTTTCCCGGTCGACTTCGCACTTACCTTTATCCTGCCCTCCGCAAGGACCGTCCAATATCGACTTGGGGCATCTGGTAATAGGACATATCATGCCGGTCGATTCCAGCACGCAATCGCCGCAGGCGGAACATTTCTCAAAAAACGCGCCGTTCGATTCGACCGCCCCCATAAAGAGCGTGTCGCAGGCGACATGCACGGGTTTTTGGGCGCGCAGGTTCTCTTTGACGGATTGTATTCCGAGCCCGCAGGCCATAACCAGAACGGAGTTCGCCGCTTCTATCGATTTGCGGTTTTTCGCGGTCTCGAGCTTAACCTTGGCCGCTACACACGGAGCGGATGGTATGGAATAACCGGTTACAGTCTTACCGGCTCGCTCAAGAGCTTCCTTCATAGCAAGCACTTCAGTCTCACCGCCGGTCTTGCAGGTAGCGGAACACTCCCCGCATCCGACTATGAAGACCTTGTCCGAGCCTTCAAGATACGACAATATGTCTTGAAACAATTTCTGCTTCGTTATTATCATAACTCACTCACCAATTTTTGCCTTCATCGTTATCCCCTCTCTGGATTGGTATTAACGGGGGCCCCACAACAAATGTAAAAAATTAAACAAAGGAGAAGCTGTAAATTTTCCGCCATAAGACTGTAGCAGGACCTTTAGGAGGGCCCTGGAGCGACTGTTACAAAATTTTGATTCCTTATGGCGATTCAGACCGGACAATGAAACTACCCTTTAATTTATCGTGTTTAGGTTCATTGGCCGATCAAAATTTTGACACAGTAAATTTGCATGCCTAATGCAAATTTACGACAAGCGGAAGGGCCCTCCTAAAGGTCCAAAATGATTGAAGACGGAAAATTTATGTCCCCCGGATATACCGACACGGAGAGGGGCAAATTGAAATGCAAAAAAATTTATACCGCCTCGACCTTTTTCACTTCCGGCACGACTTTTTTCAGTTCTCGCTCGACGAAATTCGAAAGCGTCATCTGGCTCATCGGACAGCCGCAGCAAGCGCCCTTGAGGCGCACCTTAACTACCCCGTCCTCGAACGATACCAGTTCCACATCGCCGCCGTCTTGTTTCAACCCGGCCCTTACCTTTTCCAGCGCTTTTTCCAGTTCTTTATTCACGATATCGGCCTTTCTTTTGTGTTTGCATTATTCGCTTAACAGATCTTTTATGTCTCTTTCTATCACCTCGCGCGATCGCGCGCCTATATAAACTCGAGCGATCTTAAAATCCTTACCAATGATATATGTGGTCGGCACTCCCCGTATCGGGCCGTATCTTGTAATGGCCTTCTTTTCCGTATCGGAAAGAAGCGGATAGTTTATGCCCATCTTGGCCCCGAAACCCCGTAAAAGCCCGACGCCTTCATTGCTTACTCCTATAAAAGTAACTCCCTTGGGGGCATATTCGGTTTGAAGGTCTATAAAATCCGGTATCTCGGCCCTGCAAGGCGGGCACCAGGTAGCAAAGAAGTTAAGGATTATGACCTTGCCTTTATATTCGGCAAGGCTTACCTTATTGTAGTCTATGTCGCCGATAGAAAAATCTGCTGCTGTGGCGCCTATTTCCATGGCCCTGCCCTGACAGGCCCCCAGGAAAAAAAGCATCGTAACTATCACTATCACCTTTCCGAATCTGAAAGTTCGCATAATGCCTCCGATTATTCTGTTAGTTTTCTTATTTTGAAAATAACATCAACAACTTTTCAGATATGGTCTGTAGGGAATTCGTAGCGACCAGTATCCCGACGATTATCAGAAATATTCCGCCTACAAGATTTATCCGGCCGACAAATTTAGTAAATTTACTGAAAGCGGCCAGGAAATAATTCGTCGCCAGAGCCGTTATTATGAAGGGTATGGCCACACCTGCCGAGTATATAGTAAGAAGCATCGCTCCGTGCGCCATACTGGATTCCGTGCCGGCAAGGACCAGTATTGAACCCAGGATAGGACCCGCGCAGGGAGTCCATGCCGCGGCAAAAGTTATTCCGACAAGGAACGACCCTATATATGTAGACCCGTTTGCCACGCGCATCTGGTGTTCCTTCATCATGAAGTCGAGCTTCAATATTCCGGTAAGATAAAGCCCGAAGAATATTATCAATAACCCGCCCACGACCCTTATTATATGCTGATAATTAAAAAGCGTCTTACCTATGGCTGTGGCGGTGAGCCCCAGAAGTATAAATACCACGCTGAAGCCGGCTATGAATAACAGCGTATGGGACAGAGTTTTGTATCTGACTTCCTTTTTAAGCTCTGTGGATTTAAGGTCCTTAAACGATACGCCGGTAATGTAAACTATGAAAGACGGTATAAGCGGCAGTATACAAGGTGATAAGAAAGTGAGGAGCCCGGCCACAAAAGCTACAAAATAAGTCACGTTTTCCTGTCCCATATGATCTCCTAGTCCTTTTTGTTATATATCACTGCTGTTGGGTCACTCTTAACAGAATGATGCGCTGGCTCTCCTTGATGGCATCCAGTTCGGCCAGGATCGTCTTCTGGTCCTTCGCTATCTCATCGAGTTTTTGTATAACATCGAGATTAAGGTCGCTGCCTTGAGCGCGGGCCTTTTTGTCGACAACCGCAAGAAGCACCGCCGCCACGACAAGCGATATAAATATACCTAAAACAATCTTTTTATAGTTCACGAAAACCTCCCCTTATGATGTAATAACATTTTATTATATCATATGGCCCTGTTTTTGTGGAGCCGGCAGGCCTTATTTATGGTGTTTTATCGGACAGGCACCTGTAAGATGCAGCATTTCAAATTCTAGATCACCAACCTTGTTATAAAGGTCGGATAGCATTATCCCCACACCGGCTATAAATACAGCTATGGCACCGATAAGGAGCTTTATATATATCGGTTTTACTTTTAACATCACATACCTCCCTTTATATGATCGATAAAAACCTGATATCCGATACCTAAAAATACCGTAGACACTATGAGGGTAGCCAAAAATATGGCTAGCACCTTGATGCCGTATTCCTTCCTTATAACTAACATTGTTCCGTAGCTGGTGACCGGACCTATGAGAAGGAGCGTCATCCCGGCGCCATGACTCATCCCCTGCCTGACAAGGCTGTCTATAAGAGGCACGCTTGCGGTAGAACATAGATACGTAAGTATGCCAAATACCACACTAAATACATAACCGAACCACCCGCTTAAATAAATAGACACCATCCTTTTAATGGGCATGAATGTCGCCACGGCCGCCGCGAGCAAAAGCCCGAAAAAGAGCTCGAAACCTATCTCTTTGGGAAGCTCGAAGTAGGCATAACGCACTGCCGACAGAAATTTCTCTCTTAAGGTCTTCTTGGCGTGGGTATGAGCGTGCCCGGGGTCGATCTTACAATGCGGGCAAGAGACTTCCCTGTGGGGGCGGGTTTGATATTTTATGCGGTCTCCTATAAGACCCATTATCAAGCCCATTATTATTACGGAAAAAAATATATAGACCGTAAACGAAAGGCCTATAACATTGTAAGCGACCAGAAGCGCCGAGATCGATGTAGCAGGCGTCGCGATAAGAAAGGCAAGCACCGGGCCAAGCCTGGCGCCTTTTTTCTGAAAACTTACGGCTATCGGAAGGCTCCCCCAGCAGCACACAGGCAATAGAGTCCCTACAATGGTAGAATACAATATAGGCTTTATCCCGCCAGACCCAAGGTGTTTTAAGACAAGATCTTCCGGAATCAGTTCATGGACAAATCCGCTTATACCGAAACCTACCATAAGCGCCGGCACTACCTCCCATAGATAATGTATGAAGACATGAATAAAATGGTCCATAGTCACATCCTGGTTATATTATTCATTCCTGACTTACGGGCCTTTCCTTAAAAGGCTTTAATGTTATTCCCGCCTCGGCGCCGGGAAGTAGCTGCACCGGCTCTGTCAGAAAGAAAGATTTATCCTTGATCCACTTTTTAAGCTCTTCGGCTATCTCCACTGCCTTAGAATAGCTGGATAGGGACGCCGTGGGGACTTCCTTACCCTTCACCTTGATTCTTCCCGTACGTAATTGGGCATAATTGACTTCCCCTAAAGATCCGGGGACCCCTTGAGGATAATCGGAACTGTAATCGACTATCTGAGTCCATATGTCCTCATCCTTTACGGCGGTATAGGCCGCTATCTCTTCATCGAGCACTGGAATGGGGATACCTATGCCTACGCTTAGAGACGCTCCGTATCCCAGGAACGACGCGCCGCGCAGCCATTTCCCCTTCATCTGCTTTAGATCGCCTACCACCGCAATAGTTCCGGCCGGCGCCTGCGGAATACCCGTAGGTTTACGCTTAACTGCCGGATTATGCTGCGTCCCGTGCCAATAAACGTATCCGACCCCGCCTCCCAAAAATATGCGGGTACCTATCCCTATGGTTTTATAGTGGGGGTCCTTTAATAAAGGCGACAATTGGCCTGCGGAGCAATAGTTAGCGTTCCCCAGGCTCGGTCGTAAAACCCCCATATAAGTATATATAGTCTTATTTTCGGAAAGGTTGACAGCCACATTATAGTTCTGGTAGCAATTCCTGGGATTTAACAATACCGCTTCGTTCATATCCTTTATATTTACCAGGGTCTTTATGTGCTTACGTGGATAGCAGTCTGTGCCGTAAGCTACCCCCTCTAAAACGATATCCTTTCCTGAGGCAAGCTCTTCTATTACATGACCGCCGCCGTATTTGAATTCGCCGGGATAAACCTGGTTGCGGGGGTCATCGTCTGATATGGCGGTCGCCCCTATAAGTATATCTACCGCCGCAAATCCGGTATAAACAGGAATATTATTCAGAGTAACGCGGCCACCGCCCAACTTTATCCTGGGTTTAGTATGACCGAGGTTCAGATAGGCGCTGGAAGAGCACATAGGACCGAATGTCCCTGTAGTGACCACGTCGACCTCGCGCGCGGCTGTCTTCAAGCCTTTCTTTTCTACTAAATCGATCATCTCCTCGGCAGTCACCACAACGACTTCGCCGTTTTTTATCTTCTCATTTATTTCTTTTATGGTCTTACCCATAATCTACACCCTTGGCTTTCTTTATTAATTTTTATAATATAATTTACTGGAGGTTTTGGCGCTGCGCCTTTTATAACGCTTTATAAGGTCCTCAAATGTCAATTCATCCACAACTCCCGATATGGCGGATTGCAGATCCTTCCACACATCCCTGAATATGCAGCATTTTATGTCCTTACAGCCTTTGTAATTCTCGTGCTCTATGCATGCGATCGGTTCGATAGGGCCGTCGACGAATCGTATCACATCCCCCACGGTTATATCGGCGGGCGACCTTGCCAGAGAGAACCCGCCGTTTATCCCCCGTCGGGATTTCACAAATCCGCCTTTTCTCAATGCAAGCAATATCTGCTCCAGGAACTTTTCCGGCATGTCCCCGGAACCGGCTATCTGGCTTATAGACATCACGCAATCCCGGTGATCCATGCAATGCATGGCCAATTGGAATATCGCTTTCAGGGCGTAATCCCCGCGATAGGTTATCCTCATCTGCTAAACTCCTCAAGTATATAGACGATAAATATGATAGTTATAGTAGGGATTATACACCCATATATGTAATTGTCAACGAAAATCTCACCCGAGCCTGTTGCGGAATCTCAGAGAACTCAGGACTATGATCACCAAACCCATCACGGCAAGAACGAGCATATACGGCCAAAGGGTCTGGAAGCCGATGCCCTTTAGAAATATCCCGCGGATGATCACCAGAAAATAACGCATCGGGTTGAAAAGGGTGGCGTATTGTACGATTTTAGGCATATTGTCTATGGGGTAGGCAAAACCCGATAGAAGTATGGTAGGCATATAGAAGAGAAATATCGACATCATAGCTTCCTGCTGGGTCTGTGATATCGTGGATATGAATAGGCCTATACCAAGTATAGCTATTAGATATATGCAGCTTGCAAAAAGAAGCAAAGGCACGCTTCCGCGGAGCGGGATACCGAACCACAAAACGCCTGTAGCCGTAATGATTATAACCTGTATGGCAGAGATGATGCCGAAAGGTATGAGTTTGCCCAAAATAAGTTCTATGGGCTTTATAGGACTTACGATAAGCTGCTCCATAGTCCCTATCTCTTTTTCTTTCACTATGGCCATAGCGCTCAATATAAGGCACATCATCGTTACGATGGTAGCGACAACGCCCGGAAGATAGTAATCGCGCGATATAAGATTGCCGTTAAACCATGCCCTGTCCCTCAAATCTACCTTAGGCATGTCTATGGTGTAGCTGGCCGTTGCCAGATCTATGGCGAACTTATCTTTGCCGACCATCGGCTTGGCCTTGGTTTTGGTAGGGGTGGAACGGGAATCGTATGATTGTTTTGCAATGACCTGGGCCGATGATATCAACCCTCTACTATCGGCGTCTTCAGCCATCAGTTCATACTGGTAATCCTCTATTATAGTATTAGCGTAACCCATTATGACCATAGCGGTATTGGAGTCGCTTCCGTCATAGGCAAGCTGAAAAGCCGCGCCTCTTCTACCTTTAAGGTCACGGCCAAAACCCCGGTCTATCCTGATTACCGCACTCACGTCGCCGCTATCAAGGACCTCGCTTTGTTCGCGATCGGTAGATATGTATCGCTCCGGAACAAAATATGTTGAATAGGTAAATTTCCTGAGCAGGTCGCGGCTTTCTACGGTGTTATCCTTATCGTATATGGCGGTGGGGACATAGGTTATATCCTTATTCGCCGCGTATCCGAACATTATTATCTGTATGAGAGGAGAGATGAAGATGACGACCTTCATCCTGGGGTCCCGGAATACCTGCTTGAACTCCTTGGTAAGTAACGCGCCGATCCTGTCAAACATAATAATTTTCCCTGAAAATTACGCTCCGAGCTTTAAATGGCTACCTTCTTTTTGAATTTCCTCAAAGACAGCATAAACATCCCGGCCCCAAATAACCCCAGAAACATGGCGTCTTGCCACATCGTGGCTAAGCCTGCCCCTTTCAGAAATATCTGTCTTAGTATGAATATGTAGTACTTCGCGGGAACCAAGTATGTAATTGCTTGGACAAATTTAGGCATGTTAAATATGGGATATATAAAACCTGATAATAATACGGTAGGTATAAGGGTTGATAACGCCGCTAGTTGGCTTGCCATAAGCTGGCTTCGCGCAATGATCGATATCAATATACCCTGAGACAACGCGCCTGTTAAAAATAATGCGCTCAAACCTATAAATACGATATAGCTCCCCCTGAAAGGTACGCCGAAAAGGAGTTGCGCCATTATAACCCCTATGGTAAGGTCAAGAAACCCTATGGCGAAATATGGTATGAACTTACCGACTATCAACTCAGGCGCCTTTATTGGGGTGGATATGAGCTGCTCCATGGTCCCCCTCTCCCACTCTCTTGCTATGGTAAGAGATATGAGAAGCGCCGCTATTATCATAAGTATCATGGCGATGACGCCCGGGACTATGAACCATGTGCTGGTAAGCCCCATGTTATACCAGACCCTTGGCCTTGCGTCGAGAAGCTTGGGGGCCTTTATGCCGTGCTTGGCGTATATTGTATCTAAAAGGTACATGTTATATCTGGATACTACTGAACGGACATAGCCGACGGCTATGGTGGCAGTGTTGGCATCGCTTCCGTCCACGATAAGCTGCAGAGGCGCCGTTTCTCCCGAAGTGATATACCGGGAGAAATCCTTCGGTATAACCAGGGCCATCATGACCTCTCCTTCGTCTATCATCCGCACGATGTCCCTGTAATTATCTACATATTTTACTATCCTGAAATACTTGGAATTACTGAAATTCAGAAGGAAATCTCTCGTCTCCTGACTTGGGTCCTGGTTCCAGATCGCGGTCCTCACGTGATCTATATCGAGCGAAAGGCCGTATCCGAATATCAGTAGCAAGAATACCGGTATGCCGATAGCAAGCGCCAGCGAGCGGGGATCGCGCTTTATCTGTATAAATTCTTTTTTTGACACCGCTCTTACTCTGGTAAAATTCATCTAGGTCTTATGCTCCTCATCGTATGTCTCTATGGAAGATACGAATACGTCTTCCAACGAAGGCATTATCTTCCTGACTTCGAATTTATTGAGTCCGGCAGCTGTAAAAAGAGCATTTATAGCCGCGATTGACTTTGCGGCATCATAGACTACCGCGTGTATGTTCACGCCAAATAGCGCCGTCTCCTTGACGCCTTCGATAGTTTTTATCTTCTCCACCCATTCCTCGGAATTTTCCACCACTATCTCCAGAACATCGTTCTTCATATTATCGGTCTTCATCTGGGTAGGGGTGCCCATGGCGATGATGTTACCTTTATATATCAATACCATTCTGTTGCAATTCTCCGCCTCATCCATATAGTGGGTCGTGACAAATACCGTCACGCCCTGGCTTGAAAGGCTCTTTATAATTCCCCAGAAGTTGGCGCGCGTTATCGGGTCCACGCCGGATGTGGGCTCATCGAGAAACAGTATCTTCGGCCTGTGGATAAGGGCGCACCCCAGCGCCAGGCGCTGTTTCCAGCCGCCCGATATTTCGCGTGTAAGGCGGTGGCGGAAACTTTCTATATCGGCTACGCGTATAACCTCGTCGGCGCGTTCTCTTCGCGCGTCTTTAGGGATCTTATATATACCGCTATAGAAAGCGATGTTCTCTTCGACGGTGAGATCGTCATAGAGCGAGAATTTCTGTGACATATAACCTATGCTCTCTTTTATGCTATGCTGCTCTTTAACGATGTCATACCCTCCCACCGTACCGGTACCGGAGGTAGGGCTTATGATACCGCAGAGCATCCTGATCGTGGTAGATTTGCCGGCTCCGTTCGGTCCTAGAAACCCGAATATCTCACCCTGTTTGACATCGAAACTTATACGGTTTACCGCCGTAAAGTCCCCGAATCTCTTTTCCAGATTTTGTACGCTGACCGCTATATCGCTCATTTTTCCGCTTCTTTTATTATCTCTATAAATGCCGCTTCCAGAGTCTTGACGTTGCGCTCATTCTTTATCTTCTCCGGGGTATCGCAGCGCAGAAGCTTGCCTTTATGTATGAGCCCTACCCTACGGCACCTCTCTGCTTCGTCAAGGTATGCCGTGGAATAAAGTATGGTCACTTTTTCTTTCAGCAGATCATACAATATGTTCCAAAAATCCCGCCTGGACACGGGATCGACTCCGTTTGTGGGCTCGTCCAGGAAGAGAACCTTGGGAGTATGCACTAGCGCGCAGGCAAGGCCGAGCTTTTGCTTCATACCGCCGGATAGCTTGCCGGCAAATCTTTTTTTGAAAGGCAACAACCCCGAAAAACCTAAAAACTTATCTATGCGCTCCGCCTGTTCTTCTTTCCTTACCCCGAACAGGTCGGCGTAAAATTCGGCGTTTTCCATCACCGTCAGTTCCTCGTAAAGACCGAAACGTTGTGACATATACGCAATATTGTCTTTTAATGTCTCGGACTCCTTTACTATATGTTTACCATATACCCATCCCTCACCCTCCGTGGGGTCGAGAATACCGGTCAAGAGACGCATGGTCGTGGTCTTGCCTGCTCCGTCCGGACCTACCAGACCGAATATCTCGCCTTCAGGGATATCGAGGTTTAGATGATCCACTGCGGTAAGATTACCGAATTTGCGGGTCAGATTAACGCATTTTATGACTGACATTTTTATAATTTAGGTGAGTTGGTCCGCTCCGGGCGATGGGCTTCTTAAACGCCCGGTATGGGGACAGATATTTATGCTATTTCTAATTACGCTCGATGTAGGCATCGGCAGGCATACCGGGTTTAAGCTCCAGGCTCGAGTTGTCGGTCTTCACTTTTACGCGGTAGACCAGTTTTACCCTCTCCTCGTTAGTCTGTATCTGTTTAGGAGTAAACTCCGCCTCCGGGGCTATGAACGATACCCAGCCCTTATATTCCTTATCCGGGTAGGTATCTGTTTTGACGAAGGCCTTTTGACCGAGCTTCACCCTAGCCAGATCTTTCTCTTCTAAATAGGCCGTAACCCATATGTTCTGGAGGTCGGCTACAGTGAAAACTGTAGCGCCCACCTGAACCACCTCTCCCGCAAGAGCGCTTTTGGTCAATATATAACAATTTATCGGCGATTGCAGGTTAGCGAACCCGAGCCTTGTGTTCGCCAGATCCAAAGCGGATTTTAATTCTTTTATCTGTGCGCGCAATCCATCGGATTTTGTCTGGGCTGAGTCGCGTTTCTGGGTCGAGATCGATCCTGCCTTATAAAGATTTTCAGCTCTTTCATAGTCTATCCTGGCCAGGCGATACTCGAATATCGTACGCTGGAGCGCCCCGGCAGCCTCATCCCTTATCTTTGTAAGCTCGTCGGTCTCTAGCAAAGCGACTGTATCGCCGGATTTTACCACGTCCCCTTCGTCAAAATTAAGCTTCTGGATCTTCCCTTCAACCCTGAAGGATAGCCGGATATCATCGCACTCCATATTGCCGGAGACCTTTATATAACGGCTCGCTTCTATACGTTTCACCTCCATGAATATCAGGATCACGAGTATAATCCCGCCCGCAACCATCAACATCTTTTTATGCTTTGGAGTTATCTTGGGCGCGATCTTGGCATTAAGTTTCTTCGCCGCTTCTTGTATATTTTTTACAGCTTTCATCTTATTCCTCCTGATTCATAGCTAAAAAAGAAGTAGGGCACACTTAAACGTGCTCTGCAAGATCATCGGTCTTGAAGAAATTCTTTGCCCATGGTCTTATCTACAAATGCTTGGGCCATCAGGTAATCGTATATCCCGCCGGCCAGGTTCTGTTCAACCTGGCTTAAAGAAACCTGCGAATCCAATATGTCCAGATTGATAGCTTCGCCGTTTTCGTAGCTGACATTGGCTATTCTCAAAGCCTCTGCCGCTTCTACCAGGCTGTCCTTTTGTGAATTGATGATAGCCTCTGACCTTATCATATCCAGGCACCCTTTACGTATATCTACAGCCACCTGATCCCGAAGGTCCATAGTAGAAAGGACTGCCTGGGCATACTTGGCCCGGGCATCCTGGACTTTCGCCGTGGTAGCGAAGCTGTCGAATATCGGCACCGTCACCACCACCCCGCCGCTCCAGTTCGAGTGCTTATAGTTAAACATGGTACCGACCCTGCTGGATTTATAACTGTAGCCGAAACTACCGCTGACCTGTGGTAGTAAAGAGGCTTGAGCCACGTCAATCCCCCATTTACTTATATCTATGCCCAGGGTCTGGGCTATAACCTGAGGATTGTGAATATACGCATTGATCAAGAACTCGGGTTCTTTGATTTCTACGGAATCGTAGGTCAATTTACCTATCACCTTGATATCGTCTTTCAAGTTAATACTGAGGAGTTTCTTCAAGTCGGATTTTAGTATGTCAACTTCGTTCTTGGCGCTTATATAACCTGGCGTGACTTTGGATATTTGGACCTTAGACTGCAAAAGATCGAACCTCGACGCCGTGCCATGATCGTACATGTTCTGCACTTGTGAATAATGCGCCTTGGCCTGGTCTACCAACTCTCCTTTTATCCTCTCTATCTCATACGCCAGAAGAAGCCCGTAAAAAAGCCTTTTGGTCTCGAATTCGACTTCGAGTTTCTTGGCCCGCAATAATTCCCATGCGGATTTAAGATTTAGTCTGGCCTGTTTCAACTGCGCATAGCTTGCTCCGCCGTTGAAAAGGTTCTCCTCTACGGTGACCGTCCCTACGTTCTCGTTTTGATAACCGGTGAATATGCCTATGTCTTTATGAACTCCTTCGGCTTGCTCGATGGCCTGAGGAAGCTTAAATGTGGCGGCGTTGTAAGTGTAGTTATACTGGGTATTCAGCTTTGGCAGAAACTCGCTTTTTGCATACAGAATACCTGCCTTGGCGGCGGCGACCTGCTCCTCCTGTATCTGGATAGATTTATTGTTTTTATAGGCTATGGATATAGCGTCCTCGAGGGATAGCGGGATCGTCTGCATGCTGCGTTTATTTATTTCGCATATACCCTGAGATGCGCCGCAAACTATTAATGCCAGAAAGGCAGCGAACAAACAAAAAGGCAATGCCTTGGATCTAGACATTGCCGTATTTTTTAACCCGCCCTTTATATACATTATAATATCCTTAAATATAATGAATATATTACTACCTCCCAGATTAATGGTCAAGTATGATCAAAATAAAATAACCCGGTCGACATTATTTAAAGGTCACGGAAGATTTGGATTTAACTCTTTAGCTATTCCGTACGCCTCGTCTGCAGCCTGTTCTTGACCCAGTTTTCGGTATGCCTTGCTTAGATTATAGTAGCCTATGGCATTGTATGGGTTTATATCTACGGCTTTCTTATATAATCTAGCCGCTTCGTCAAAATGACCTAATCGGTACGAAATATTCCCCATATTGCTGTATGTTTCCGAATAATTAGGTCTTATTTCGAGGGCTTGGCGATATGCATTCATGGCAGCCTCATGATCACCTAAAGCATCGTAAGCTGTTCCGAGGTTATTATACGCATCGGCAAAACGCGGATTGACTGCGATGGCTTTCTTATATATTTCTACGGCATCCTGCAACTTACCCAATTTATTATACAGATTACCAAGGTTGGAATAAGCGCCTGTATATTGAGGGTCGGATTCTATGGCCTTTTTATATGAGCCAATGCTCTTTTCATAATCCCCCATATCGGCATACATATTACCCAGATTGTTATAGATACGCGCGGCATCGGTATATTTTAATGTACGTTCATAAAATGTAATTGGGTCTTTCCAGTAAACATTCTGTGTTATGGTAAGATAACCGAAAAATATCGCTACCAATCCTAATACGGAAAACGCGGTTATTTTAAAACCGTTTATATCCGATAGTTTCGCCAAAAAATATCCGACAACGCCAAATAACCCTATAGACGGTACATAAAGCCAGTGTTCGGCCATATACGCATTTATAGGGTAAAGATTTGAGACCGGTAACATACACAGGCAAAACCAACCTAATAAGAAAAAAATGGGCTTTTCATTGCGAGTAACATAAACATATAACAAAAAGAACGCTAAAATTATAACCCCTGCTAATACCATTGGATCTGTTAAGCCGAATGTGCGTTTCCCGTATTCCATATGCAGACCAAAGGGAAAAAATATTATACGAGCGTATTGAAAGATCGCCGCAAAAAACCCAGCTAATCTTTCAGTAAAAGGTTGCGGTATCACCGGCTCTGAAAGAGGAAAAGAAAAGACTGTAAGTCTAAGCGTTATATATAAAGCTGTAATGGCACCTATAACACAGGCGGGCACAACCTTGATCTTATATTTGAAAACATAATGATATAGACATAGCAAGAATGGAAGTATGATTGCGTATTCTTTGGAAAGTAAAGATAATACATAACAAGCCGCCGATAAAACAAAAAATGCCGTTTTATTCGAATCTAAATATTTAATATAAAAGGTAAAAAACGCGGCTATTCCTAAACCCGCCAACACATCGGCCCTGCCTGATATATATGCTACAGCTTCTACATGAACGGGATGAACCATAAAAAGAATGGAAGTAAAAAATCCGGCACGGGTGTTTTTGAACAGAGAAGAAATAAAGATATAGATGAATATGCCGACCAATATATGCATTATCGTATTCGTGAGATGATAACCAAATACCGAAAGGCCCCATAAAAAATAATCTATCATGTAAGTAAATATTTGGACCGGCCTATAAAAGCTGTAGCTAAAATTCGCTCCGGCACCTATATCTTGAGTAAAGACCTTGGGAAGATAAGAGAGGTTCTTGACGTAAATATTATCGACTATGAGTCGGTCGTCATCGTATAGAAACTGATTACCGAATGAATTAGCATAAATAATAAAACCCAAGACCGCTATTATCGCTATATGTGCTATGCTTAGAGTTCTTGGATCTTCTTTAATTTGACCCATCTTTGCGGGAGGTCTTTCTTTTGTTCAGATACTCTTCAAACTTTACCCAAAAAGGGTCTACGCGGGGATGGGCGAGCCTTCTGGTGCTTCCTTTTTCGATTACGCGTATAATACCGCTTTTGTTATTTGCCTCGCCTGCGATACTCGCCGATATCCCCTCATCTTCCAGTGCCTTAACGACACCTTTTGCTTTAGATCTTTTTGCGGTAGCAAGAAGGGTCCCTTCACTTATAGCGCAGTAAGGGTCGATACCGAAACATTTACATGTCTTTTTCACCTCGTCCTGCACTATGATAGTATCCAGATATATATCCATGCCGACATTACTATGAGAGGCCATCTCATACAGACCGCCGAATACGCCGCATTCCGTAGCGTCGTGCATAGCCGTAACCCCTCCAGCCGCTGCCGCTATCTTCGCATCCTCGACGGTAGACATCTGGTAGTAGATCTTCTGGGCTTTTTTAACAAAATCGCTGCCATAAGCCTTTTCAAGGAATTCCGGGAAATAGGCAGACATTAGCCCGGTAGTTTCGATCGCGGGACCTTTCGAAACTATGATCAGGTCTCCCGGGCAAACCTTTGGTATGATAAGATCCTTTCTTCTACCTACCCCTATTACGGTAGCGCCCCCCACCATGGGGAAATTACACCCTGCATATCTGGCCGTGTGCCCCGTAACAACGTTTATACCGAGTTTTTTGCATTCTCGGTGTACGGTATCCCACATCAGCACAAGATCCTTTTCGCTCATCTCAGGAGGAAGGTTCAGGTCTATGGATAGATAACGCGGAGGTATCCCGCTTACCGCAACATCGCTTGCTATTATATGAACCGCAAACCAGGCGGCCTTCTCTATTCCGAGCTCGTGGGCAATGTAAAAAGGGTCTGTGGACATTACCATGACGCTGGAACCCAACCTTACAACGCCAAAGTCGACTCCGTGCTGAGGTTTTACAAGAACAGAACTGTCGGGATGGCCAAGGCGCGGATATATAAAGCTATTAAAAAATTCCGGGTGGATCTTCCCTAGAGTCGGCAGTTTTTCCATAAATTTTATTGTATCCTTATCTTTTCCACTTCTGTCTGAGACGCCGGCTTTACGCTTACAGTCGTGCGTATATTTGAACCATGCATCCAGTAGTCCACTGCCAAATATGGCTCGTGCCTGAATTTAGTGTGGTAAGCGGCTATTCCCGCGGCGTGTTTTATAATATCATCGTCTACCTTACCGCGCAAAAGCGAGACCGGACCTTGCTTATCTTTCAGCTTAAGATATACGTCTCCCGGAACCGCTATTCTTTGCAATTCCATATTTTCGTTTTCGTCTCTTCCGACCACGAGTTTTACATCGTCCGCAATGCGATAATGCCGGCCTTCTTTTAATAACAGTAGATTGTCAATATTAACGGCATCATGCTTAAACAGGTCCTTGACGCGCTTTGCAAAGCCGGGATCTGTAAGAAGGCACCCACCTGAAGGATTGGGATACTCTTTGATACTGAATTTTTCGGCCAGGGACATTTGCGGTTTTCTGGACCTGCCCCTAATATCGAGGAGCTTTTCGCGGTCCACTATCCCTTCCTTCTCCGGGATGGTCGGCTCAAGCAGCTTCGCAGAGAGCGGACGCAGAAGCATGCCTCGCACCCCGGCTTTTTTTTCTATCAGATTGAGGGCGTCTTTCCTTTGGGACATGGGGCGCTCGCCGAGCACTTCTCCCGTAACCAAAAAAGCTCCTCCGGCTTTCTCCATATACTCTTTCGCTTTCTTAAGCATGAATATTTTGCAGTCTATGCAGGGGTTTACGTTCGCCCCGTATCCATGCGCCGGGTTTTTTAGTATTCCTAAGTACTCCTTTGTTATGTCGAACACCTTCAGCGGTACGCCGATCGCCTTGGCCGCTTTCTCAGCCCCGGCCTTACCTCCGCTGCAGGCAGCGAAGTCTATGTGATAATGGACGCAGTCCACTTCGAACCCAAGCTCTTTCATGAGCCTTGCGGCAAGGATACTGTCGAGACCACCGGATAACAGAACGATCGCTTTATATGACATATGAATTTGCGCTTTTCACTGCGAACTACCCTCGCTTGATTTCAGTTTTGATAGCCACTCTTTTATCTTCTTTTCGTGCCCAAGCTCCGTCGGTATGTAATATTTCTTATCCGAGGGCTTGTATTCTTGCTCGACGTAGTGGTCTTTAAAGTCGTGGGCGTATTTGTAGCCTTTGCCGTGTCCAAATGCATCCCCATCCAGGTTCGCGTCTTTCAGGTGGTCAGGGACTTCGAGGATTTTGCCGTCCTCGACGTCTTTTAGGGCTGATTCTATTCCCAAATAGGCCGCATTAGATTTCGGAGCGCATGCCACATAGACTGCCGCTTGCGCAAGCGGGATCCTGGCTTCAGGCATACCCACAAATTCCGAGATCTGCAAGGCAGCGTTAGCGATTACTATCGCTTGCGGGTCGGCGTTACCCACATCTTCTGCGGCACAAATCACGATACGCCTTGCTATGAAACGCGGGTCTTCGCCTGCATATATCATCTTGGCGAGCCAGTACAGGGCGGCATCCGGATCCGAACCGCGCATGGATTTTATAAAAGCCGAGATGGTATCGTAATGTCCGTCTTCGTCCTTGTCATAAATGACGGCCTTCTTCTGTATCGATTCTTCAGCAACCTTCACGGTAAAATGCACCTTCTTGTCCTTCGAAGCAGGCGTGCTCAAAACCCCTATCTCAAGGCTTGAAAGGGCCTTCCTGGCGTCTCCATCTGATACAAAAGCCAGGTGTTTAAGCGCATCTTCATCCATGGAGACCGGTATTTTGCCAAGTCCATACTCTTTATCCTGTAACGCGCGTTTTAAAATTGACACCAGATCCGATTCGGGTAGTTTTTTGAATTCGAATACCTGGGACCTGGAAAGAAGGGCCGCATTTACATAAAAAAACGGATTATGGGTGGTCGTTCCTATCAGGACGGGGTTCCCTGCCTCGACGTCGGGCATGAGCACATCTTGTTGGGCTTTATTGAAGCGGTGTATTTCGTCTATAAGGAGAATCGTGCGTTTACCGTTAATAGATTCGCGTTTTTTTGCGGCATCTATTATCTTGCGTATATCGGCAACATTATTGGAAGCGGCGTTTATCCTGTCAAAATGGGCGCCTGTGCGTTCGCTTATTATAAGCGCAAGCGTAGTCTTGCCGCAACCGG
Organism: Candidatus Omnitrophota bacterium; assembly: GCA_017993955.1. Lineage (GTDB taxonomy): Bacteria > Omnitrophota > Gorgyraeia > 2-01-FULL-45-10 > 2-01-FULL-45-10 > JAGOLR01. Next base: position 23,134 of record JAGOLR010000001.1, read on the forward strand.
GCGGGCCGTACAATATTATCGAGGATATTTTGTCAGTCTCTATAAGCCTTCGCAGGAGCTTGCCTTTACCCAGGATATCCTCTTGCCCCGCAAAATCATCTATGGTCCTGGGCCTCATCCTCGCGGCCAGAGGCTCATGCGTTCTTATCTTATTTTTACCCGTCTCAAACAGATCCATTGTGTATAAAAAATCCCCGCTGATGCCGTGTGTGATTGAATTATCTTGACCCTGTTCGTAACAGGTGGGTGCCCTCGTACGTACGCCAAGGCGTCCGTTCAGTTAGGCTCCCTAGTTTAGTGCTAATGGCTCAAGATTCTCCATCCGAATCACGCACATCGCAGGGAATTTTTATTCCACTACAAGTATATCACAAAAATCGGGAAAGACAAATCGAACCCCGGCCGCTATCTTTGTTTAGCGCCGAATCGCTCAGCCAAAGCATTCAAAACCCTGGCGTGCACATCCTGTATGTCTTTCTCTTCAAGGGTGCGTGAAGAATCCTGGTATTCGAGCCTGTATGTCATGCTGATATTATCGCCGAATATCTGTTTGCCTTTATACCTATCTACCAATTCTACGCTCTTCAAAAGCGGGCCGGCCGCACCGTTTATACACCCGACCAAGTCTGAGTTCAAAATATCCTTTGATACGACAACCGATATATCCCGGGAGACAGAAGGGTAGCGAGGTATCGCCTGGAAGGCTTTCTTCAGAACCGATTTTTCGCACAAAGGGCCTCTGATCAACTGGGCAAAATATATCTTATCTTTTATATCGAAATCATGGGCTACCTCGCGATCCACCTCGCCGATAAAACCTATAATTTGTCCGGATAATAAGACATCGGCGCACGCGCCTTTGGCAAGTCCTGGGCGGTCTGACGACTTGAATGAAATGCCGGTCAACCCGAGTTCTCCGACCACCTTTTCGACCATCCCTTTAAGATCATAGAAATCGGCCGGCCTTACCGGGACCTGCCACCCCGATACTATCTCGCCCGTAACCGCTATAGAGAGCGATTCGATCTCTTCAAATTTATCCTCTCCGGTCTTTTTATATACGCTGCCCAATTCAAAAAGTTTAAGGTTTTTGTTCTTTCTGTTAATATTCCAAAGGATGGCGTTAAGCATACCGGGCAAAAGACTCGAGCGCATAACTTCCTGCTCGCCGGAAAGAGGGTTTCTCACTTCCGCAACGTGCTCTAACCCGCATCGGCTTGACTCTATAGCCTTTCTGCTGATCAAACTGTAGGTTATTATCTCGAACGCTCCGTTAGCGGTAAGCGTAGCGCGGATATTTTTTGCTATGACGCGCTTTCTCTCCAACCGTTCCGGTTGATCTACTATGCCGGGTATAGTCTCTGGGACTTTCCCGTAACCGTAGGCCCTGGCTACCTCTTCGATGCAATCTACTTCGGCGTTTATATCATTCCTGAAATCCGGAACATGCAAAAAAAGCGAGTCCTTCGAAGACTTTCCGATCTTTAAACCAAGCGCTGTAAGAATCCCTTTAACTTTTGAAGTAGGTATATATATGCCCAACAGTTTATAAAGGCGCGATAAGCGCAGCGTAACCGATCTAACATTCTTTGTCTTCCCCGCGGATTCGGTAAATTCGCCGGGCGCGCCGCCGGCAAGCTCTTTTATGAGCGCGGTCGCCCTTAAAGACGCATACTCTATATTCGTTATTGCGACTTTTCGCTCGAATCGATAACTCGACTCGGTAGAAAGAGCGAAACGTCTGGACGTACGCCGTATAGCAATAGGGTCGAAAGACGCCGCTTCCAAAAGTATATTCTTAGTAGAAGCGGTCACTTCCGTATCCAGCCCGCCCATGATCCCAGCCAAAGCTATGGGACCTTTTGAGTCGGCGATAACTATCATCGACTCGTCAAGAACCCGTTCTACCCCGTCGATCGTCTTAAGCTTTTCACCTTTTTTGGCTTTGCGTACGGTTATAACACGCCCTGATATCTTATCCAGATCGAATGCGTGCATGGGTTCTCCAGTCTCAAAAAGACAGAAGTTTGTAATATCCACTACGTTATTTATCGATCTCAGCCCCATGGCCTCCAGGCGTGCTTTCAGCCAATCCGGCGATTCTCCCACGGCTACATCGGCAATAACTCTAGCGGTATATTTGGGGCAAAGCCTTTTATCCTCTATCTTGACGGAAAACCGTAAACTTTCACTGCGAGCAGTCGAATCGATCGAACGGACTATTTTTTGAGATTGCTTTGGAGGCTTTGCGGCCTCGTGATGACGAACGGATGGAATTTTTATTTTCTTCCCAGTCAGCGCGGCCACTTCCCGGGCTACTCCTATCACAGAAAGCCAGTCGGGTCTGTTAGAGGTTACCTCTATCTCGAATATGTTGTCGCCGGCAATCGCATCGACCGATTCGACAGAAAGCCCGCTCATAGTCAAGAGGCGCCTCAGCTCCTCTGGAGGCAACTTAATATCTACGTATTCCTTTAACCAGTTATAACTTATTTTCATAAAGCCGCTCGATAGTTACCGGTAACGACAAATCTCAAATTGACCTTTATTGATCTGATTTAAAACTGTTTCAAAAACCTCACGTCGTTTTCATAGAACATTCGAATATCGTTTATACCGTATTTTAGCATCGCTATGCGCTCAACGCCCATGCCGAACGCAAAACCTGTAACCTTGTCCGGGTCATACCCGACGTTTTTAAACACTTTCGGGTTGACCATACCAGCCCCTAAGATTTCCAACCAGCCCTTGCCGCCGCAGACACTGCATTTGCGCGGAGTACTGTCGTTTTGTCCTTCAAGCTGATCCGGGCTAAGCAGTGCCCCCCGCTCTTTACCGGAACAAATAATACAAGATATGTCGACTTCAGCGCTTGGTTCCGTGAATGGAAAGAAACTCGGTCTGAGCCGCATCCTTGTTGAGCCTCCGAACAATTGCCTGGCGAAGACCCCCAAAGCGCCTTTAAGATCGGAGAATTTTATGTCGCTGCCCACTACAAGTCCCTCAACTTGATGAAACATGAAGGAGTGCGATGCATCGGTGGCGTCAGGCCTATAAACTTTCCCCGGCACGACTATGGCAAACGGCGGTTTGTGCTTTTCCATGAAACGCGCCTGCACAGGAGAGGTGTGGCTTCTCAGAAGATGCTTCCCGCCCTTGGAAGCCAGGTAGAAAGTATCGAATGCGTCTCTGGACGGATGCTCTAAAGGTATATTCAAGGACTCAAAATTATAATGCTCGGTCTCTATCTCAGGCCCCTCCACGACCCTGAACCCAAGCGATATGAATACTTCGCATATCTCTTCTATGGTTTTGGTTATCGGGTGTATGCGGCCTGGGCTTAAGGCCATCCCGGGCAAAGTGGTGTCTATGCTTTCAGCATGGGTTGCCGATTGCCCTGAGCTGCAGCCGGCTTTGCCGTCAAGCCTTCCCGAAACGGTCTCTTTCAACAGATTGATAAGCCTCCCTATTTCGGGGCGCTCTTCGGAGGACACCTCCCCCATCTTTTTAAATAGCTCGGTGATGATGCCCTTGCGGCCAAGGTATTTGACCCTTAGGGCCTCTATCTCCTGGCCGGATGCGGCATCTATTTCACCAATAGCTTCTCTTTCGATGTCCTGTATGCGCTGACGCATAATATCTTCCTAAAAGATACCCCACGTCGTTTTCGTGGGGTATGGCTTTTTATTCCCCACACAATATAAATGCGGGGATATTGATTAAGCCTTTACGGCTTCTACTATCTTGGCAAACGCCTTCATATCCGATACCGCAAGCTCGGATAGTATTTTTCTATCAAGCGCTATCTTGGCTTTTCCCAATCCGTAGATGAATTTGGAATAGGATATGCCGCACTCTCTGCAGCCGGCATTTATTCTGGCTATCCACAGACTGCGGAAATTACGCTTGTTCTGCTTCCTGTCGCGGTAACTGTAATACATGCCCTTTTGGACAGATTCTTTTGCCCTTCGGTACATCCTGGATCTGCCTCCGAACTGGCCTTCGGCTTTTTTCAATACTCTTTTACGGTGCCGCCTTGTAGCAACGGCATGTTTGACTTTCGGCATAACTCCTCCTAAGATTTGCGTTCAAATTATACCCTGCGGCCGCGACGCAAATAAGCTGCCACAGGATCTTCTGTTCCTGCTTCTAGGCCCCGTAGGGCAGCAAAAGCTTCATTATCTTTTTTTCGGCGCTCGATACATAAGTAGGTCTGCGTAAACGCCTTTTCCTGTTCGCGTTCTTTGTCGTCAATAGGTGGCCTTTTGTGGCTTTGAAGTGTTTTATCTTCCCGGATTTTGTTACGCGCATCCTTTTCCGGACGCTTCTGTTTGATTTTAGCTTAGGCATTTCATCTCCCCCGTTATAGACATGTCAAATAAATTCGAAATCCTAATATCGAAATCCGAAATATAATTTACTTTGCTCTTATAACCATCGCGATGATGCGGCCTTCGAGTTTCGGCGGCTCTTCTATCTCGCCTACTACCGAAACGTCTTTGGCAAGCCTGTCCAGGATCTGACGGCCAAGGTCCTGGTGAGACATCTCTCTTCCCCTGAACATCATCGTCACCTTGACTTTGTCGCCTCTCTTCAGAAACTCTTCCAGATTCCGGAGCTTGAACTGGTAATCGTGCTCGCCTATCTTCGGCCCCATCCTGATCTCTTTTATGTGTATGACCTTCTGTTTTTTTCGCGCCTCTTTTTCGCGTTTTTCCTGTTCATACTTATAACGCGAATAGTCCATGATCCTGCATACGGGTGGATTTGATGTCGGCGCTACTTCTACAAGGTCATAACCGGCCTCCTCGGCCCGCTTTATCGCATCCTGTGTCTGCAGCACACCGAGTTGCTCGCCGTTTTCGCCTATTACTCGGACTTCCCTTACTCTGATACGATTGTTTATTCTAAGGTCTTTCGTTGCGATGCTCTCACCTCACTTTCTCTTGCACTTCTCTTTTAAGCATTTGAATAAAGTCCTCTAAACGTAATTTCCCTATGTCTCCTTGCGCCTTTGACCTGACCGATATGGAGTTCTCGACCGCTTCCGTCTCTCCAAGTATTACCATATACGGGATCTTTTCCATCTCGGCGTCGCGTATCTTCTTCTGAAGCCTCTCGTTTCGCGCGTCAAAGTTTACGCGTATGCCCTGATCCAATAAAACTTTTTCCACATGCCTTGCGTAATTGATGCCGCGTTCCGAAACAGGTATTATGATAACCTGGGTAGGCGCAAGCCACAAAGGCATGGCCCCTGCGAAGTGCTCTATAAGGGCGCCGGTAAAGCGCTCAACCGAACCCAATATAACTCTATGAAGCATGATAGGCCTGTACTCTTTCCCGTCGGGGCCTACATATGTAAGGTTGAACCTCTCGGGGAGTGCAAAATCGCATTGTATGGTAGCGCATTGCCATTCCCTCCTCAGGGCATCGCGTAATTTTATATCTATCTTCGGCCCGTAGAATGCGCCCTCTCCTTCGTTTATCTCGAAATTCAGATATTTCTTCTTGAGGGCATTTATCAATGCGCTCTGGGCGGCCTCCCAGTCTTCGTCATTTCCTATAGACTTGGCCGGACGCGTGGAAAGTTCCACGGCAAAGTCTTCGAAACCGAATACGTTTAAAGTGTCTATGACAAAATCTATCACCTTGACGATCTCGTCCTCAACCTGTTCTCTAAGACAGAATATGTGCGCGTCATCCTGAGTAAAGCCGCGGACCCTGAGAAGGCCGTGTAATACCCCGGACTTCTCATTACGGTAAACGGTGCCTAACTCAAAATATCTTATGGGCATCTCTCTATAGCTGCGGGTTTTCGATTTATAAACGAGTATATGGCCCGGGCAGTTCATGGGTTTTATGGCGTATTCCTGCCCTTCTATCTTGAACATGTACATGTTCTCTTTATAATAATCGTAGTGGCCCGACGTTATCCAGATGTCGCTCTTCATGATGTGCGGCCCTATCACCAATTCGTACCCGCGCTTCAGATGCTCTTTTTTTATGTAGTCCTCGATGAGCATCCTTAGCATCGCCCCTTTAGGATGATAAAGGACCAGGCCCGGGCCAACTTCTTCGTTCTGGCTGAAATAGCCCAGTTGCTTGCCCAGTATTCTGTGGTCGCGCTTTTTCGCTTCTTCTATTATCAATAGATAATCGTTCAATTCCTCCTCGGTCTCGAACGCAGTACCATATATCCTTTGCAACATGGGGTTTGTCTCTATCCCGTGCCAATACGCCCCGGCTACGGCTAAAAGCTTGAAGGCCTTTATCTGCCCGGTGGATTCTACGTGAGGCCCGCGGCAAAGATCGGTAAAATCGCCGTCTTTGTATACACTCACCACCTGGTCCGGTATCTCTTTTATCAATTCCAGCTTATATTTCTCCCCGAGCTTTTTAAATACCTTCACCGCGTCGGCTTTTTTCATCTCCGAGCGCTCGAATTTATAATTACGGGCTATGATTTCGGACATCTTCTCTTCTATCTTGTCTAGATCTTCGGCTGTAAACGGCTCTTCTCTGTCGAAATCATAATAAAACCCGTCTTCTATAGCCGGGCCTATGCCGAGCTTTACGTCGGGCCAGAGGCTCTTGACCGCGTGCGCCATCACATGTGAAGCGCTGTGTCTTAATGTCGATAGGTCCATATATTTTCTTTCTTTGGTGGGCGAGGAGGGAGTTGAACCCTCAAGACCTTACGGCCAAAGGATTTTAAATCCTTCGTGTATGCCATTCCACCACTCGCCCATAATACCGTGGAAGTGGTGGGCAGTAGAGGACTCGAACCTCTGACCCCCACGATGTCAACGTGGTGCGCTAACCAACTGCGCTAACTGCCCTAGCAATTTTCTCCGAAAATTGCACCCCAGAGGGGATTAAATGTTTTGTATTTTTGCTATCATTAGGCAAAAATACAAAACTAAAGAGTCCCGATGGGAAAATGCCGATTCAAAAACCCAGTGCTTAATTTATTGCCCCTCGGCTAAGCGCTCGATAATTTTCTCCGCTCCGCGTCGAAAATTATCTTCGCAGCCTTCGGGGCATTTGCCTCCCCGTACGCGAAAGCAGATTGGAGGCGCGGAGCGGAATTGAACCGCTGAATAGGAGTTTTGCAGACTCCCGCCTTACCTCTTGGCTACCGCGCCGCGATCCTTACGTAATAATTCTAAAGAGCCGTTAACTTTAAGTACATGACTTCCTAAACGAGCATGGTTGGATTCCGTATCCCGTATTATCACTGAGTCCCCGGGCGAAGACTTGCTCAACCCTGCCGTGTACTCGTAACCGGAGCCGTTCTTTTGAATAGAGCCTTTAAGCGATGGACAATAAAAAAATCTTTCATCTTTCGCATACGCAGGATATAGATCATATAGCCTGGCCGGGAAATCCCCGTTGTGGTCCGCGGCATACCTGTGGATGCCCAGGCTGAGCTGCCTTATATTGCTGGAACAATTAACTATTCCGGCCCAATCCTTTGCAATATGTATAAAGGGAGCTAGCGCCGTTAAAACCACTAAAAATATGACTACAACTATAGCAAGCTCTAATAAAGTAAAGGCCTTACTGTATCGAAACCCATATAAACGGCCGATTTTCTTGTCCACGAGGTGCATAGCCTGCCTATCATATTATATATATATGGAAATAAGACTATATATTAAAACTTAAAACCTTGTCAAGAATAATCTTTGCGAGAGAGCCCTTTGTCTTGCCTACATACGTTTTTATGCCGCCATTCCGGTCGATAATAGCTATATTGGTTCGAACGGCTCCAAAAACATTCGATTTTACACTCAGTTCGTTAGCTACTATTATGTCAAGATTCTTTTCCCTTAACTTTTTCGTTGCATGGCCAACCATATTATCAGTTTCTAAGGCAAAACCCACGACAATCTTAGATCCTTTGCTGGTTCCTATCTCGGATAATATGTCCGGATTTGGTATTAATTTTAAAATTAAAGGCGAAGTCTTTCTCTTTATCTTAAAACCGGAAGGCGCTGCTACGCGCCAATCTGATACTGCCGCTGACATTATAAGGCATGTATGAGTGCGAAACTCGCGCTTTACGGCCTCCAGCATCTCCAAGGCGCTCTCAACTCTTATAAAACGTATGCCACAGCCGGAAGGCGGCTCTATATGAGTAGGGCCGCTTATAAGGGTAGTTTTAAAACCTCTTTTGGCCGCTTCTTTAGCTATTATATACCCGAAAGTTCCGGTAGAATAATTGGAGATAAACCTGACGGGGTCTATTCGTTCTCTTGTCGGCCCTGCTGTAACAAGAAATGACGGCTTCACTTGGTAAGCCTCTTTATTTCCTCTACTATATCACTTGCGGAAGCCAAGCAACCGATCGCATCGCGACCGCACGCGAGCCTGCCTTTGGCCGGAGATATGAATTTATATCCTATCTTTTTAAGTTTTTTTATGTTTTCCTGGGTAATGGCATGATTATACATGCGATCGTTCATGGCCGGTGCGATCAGGATGTCCGCATCGGTAGCGTAAACAACACAGGTCAAGAGATCGTCGCATATCCCATTTGCGAGCTTGCCTATTACGTTAGCTGTTGCCGGAGCTATAAGAATCACATCCGCCTTATCAGCCAAAGACGTATGAAGCGGACTCCATTCTTCTGGAAGCTCAAACATGTCTGTCAAGACCTTGTTGCGCGATAACGTTTGCAGCGAAAGGGGTGTAATAAAATGGCGCGCCTCTTCTGTAAGTATGGCTTGGGTATCCATGTTTTCTTTGTTAAGCATACTAAGTATATCGCAAGCTTTGTAAGCGGCTATGCTGCCGGTCACCCCTATTACGATAAAAGGCTTCGTCTTTCCCACATTACTCCTGAGCTTTGTATGTAACCTTGCCCTCTATGATCTCTTGAAGAGCTATATTGATAGTCTTCTGGTCAACCGGTGCGTCGACCAGCTTCGCCGCCCCTTCGGAAAGCTCTATCGCCCGCCTTGCCGTCATGATCACAAGTTTATAAGCGCTGCCTGTTTTGTCGATCAATCTATCTATCCCTATGTTTTGCATGATATACTCCCTCTCTCCAGTTCTGAAGTAACGATATTTTTAAGCTTTCTATAAGCTTTATCTATTTTATCGTTTATTATTCTATAGTCGTAAGCGGTTTTGCAAGCCATCTCTTTTTTTGCGATCGCAAGCCGCGTTTTTATAGATTCACGGCTGTCCGCCATTCTTCCTTTAAGTCTTTTTGCTAGCGCCGCCATCGACGGTGGGAGTATAAATATAAGGACGGCTCTCTTGCGGTATAAACGGCGTACCTTCATGGCCCCCTTTACGTCGATACTTAATAAAACCGATATCCCGTTTGCCAGTTTCTCGTCTACAAATTTCCTGGGGGTCCCGTAAAGAAATCCGAAATTGTTCTCATGCTCCAGGAACCCTTTCGATCGGGCTATCTTAAGGAATTGGGCGCGGGTTACGAATTTGTAATCGACGCCGTCTTTTTCGCCGGGCCTGGGCGGGCGCGTCGTCATCGAAATAGAGTCGGCTAACCCCAAATCATCTTCGAGCAGTTTTTTACACAGAGTGGTCTTGCCGGCTCCGGAGGGCGCCGATACGACAAATATCTTTGCACGCGGTTTGCTTGATCTTACATGACTTGAAAGCATCTTACCTACTCGAGGTTCTTCGCCTGCTCGCGTATCTTCTCGATCTCCCCTTTTATCTCGATTACATGTTTGGATATCTTGAAGTCGCTTGCTTTGGAGCCTATAGTGTTGGTTTCCCTGTGGAGCTCCTGGGCGATAAAATCGAGCTTCTTGCCTACCTCATCGTTAGCCGTGATGGTCTTGTCAAAATTTGCCAGGTGATTCTGGAGGCGCGTTATCTCTTCGGCTATGTCGCTATTTTTAGCGTAGATAGCTACTTCCATCTCCAGGCGCCCCATATTTATATCGTTGCCCCCCGTCAGATCCCTGATCCTCTCGGCGAAACGTTTTCTGTACTCCTCAATATTCAGATGAGCCCTGGACCTGATGATGGCCAGCATAGCTTTTATATGCTTTGACCGCGTGGAAAGATCTTTATACAAAGACTTTCCTTCTTTTATCCGGTCCTTGAGAAGATTGGTAATAGCTGCCTCCAAGGCCTTCTTGACCTGCGGCCATAACTGACCGGTGATTCTGCCCGCTGCGTCTACGCTCAATACGCCGGGGAGTACTATTATATCTTTTATAGAAATGGCCTCCTGTAACCCCAAAGACTTCTTCAGGGACTTCAGCTCCTCGTAATACGCCCTGGCGGCGTCCCTGTTGATGCTGACCTTTTCCGCCTTAAAAAGCTTTCCATCACACACCATGTTCAGGCTGACCTTGCCGCGTTTGATATGCTTTTGCAATATCTCCTTGATATCGTCCTCGAACATCGCAAGGCCCGGGGGAAGTTTTAAAGTAGCATCAAAAAATTTGTGGTTGACGGTCTTGATCTCGACGGCAATTGCGCCGCCGTCTATATTGGCATGCCCCCTGCCGAAGCCTGTCATCGATCGTATCATCTTCGCCCCTTTTGTAGCATCTTTAATTTAAAACGTAAAATGCAAAATTCAAAATTGTTGTGTCCTTCGGACCTGGATCTCCAGTAGCGCTTTAGCTTTTCGCTTTGATCTTTTCGCTTTACACTAACATGTTGTTTTAAACTGACTTACGCCCAGACCCGTCGGTCGCAAACCTCTTTTACCGTCTTAGAAGGATAAAGATCGAGTATTATATCGTCGGGCTGGAACCATAATTTTATTTCCCGCTCAGCCTCGGCCGGATTTGTAGAAGCGTGTATCACATTTTCATATACGCCCTTGGTGGTTATCCTGCCGTAAGCGCCGCGTATGGAAACCGAATCAGCCTCTTCCGGGTTAGTCGCCCCGCATATCTGGCGTATCTTGCTACAGGCGTCGTCGCCCCAATACACAAGTGCCATGACCTTTTTCTTATGATATTCACCCATAAGATATTTCAGCAGGTCGTCAAAAAACGGCTTATCCTTTAACATGCTATAATGCTCTGCAGCCAGTTCGCGGGAAACTTTCACTATCTTTGCCGCTACTATATCCAGCTTAGTCTCTGAAAGGCGGGTTAGCACGTTGCCGGTCAGCGACTTTTTAAGCCCGTCCGGCTTTATTAGAACTAACGTCTGTTGAACCATAATATACTCTCCATATATTTATATATTAAGAATAGTAATGAATATTATATTGTAAACAATCGGGGGGATGGCCGTCAAGATATTTCGGCGGGTAGGTCTATTTTTTGGATTCCAGTATATCCAATATGCGGTTCAGGTCTTCGGTAGAATAATACTCTATCTGTATATGGCCTCTTTTTTTCCCGTGGAGTATCCTGACGCGCGTGCCGAGGATGCGCTGGAGAGTTTCTTCAATATCTACTATGCTTTGGTCTTTAAGAGGTTTGGGGCTTCCGACATCTAAACGTTTTTTAACTATGCGGTTTTCCACTTCCCGCACGGAAAGACCTTTTTTCATTATCAGGTTGCACATCCTAAGCTGCTCTTTTTCCGACGACAAAGCAAGAAGCGCTTTCGCATGGCCCGCGGTGATGCTCTCTTTGGCCAAAAAATCCTGTATCTTTTTCGGCAGCATCAAAAGCCGTAAAGTATTGGCTACTGTAGAGCGGTCTTTGCCTAAAACTTGGGCAATTTTATCCTGAGTAAAATTAAAGTCTGTGATAAATTTTTGGAAAGAGTTGGCTTCCTCCAGCGGATTAAGTTCGGCTCTCTGTATATTCTCGATCAGGGATATCTCGAGCATATCGAGATCGCCCACGTCTTTTATGATAGCGGGTATAGTATCATAACCAAGTTTGGACACGGCCCTCAGGCGACGCTCCCCGGCTATAAGCTCATAGCCGTCTGTGGCCTTCCGGACGAGAACAGGCTGAACCACGCCTTTCTCCCTTATAGAATCCATGAGCTCTTTTAATTTATCCTGATTGAAATCAACCCTAGGCTGGTATTTATTGGCCTTGATGGAAGATATGGGCAACGAAACCACTGATTGGCCGGCGCTCGTAGAATCTATTGTTTGCACAACAGTCTCTTTTGGTGGTATTAAAGCGCTTAGGCCTTTTCCTAAAGATCTCTTTTCCATAAATTAGTACGGCTCCTTTTTAGATTGCTCAGTCGGCCTTAGGCCGACGAAGCAATGACAAAACAATAACATTTTACACAGAATCCGCTATAGTATCGCTTAGTTTTTGTTCCTCAACTTTTCCTATTTCATTCTCGCCCAAATCGTTACCATTATTAACTGACTTTATAAAGTCGGTGCTAACTTTCTTATCACCCAAAAACTCATCTGTAAATTCCTGATATTTTAATGCCCCGATAGAATGCTTATCATATAATGCAACGGGCTTACCGAACCCTGGAGCTTCTGTAAGTCTGATATTCCGCGGAATAACGGTATTATATACCTTATCTTTAAAAAATTTACGTACTTCATCAATCACTTCATTTGTAAGCTTGGTTCTAAAGTCAGCCATTGTGAGCAAAACGCCTTCGATAGATAAGCCGGGATTAAGATTTTCTTTAACGAGATCTATGGTGCCTGAGAGCTGGCTTAAGCCTTCCAGGGCGTAGTACTCGCACTGGATAGGAATAAGGACGGTATAGGCCGCCGAGAGCGCATTAATGGTTAATAATCCAAGCGATGGCGGGCAATCCATTATTATGAAATCGAAATTGCTAGATATGTGCGAAATGGCTTTTTTTAGACGGTATTCACGACCCATAGTACCGACGAGCTCGATCTCTGCGCCGGTCAGATTAAGATTTGATGGTATGAGCGAAAGATTTTCTATCGGAGTCTTGATAATTATATAGCTCGGGTCGGACTCCTCAACGAGAAGGTCATATACGCTAGACTTGATAGAGTGTTTATCTATACCGAGACCGCTTGTAGCATTGCCCTGAGGATCGATGTCGATAAGGAGGACGCGCTTTCCAGAGATGGCAAGCGCTGTGGAGAGGTTGATGGCTGTCGTAGTTTTGCCGACACCACCTTTTTGATTACATATCGCGATTATTTTCGGCATCTATCTTATTTTGTTCCCCGGGGAACTATGTTCCACGTGGAAAAACGCTTTAAGAACGTCTTTATCTTTTCGACTCGGCCAAAATTATTGTTCGAGCAATGTCGATAATAATAATTTTGGACTAGCTCGAAACGTATTTTTTATAGCTAAAATATACCTTAGAAAATTCATATTGTCAAACAGAAATCTACTGTTTTTTAAATACAGCCTGTTGCTCGACAACGGTAAGCACGGTATTAATAACCCAGTAAAGAACAAGCCCCGACGGCATATTATAAAATATAAATCCGAACATTATTGGCATCACTATCAGCATTATCTTTTGCTGTTCTCTTTGCTCAACCGTTATCGCCAATCCCATCGTTTTTGTAGAGATTTTTTGTTGTAGCACCATCGCGACCACCATAACGAGCGGCAATATGTTTATGCTATTTCCTATCAATGGTAACGTAAATGGTATAGGTACTGCGTCGGGCATCGAAAGATCCTTGATCCATAAAAATTTTGTCCCGCGTAACTCTATAGACTTCATTAACGCTTGGTATAACGCAAAAAATATGGGCATTTGCAATAACATCGGCAAACAACCGCTAAATGGATTTATCTTATACTTTTTATATAGCTCCATTATCTCCTGGTTCAACTTTTGGGGGTTACCTTTATATTGAACCTTTAGTTTTTCCATCTGAGGGTGCAATTCCTGCATCTTTTGCATAGATTTGAAGCTTTTCATGGTCAGCGGGAACAGGATAACATTCAAGAATACGGATAATAATATTATTGCTAAACCCCAACTATGGACAATTTTGTAAAAAAACTTCATTACGGCAAGTATAAATTTGCTTATGCCGCCAAAGAAACCATAGTTTATAGACTCGTCCAAGCCATATCCTACTTGCCGTAAGCTAGCTATGTCACTTGGACCAGCATATATAATATATTTTTGTTCGGATGTTTCACCTGGTTGAATAGTGATAGGCTCTACATCCACACCATTCACAAGATACCCATTGCTAGAAACCGAATAAAACTGACTTATTGTATTAACAAAAGGCTTGAAAACTACGGAAAAATATTTATTTTTAAGGGCTGTCCAAGACACCTTACCTGGGTTTGTTATCCTGGAGTCCTTAGGATGCTTAAATCCAACGGATTTTTCATCTATTTTAGATGCTATCTCAACAAACTGTTTATTTTGAGCGCTATCTTCATTAACACCTGCCCCAGCTATGATTCTATATCCGAATATTTGCGGCGATTGTGACACGTTCGTAGCTAATATATTAAGCCCTATAGCAAACTTACCGGGTATTAACGTAAATCTCTTGGCTATTTTAAAGTTTTTTGAATTAAGATTATATGTAATCGTATTATTGGATTTATCTGACGTGTATTCAACTCCACCGAGAGACAGATCTTTATCATGAGAAGAGATAGAGCCTAGATAAGAACTTTGATCTAGCACATCCGCAAGACATAGTGGAGCGCTTGTCTTGGTCCCATTATATCCTTTGAGACATATTTTCTTTAAGCCTGCATTGATATTACTAAACTCTAATACAAATTTTTCATTTTCTAAAATATCTAGATCTTCTTTTATCTGCGTATTGAGTTCTTTAGGGGTATCAATAGTTTGCAACTCTTCCGATTTTGATACAGAAGTCGTGGAAGGAATAGGTGCAGTTGTGTCAAGTGTTTTAGATGGCTTGTTAAAAAATTGAAAAGACACTATTATAAATATAGAAAGCGCTACTGCAATTACAAGTCTTTTTTCCATTGTCCACCTTTTAATTGGAGATATTAAGCCGGATCGTATCCGCCTTTTGATAGAGGATGGCAGCGTAAAAGCCTAAACATGCCTTTCAAGAGCCCCCTTATAACGCCATATTTTTCTACTGCATCAATAGCATATTGTGAGCAGGATGGATAAAACCTGCAGCATTGTAACTTCAACGTTGATAGATACTTACGATAAAATTGTATGATCCAAACTATCTTTTTTTTCATTTGACTAACCCGGCTCTGGAGGCTAATTTCTTAAAACGCGACTCTATCTCCTGGTATGCTATCTTTTTGCATGGAAGCTTTGTAAATATAACGACTATATCATAGCCGCCGGCTAAGTTCTTTTTTGTTTTACGGAAAACTTCGCGGGTAAGCCGGCGTAGCCGGTTTCGCATAGTGGCAAGCCGTATCTTCCTGGAACTGATAGAAAACCCCAGGCGCGTAACGGATGAGTTGTTGGGCATACAACGGATCACGATATAATCGTCTTTGTATGGCCGCGCCTTTTTATATACTGCTTGAAATTGTTTGGATTTTAAAATATGCTCTGCTTTACGAAACTTCTCGTCGGAAATCATACCGTAAGCTTACGGCGGCCTTTCTGTCTGCGTCTCTTTAGCACCTCGCGGCCCCAGCGGTCTTTCATCCTTTTTCTGAACCCATGTTTCCTTTTCCTCTTTATATTGGATTTCGGGCGTAAATTATATTTCATGATATTTTCCTTTCGTTTGGTGAATGCTGATTATATCATATAGAATATAGTCGTCAATAGATTTATCTTTTTTGGAGTGCCTGCTATTCCTTTATGAAATATTAAAACATGTCAGCCCGGCGCGCAACACCGGCTCTTTTACCCGTAAACCGGATATAAATGTTTAAATACACTTTTTAGGCGTGAGATTTTCCTTGCATTACCATCTTTTTTTTAATATAATACGCCTCGCGCCATGTCTTTTCACCGCGTACTATATGTGAACACCTTGTGGATAACTTATTATTTTATGTTAAAAACCCGGTTTACAGCTGTGGATAACTTGGGAATATGTTATGCAAGAGCATGAGCAATCCATCTGGTCGAGAGCCTTGGAGTATATAAAGGCAGAACTTAATAACGACCAGACTTATAATGTATGGTTCAGCCCTATAAAATACGTAGGCCTTGCCCAGGACAAGATCACCCTTGAGGTCCCGAATAAGTTCTTCAAAGTATGGCTTCTCGAGCGGTATATGGACCTGATCAATAATTGTATCGAGAAGTCATCGGGTAAGGAGCTGGGTATAGAGTTTGTATTGGGCGAGGCCGAAGAAGACGAGGCCATTGGCAAAACAAGGCCTGCCGAACAAAAAAAAGACGCCAGACAGTTCTGGCCTTTCGCAAAACCGGTATCCGGAGTCGCAAAGGAGATAGGTCTAAACCAGAAGTATACCTTCGAGAGTTTTATCGAGGGGCCGAGCAACAGGTTCGCAAGGGCGGCATCGCTGGCGGTCTCGGATTCACCGGCCAAAGCCTACAACCCGCTTTTTATCTACGGTGGCGTGGGTCTCGGTAAGACGCATCTTATGCACGCCATCGCCCACCGGGCTCTGCAACGCTCTCCCAAGACTAAGATTTTATACATCTCCAGTGAGGATTTTACCAACCAATTGATAAGCGCGATACAAAACCGCACAACTCCCGCCTTCAGGACTAAATATAGAAATGTTGACATCTTACTTATAGACGATATACAATTTATCGCCGGTAAAGAATCTACGCAAGAAGAGTTCTTTCACACATTCAATACGCTTTTCGACGCGCATAAGCAGATAGTGGTCTCGAGCGACCGGCCCCCGAAGGAGATCCACCTCCTTGAGGAGCGTCTCGTATCCCGTTTTGAGTGGGGCCTGGTAACCGATATCCAGCCGCCTGATTTTGAAACGCGCATGGCTATATTAAAGAAGAAGTCCGAGAAGGAAACGATAGCGCTGCCCGAAGATGTTTTTTATTTTTTAGCGGAGAAGATCAAGACAAACATACGGGAGCTTGAGGGGGCGCTGATACGGGTGGTGGCTTATGCAAAACTTATAGGTAAAGACGTATCCGTCGCTTTGGTAAAAGAGGTTTTAAAGGATATGTTGATCGAGGGGGAAAAGAAGATCACTATAGACCTGATACAAAAAAAGGTTAGCGAATATTTTGATATAAAACTTTCGGATATGCGCGCTAAGAAGCGCTCCAAAACCATAGCTTACCCCAGGCAGATAGCTATGTATCTTGCGCGACAACTTACCGATTTTTCTCTTCCTGAGATCGGGGATCAGTTCGGCGGGCGCGACCACACTACCGTTATACACGCTTGCGATAAGATAGAGGGTGATTTGAAATCCAAAGAAGGTTTTAAAAAGATGATTGACAATTTGGTTTTAAGCCTTAAAGGATAGTTTTGGTTGTTGGTTTGTTGTGATTTGTGTTGATAAGTTTATGTGGTTTTAAACAATGTGTTTTATGTTGTATAATATTGCAGTTACGTCGGTTGTGTAGTTATACACATATCCACAGGTATTACTAATATTTCTTCTGTCTTTTAAAAAATAATAGAAACCGAAGAGGTGTGGACAAAATGAAATTTAATACAACCAAAGACGTTCTTTTAAAAGGTATACAAAGCGTACAAGCGGCTATAGGGACAAAAGCCAACCTACCGATATTATCAAATATATTAATAGAAGGTACGGATGATGAAGTGGTGATGACAACGACAGATCTTGATATAGGTATAGTATCCACAATACCTATAAAACCTTCGGTAAAAGGAGCCATTACAATACCGGCTAAAAAATTCTCGGATATAATAAAGGAGTTGCCGGAGAAAGAAACGATATCAATATCAGTCAAAAAAAATAATCTCGTAAATATAGATTGCGAAAAAAATTCTTTCAAAATAATGGGTTTGCCAAAAGAGGAATTTCCCCAAGTCCCGGCGTTCAAAGACAAAGATTCAATAATTCTCCAGCAAAAAACTTTCAAAAAAATGCTCTCAATGACAAACTTTGCCATAAGTCACGATGAGACGCGTTATGTTTTAAACGGCGTGTTGGCGATAATCAAACCTTCTTTTATAAGGCTCGTCGCCACAGACGGCAGGAGATTGGCTGTTATAGAAGAGAAGATGCAGCTTCCAAAAACACTGGAGAGAAAGATCATAATACCGATAAAAGCGGTCGGCGAACTTCTTAGGGTTTTGGGCGATGAGGGCGACGTCAAAATATACTTTGCCGAGAACCAGGTATTTTTCGACGTCGGAGCCGTGAGAATAATATCCCGCCTGATCGAAG
This sequence comes from Candidatus Omnitrophota bacterium, assembly GCA_017993955.1. Classification (GTDB taxonomy): domain Bacteria; phylum Omnitrophota; class Gorgyraeia; order 2-01-FULL-45-10; family 2-01-FULL-45-10; genus JAGOLR01. The sequence continues at coordinate 41,307 of JAGOLR010000001.1, forward strand.
GCGAATTCCCGAACTACGAGCAAGTTATTCCAAAAGAGATCAAAGATAAGATCGTTTTATCGAGAGACAAATTTCTGTCCGGCATAAAACGCGTCGCTTTATTTACAAACCCGGATTCTATGGCGGTAAAGATAGACCTCGCTCAAAATAAGATCGTGCTTTCAAAAAACACGCCATATCTGGGTGAGGCCCGTGTTGAGCTGGAGGCGGATTATAAAGGCAAGGAACTGTCGGTCGGCTTCAACCCTGACTACCTGGCCGATCTTTTAAAAAACATTGACGATGAAAAGGTTAATTTTGAGATAGTGGATTCGGAAAAACCGGGAGTGGTGAGGATCGGTTCCGAATATACCTATGTCGTTCTTCCGATGCAGATAACATAAACGCGCACATGGCCGGCGACACCAACCCCCTCGACAAGATATTAAAAAACGTTATCGAGAAGATGGGGAAGAAGCGGCCCGGCGAAGAAGAGATAAGCGAGGCTTGGGTCGAAGCCGCGGGGAATGCCGCCGCCCGCCACTCGCGGCCGGTAGCCCTGAAAAAATCGGTGCTGGTGGTAAATGTAGACGGGTCAGGCTGGCTTTATCAATTGTCTGTATCCAGGCGCGAGATCTTGGCGCGTTTAGGCGAGCTGATCAAAAAGAAGAAGATAAAAGACATACGTTTCAGAATAGGGGATATAACGCCCCCTAAAGAGGGCGATAAAAAAACATAAGGAATCAAAGGAAAAATGGCAAAAAATAAAGACGCGCAAGAAGAAGCAAAGCTAAAGACATCCAAGACGAAAGAAGAGGCGGTAAAGAAGTACGACGCCACTACGATACAGGTCCTGGAAGGCGTCGACGCGGTCAGAAAACGCCCGGCGATGTATATAGGCGATACTACCTCGCGAGGTCTTCATCATCTTGTTTACGAAGTCGTCGACAACTCCATAGACGAATGTATGGGCGGGTACGCAACCCGTATAGACGTAGTGGTCCACGCGGATAATTCCGTCTCTGTCATAGACGACGGACGCGGTATACCTGTAGATATTCACAAGACTCAAGGGAAGCCGGCCGTCGAAGTAGTTTTGACTACGCTGCACGCCGGGGGCAAATTCGATCACCGGGTGTATAAAGTCTCAGGCGGTCTGCACGGCGTGGGGGTTTCGGTGGTAAATGCGCTTTCGGACTGGCTGGAGGTCGAGGTCTGCCGCGACGGGAAGATGTACCACATAGAATTTGAGCGCGGCAAAACCGCATCAAAATTAAAGATGATAGGCGCGGCCAAAAGAACAGGAACGCGCGTTACGTTCAAGGCGGATAAAGAGATATTCGGCGACAAGATCGTATACAGCTTTGACACTCTGTGTAACAGACTTCGGGAGCTCGCCTTTCTTAATAAAGATGTGCATATAACACTGAAGGACGAGCGCCCGAACGGCAAAGAGGCGGATTTCCAATTCTCGGGCGGAATCATATCTTTTGTAGAGTTTTTGAACAAAAATAAGAACGTCCTTCATAAGAAGGTCATATATTTTGCAAAAGAAAAGGATATGATACAAGCCGAGGTGGCGCTTCAGTATAACGATGGTTACGGGGAGAATATATTCACCTTTGCAAATAATATAAATACCATCGAAGGCGGCACCCACCTTACAGGCTTCAAATCCGCGCTGACCCGCACCATAAATCAGTACTGCAAATCCAAAAATCTTTTGAAAGAATCGGACGGAACGATATCGGGCGATGATGTCCGTGAGGGGCTCACCGCGGTGATAAGCGTCAAGGTGCCCAATCCCCAATATGAGGGGCAGACAAAGACCAAGCTGGGTAACTCCGAAGTAGAAGGTATAGTAGAGTCCATAGTAAACGAAGCGCTCGGCGGGTTTCTGGAAGAGAATCCGCCCGTTGCGAACAAGATAATAGAGAAGGCGGTCTTGGCGGCGCGCGCCCGCGAAGCGGCAAGGAAGGCGCGCGAACTTACGCGGCGGAAAGGCGCCTTGGAAGGGGCGGCGCTTCCCGGCAAACTCGCAGACTGCCAGGAATCCGACGCAAGCCTTTGCGAGATATATCTGGTCGAAGGAGATTCCGCAGGCGGCAGCGCCAAGCAAGGGCGCGACAGGCGGTACCAGGCCATATTGCCTCTTAAAGGGAAGATCCTTAATGTAGAAAAGGCCCGGCTCGACAAAGTCTTATCAAATGAAGAGATACGGACCATCATAACGGCTATAGGATGCGGCATAGGAGAAGAATTTAATTTGGAAAAGCTCCGTTATCATAAGATAATACTTATGTGCGATGCCGATGTTGACGGTTCTCACATACGCACTCTTTTGCTCACTTTCCTTTACAGGCAGATGCACGCGCTGCTTGACAAGGGTTTTGTTTATATAGCACAGCCTCCTCTTTATAAGATAAAAAGAGGGAAAAGAGAAGAATATATACAGACCGAAGACGATTTTAATAATATGGTGCTCGAGCTGGGCTCCGAAGGTATGGAGCTTACAAGGGTAAAAGACAAACACCATTTTACAGACAAACAGATCAAGGCTATTTTAGACGCTTTAATAGAACTGGAAAGCCTTTCTAATGCCATAAACAGACGTGGAGTGAATTTTACAAAATATATTGGTTTTAGACATAAGAAGACCAAAAAACTGCCACTTTATATGGTAAAAGTGGAGGGCGAAGACCATTTTTTATACACCGATGATGAATTGGCAGAAATTATAGGTGCAGAAGAAAAAGAGGTTCAGAAGAAGGAATCGAAAAAAGATAACACCAAACAAGCTAATGGTAAAGAGCCGGCTCCGAAACAGGAGGATAAAGTCAAGACCGCTTCTTATATCGAGTTTTATGAAGCACGTGAAATAGAGAAGATCGTCGAAAAGATAGAGAAGCTGGGGGTCGAAGTAGAGGATTACGAGTACCAAGTCGAAGAAGAGGCAAAAAAAGCGGTTAAAGACAAAGAGACCAAGAAGCCCAAATACACCGCCAAGCGTGAAGGCTCATCTAAATCTTTTGCCTGCCTTAAAGAGGTTTTGCAATACGTGATGGAAGTGGGTAAAGAGGGCATGCATGTCCAAAGATACAAAGGTCTCGGAGAGATGAACCCTTCACAGCTCTGGGAGACTACTATGGATCCCGAGCGCAGAACTATGCTTAAGGTTACCCTAGAAGATGCGGTCGAAGCCGACGCGATGTTTACCGTGTTGATGGGCGAAGCTGTCGAGCCGCGGCGCGAGTTTATCGAGAAACACGCGCACGAAGTCAAGGTGTTGGATATATAAAATTTGTTTGTTGGGTTTGTTGCGTTTATTGCGTTTGTTGAGTTATTTACATAACACAATAGACCCAAAAACGCAACGAACGCAATGAACTAACCTGCAGATTAAGAGGAGACAATGTACACACGCAACGAAAAACTTGTTCCCGTATATATCGAAGAGGAGATGAAAGACTCCTACATCAATTACGCGATGAGCGTTATTGTAGGAAGGGCGCTTCCGGACGTAAGAGACGGATTGAAGCCCGTGCATCGCAGGATACTCTACGCGATGAAGGAGCTTTCGCTCGAGCACAACAAGCCATATAAAAAGAGCGCGCGTATCGTCGGAGAGGTTTTAGGTAAATACCATACGCACGGCGACGTGGCGGTATATGACACGCTTGTCCGCATGGCCCAGGATTTCTCTCTGCGATATCCGCTTGTGGACGGGCAGGGGAACTTCGGCTCCATAGACGGCGATTCGCCCGCTGCCATGAGGTATACGGAAGCCAGACTCGCCCACATCACCGACGAGATGCTTCTCGATATAGAGAAGAACACGGTAGATTTTATGCCGAACTTCGACGGGTCCCTGGAAGAGCCGAAGGTCTTGCCGGCATGCCTGCCGAACCTTATAGTCAACGGTTCTTCGGGTATCGCCGTCGGCATGGCTACAAACATCCCGCCGCACAATCTTCGCGAGATAGCCAGCGCTATCATATATATCATAGATAATCCGGAATGCGAATCAAAAGATCTTTTGAAGATAGTCAAGGGCCCAGACTTTCCGACGGGAGGTATCATACGGGGTGTTGAGGGCATAAGAAACGCATACATAACCGGCCGCGGTATAGTAAGAATAAATGCCAAGGCTTATATAGAGGAACAGAAGAATGGCAAAGAGGCGATATTGATAAAAGAGATACCATACATGGTCAATAAGGCCAACCTCATCGCTTCGATAGCCAATCTTGTCACCGATAAAAAGATAGAAGGCATTTCCGACATACGGGATGAATCCGATAAAGACGGTATGCGTATAGTCGTGGATCTTAAGCGCGGCTCGAACGCCAATATAATTTTGAACCAGCTCTATAAACACACCCAGATGAAAGAGACCTTTGGCGTTATTATGCTGGCGCTTGTCGACGGCAGGCCCAAGGTTTTAAGTCTTAAAGAGATATTGGTGGAGTTCATCAAGCATCGCAAGAACGTCGTTGTCCGCAGGACTCAGCACGATCTGGACAAAGCCCTCGACAGAGCTCATATACTCGAAGGATTAAAGATAGCGCTTTCGAATCTGGACAAGATAATAAAGATAATCAAAGAATCGAAGGATCCCCAGATAGCCAAAGCCGAACTCATGAAGAGGTTTGAGCTTTCAGATAGACAGGCGCAAGCGATCCTGGAGATGCAGCTGCAGCGATTGACCGGCCTGGAGCGCGACAAGATAGAGAAAGAATACCTTGAGCTTATCAAAAAGATCGAGATGTACCGGGCCATCTTGGCAAGCGAAAAAAAGATCTACGAGATAATAAAGACCGAAACTAAGGAACTTTCCGAAAAATTCGGCGATGACCGCAGGACGGAGATCGCCTTGTCCGAAGACAAAGAGCTCGCCATAGAAGACCTTATTGCCGAGGAAGACGTTGTGATAACTATAAGCCACGCGGGCTACATAAAGCGTTTGCCGGTATCCGCTTACCGCAAACAGCGTCGGGGCGGCAAGGGGGTATCCGGGGCCGAGATGAAAGAAGAGGATTTCGTGGAACACCTATTTATAGCTACTACCCACGAGTACATCCTATTCTTTACAAATAAAGGCAATGTCCATTGGCTTAAGGTGCACGAGATACCGGAAGCCGGCAGGCTATCTAAGGGCAAAGCCATTATCAATATGGTCCAGCTCTCCCAGGGTGAGCAGATAAGCGCCTTTGTGCCTGTAAAAGAGTTCAAAGACGGATGTTATCTTATGATGGCTACAAAGAGCGGCACCATCAAGAAGACAACCCTCTCCGCGTATTCTAACCCAAGACGCGGCGGCATCATAGGCATAGGCCTCGAAGACGGAGACGCACTTATAGATGTAGCTATGACAAACGGCAGCGACGAGATACTCCTGGCTACCAAAGAGGGCAAGGCCGTAAGGTTCAAAGAATCCGACGTCAGGGATATGGGCCGGGGTGCCAAGGGAGTGCGCGGCATCAACCTGGGCAAAAAGGACGTTTGTATAGCTATGGAGATAGTCAAGCCCGATGCTACGGTCCTAACCGTTACGGGTGAAGGCTTTGGCAAAAGGACGCCTTTTAAAGAATACCGGCTGCAATCAAGAGGCGGGAAGGGTATAATCAATATAAAAGTCACCGGCAAGAACGGCGAGGCGGTCGGGTTAAAAACAGTCACAGATCGCGATGAGATAATGCTCATGACCGAAAAGGGCATGGTGGTCAGATCACCCATAAAAGATATACGGACGACCGGTCGCTCCACCCAAGGTGTGCGTCTTATGAAGCTGGACTCCGGCGATAAGATAGCATCTATAGCCAAGATCGTCCCGGATGACGAAGATGAAAAGACCGAAAACGGAGAAGCCGCGGACAAGGCCAAGACTGTTACGCCGGCCGTTAAAGGTTCGTCAACACAGATCAAAGTAGATTCCGAGCCGGTGATTGACGAAGACGCCGAAACGAAGGCAGACGCCCATGCTCTTGCGGCAGTAGCTATGGCAGCGAAGCAGGAAGATGATAAAGCAGCGAAAGTCAAGCCCAAGACTGCTGCTAAGAAAGCAATAAAGCGCAAGAAATAGTCATATGCGTTTATAGTTCATTGTCTATCGTTTATCGTAAAAGACACTATACGATTAACGATTGACGATTAACAAAAACGATGCTATAAGATTACAACACGTCGTCCCCATCGTCTAGTCTGGTCTAGGACATCAGATTTTCATTCTGACGACCCGGGTTCGAATCCCGGTGGGGACGCCATCCTTCTTCGCCCTTCAACATGCAAATAGCGGGTAGGGCTTCGCAGAGATTTTCGGAATCCCAAGGCCCTACGAAGCCATACCTAATATTTTATGTTGATTGGCGAAGTAGACCGGTTGGGGACGCCATCTTAACTATAGTGTTTTCAAGCAGTTGTGCTATGTTTTCCAGTAATGGTTACTAAGAGGGAAATCACGTATTTTATGGCCTGATGGTCCCTATATGGTCCCCGGAATTATGATGGCTCGATGCACAAATATATAGTTTTAATAGGCAACCCAAAAAGGGTTGCTTTTTTATTGCACAAAATCAGCGAGATAGAGAGCTGGGATTATGCTTACACAAAAGCGTAGCAATAAAGGGGGCTATAGAAATTTTTTTGCGAAATATGAGCATATCTGTGAGAAAAAACGCATAAGTCACTATGCTCAAATTCATTCATTGATTGATTCGTATGCATATCGGTCTAAAATGTTTTGTAAGTCTAACAAAGTCCTCGCACCTAATTTTAATCCCTTTGAATTACTCTGTATAACCGACGACGAAAGAAAGCATAGCGCAATTCTGGCATGGTTATTCGATCCTTTGGGTAGCCATGGACAAGGTAATATATTTTTTAAAACGTTTCTCTCATATTTTGACTATGATGCTAAGTTTGCCACCGAAGACTATAAATCTACGACAGAATTCTGCGTTAAGGAGTCGATCATAGATATTTTGATTTATGGGAGCCGATTTATTTTTTGGGTTGAAAATAAGACCTTCTCACAGGAGGGGCATGACCAGACTAATCGAGAATATCGCGACCTATTAGGATTTTCAAAAAAACTTAATATACAAAAAAATATTTTCCCAATATATCTATCTTTATCAGGGGAAAGACCCCAAAATAAAGAATGGCGGCCAATTGCATATCGAGAGCTAGCAAAGGCTCTCGAGACAGTCATAGAGGATGTTCGATGTGTTTATGTGCAGCATTTTGTGAGATCGTGGATAGTGGTTTTGCAAAAACTGCGAGAAGAAGACACGATAGGAGATGAAATATGAGTTCTATTTTTTCCGAGGAAAGCAAATTTCTTGTTTCTAGGTGGCAGACCGTAGAGAAGCTCGACAAAGATATACAGACGCTCAGATACGAGTTTACGCAGTATTTGGATAGCGTCAGGAAAATATTAAAAAAACGAAACTGGTGGGGTGACGATTTAATATTTGAGCAGTATAGACAAGAAGGGATTTATATTGCGCGAAAGAGTTGGTTTATCCGAAAAAACGATAGATACCCGGCCATATGGATAGGGGTTGAAGAGTTTAAGCCGGAAAGCATGTTTGGGTTGGGTGAGCCAGCCGATTGTTATTTATGGGTGTTTGGAAAAATGCTTGGGAAGAAGGCCGATACGGTACGTAATGATTTAACGCGTATAAGCGAAAAGAATCGGGGGCTAAAAAAATATATATACGGCAAAGAAAATAACCAAATTCTTTATAAACCACTGCCAAAGTATTTTAATAGGGAATATAAAGCATTTATCGCGGGCGAACCCTTAAGGGACGCTGCCGATTTTATAGAACGAACATATTTGGCGATTAGAAAATATAAGATAAAGAAATGACCGAGGCATTCCCGAGCGGCATACAGGCATTTATTGAATCCGTCCAGTGGACATATGCCAAAACATATGCTACCACGTGGCCGCATTGGTATATTGTTAGAAAGAATGTCGACGAGAAGATGTTTGTTAGGCTTGTTGAGCATATAAGGGCTCATGGTTACGATGGGAAATTTTATAAACAGACGAACAAGTATATCGACGATGATAAATATAGTTATTGGACCATGGGGGCTCCGATAGATGAGACCGAGGTTATTAACCGTTGCTTAAAAGAAGATACATATGAACGACGGCTGGCGAAAGGGACGTTGCCGAAGCAAGGAAAGACAGACGAGCCTGAGCCTGTGTACCAGGTTGATACATATTTCGATTTTCGGCTGGATGCGCATGGGAAAGATCCGGATACTCATAGCCCCGCCTTGAGGAGCTGCCACAAATTGCTCTGGAGTAAACCTCTCCCAGGCGGAAAGCTCTTTGAGTTGGTCGAGCGTGGAGCCTACCTATATTACAAATCGGAAGTCAAAGAATTCTGTCTGTCGAGCGATGCAGTGATTCCAACATTTAGATGGAATGATAAGATCCAAAACATCATCGCAGAGATTCCCGATGAGTTTGATCGGTTCAGTGCTATTGGTTATACGATCGGTGGAATGATGGTGTTCCCGGCGCTAAAAGTAGGGAGAAAATGGACGATCAATCAAGCTCGCGGATGTCACCCCCGGATTAAAGATCGATTTGATCTCACGGTCGAGTGCATTCGGCGGTATTATTTACCTCTACCGGATCAAAAACGTAGCCCTCTGCTTGAAGTCTTGGCGCGCTATGACGATTTTTTTAACCTGTTTAAAGATTTTCGCGGATACGTCAAATTCTTTCTTTTGCAAGACATCGTCAATGACGAATGCACAGAGGTACAGTTTTTCGCGCCGTTCGATGATTTTAAGACATCACCGCTCCCCCAAAGCAAAGAGGCATACGAAAGATACATGAAGAAAGCCATTGAATTTATCGAAGCGCGAAACAAAAGAATCAGAGAATATCGCGATTGGTGTAAGCAGTCGGAAATTTCGGGGAGGAATTAAGTTATGAAGCTGTTCAGGGCGCTAGACGATGATTTCATGGCGGATCTTTCAGGGGGGAAATTAAATTATATATTACAATTTGAAAGAGACTACAGGAAATCGCTCATCGTTGAAATTAGGGATAATTATTTGGAGCTGTATTTTTTGGGGCATGCGATAAAAGTTACACGGGACAAACAAGCGCGGTATTGTCTATCCGCTTCGACAACGTTCGACCCTTGCCGTGCTTCATGTAATGAATTTAAGGACATTGTTACACGGGCAGGTTCCGGACGATGGAAGGTATATTTTAACGATATAAACGATTACGACCAGTTTTACCGTCTTATGAGAACGGTTATTGCTGAAATAGTGATCCGCAAGGAGGGTGATATATCCGAAGGCGTTAGCGAGCTTAATCATCATGCAGATAACATGGCAATCGGAAAGAACGGCATACTTGTTATCGACAAGCAGGTCGTATATCCCGGCATAAGGAAAAATAGAATCGATCTTTTGGGGGTTAGAAGGCTTCCCGGTAAAAAAGATCTGTTTACATTTTCAGTCATTGAATTAAAAAATAAGAATAATCCCCAGATTGGGGAGGTTTTTACTCAAACTCGACGCTATATAGATCTTATATACGATAAGAGGGAAATCTATGAGGACTTTAGAAGTACCTACGCGACAGTTATACGTCAAAAAATCGAGTTAGGATTGATCAAGCGGATCAGATGCAATATTGCGCCCTGGGATGCAATATCAAAGCAAGATATCGCAGGCCTAGTAATTCTCGACAATTTTAATATGAGAAGGGATCTCCAAGAGAACGGGCTGATGCAAAGAGCCCTGCGCGATTGGAAGCAAATACCAAAAATCTATAACATAAAATTTTTCATGAAGACAAATGTCCTTGATGACACATTCTTTTTAGGATATCAGGATGCGTTAAAGCTATACGCAGAATATCGAAGATGCAACTCATAATTCATCGCGGCACACATAATATAGGCGGGACATGCGTTGAGATTGCCACTGCGCAGTCCCGCATTATTATTGACCTTGGCATGCCTCTCGAAGAGAATGGAGAGCGGTTTGATATTAGGAAATATAAACACCTTTCCGAGCCGGATCTGGTCAAGGAGGGCAAGCTACCCGATGTCAAAGGCCTCTATAAATGGGATACAGAATCAAAGAGAATCGACGCTATCCTTATTTCCCACTCCCATCAGGACCATTACGGCTATCTCTCCTATGTAAATCCTGCTATCCCGATCTATGCGAGCGAGGGATGCAAAGAGCTCATGGCCGTTGCGTACTATTTCGGGCAGAGCAGATTTGATCCCGCAAACGTGATCGTGAAGAAGCCGTGGGATACCTTTAAGGATATTGCGGGAATGGAAGTGACGCCATATCTGGTTGATCACTCGGCGGCCGATGCGTTTGCATATCTAATCGAGGCAGATAAAAAGCGGATATTTTATGCGGGAGATTTCCGGGGGCATGGCAAAAAGAAGATCCTCTTTGAGAACATGCTTAAGCACCCACCAAAAAACATAGATCTTTTAATGCTTGAGGGGACCACCATTGAGGCAGCAAGAGTGGAGGAGCAGGCTTCCGAGCAGGACGTGGAAGAAAAGCTGGTGAGCTTGTTCGGCGAAAACAACAAGCTCGTTATATTCGCATGCTCTCATCAGAACATCGATCGATTAACAGTTCTTTATAATGCTTGCTTAAGGACCGATAAGACGCTGGCGATGATCCCATACACAGCATATATACTGCACAAGTTGAAGATACTTTCAGATAAGATTCCGCAGCATAGTATGAAAAACATTCGTGTTTTCTTCGAAGGCACGCCGAATACGAAACGAGTTCTGGCAGACGAAGAACTTTGCGAAAAGCTCAGGAGGGTATATATCGGCTACGACGAGATCGTAGCCCATAAAGAGCGCATGGTGGTGCTCGATTCCACATTTGTAAGGAAGCAGTTCGGAAGGCGTGGATATCTGAAAGATGCGATGCTGATATATTCGCTTTGGGACGGATACCTTGAAGATGTGAAACCATTCTGGGATGATCACGGCGTTCATATCAAAAAATTACATTCAAGCGGCCATGCGAGCGTAGACGAATTAAAACAATTTGTGAGTGCCCTTAAGCCGGCGCGTATTATTCCTATACACACCAAGCATCCGGAAAAATTTCACGAGCATTTTGGTGATATAGTGATGAAGGTTTCAGATGGAGAGCGGGTAAATTTGTGATGGGGACTTATCGGCCGAGGCGCAAAGGTGGCATGGTGAAGCGGCACTCAGAGCGTAATTTTTTCAACGAACAAGGAAAAGATTATTGTTTCCTTGAGAAGGTATCCGGCGGCGGTCTGTTTTTCATAGAAAACAAGCGCAGTGTAAGAATGGCAATTTACAGAATTCTGTTGATGTAGCCAAATCTTAATCCGTCTTTTTCGAGCAGGATAAATGTAGTATAATAATAGATATGAAAGAGACCATTCTTATCGTAGAGGACGAAAAAGATATAGTCAAAATGCTTGACTATAATCTTAAGAAGGAGGGGTTCAGGACCTTATCTGTCCGCAATGGCGAAGACGCGGTAGATTTGGCCAAAAAGGAAAGGCCGGACATGATCGTTTTGGATCTGATGCTTCCCGGGATCGACGGACTGGAAGTCTGTAAACGATTAAAGAAAGACGGGAAAACCGCGTCAATCCCTATCATAATGTTGACCGCGAAGAGCCAGGAGTCGGATAAGATAGTAGGGCTTGAATTAGGCGCCGACGACTATATGACCAAGCCTTTTAGCCCGAGAGAGTTGATAGCGCGGATCAAAGCGGTTTTGCGCCGCGGCAAAGAAAGGGTTGAAGAGGCCGGCATTATAAAGACAGGCGGTTTAAATTTAGACTTGGACAAGATCGCGGTCACCGTTAAGGGTAAGGCCGTCGAACTCACCTCAAAGGAATTCGAACTTCTTAAGACACTGATGCAATCAAGGGGCAGAGTCTTATCCAGGGACTATCTTTTGGATACAATATGGGGCTTCGAGCAATCCTCGGAGATCCAAACCAGGACCGTAGATGTGCATATAAGAACATTGCGCAAAAAGTTAAAAAGCGAATCGGAACGCATCGTCACAGTTAAAAATTACGGGTATAGATTCGACGACGGAGATTAGGTGATAGATGAGGAGAAAAAGAAGCTTTAAGTCAAACCTGATCCTCTCGTATATTTTTATAATATCGGTATCTTTCGGCTTCATAGCGTTCTTTCTGGATAAAACCCTGGAAGAAAATTCCCTCCGCAATATCAAAGACTCTCTCATAACGCAAGCCCATTTAATGGAAAATCAGATTACTTCCGTTACTTTAAAAAAAGAAGACCCCGCCTCTCTGGATATTTTAGCGAAAAAGTTAGGCGCAAAAACGCAATGCCGCATTACCGTTATTGACAGAAAAGGGGCGGTTCTTGCGGATTCCGGGAAATCCAAAGAAGAGATCCTCCTTATGGAGAATCATATCAATCGCCAGGAGGTGCGGTCGGCTTTAGCCGGGGATATAGGTATCGATATACGGTATTCTCCGACCTTGAAGATCGACATGCTGTATGTTGCCCTGGCGATTAAAGACGAAGGGAAGATCGACGGTATTTTAAGGCTGGCTCTGCCTCTCGAGATCGTACAAAAAACCTTATTTGCCATCAGAAAGACAGTAGCCATCGGGCTCATTTTCGCCGTAGCCCTGGCCTTTCTCTTAGGTTCGATAGTCGCGGCCAATACGATAAGGCCGATCAACAGAATGATCCAGATCTCGCGCCGGTTCGCCGAAGGCGATTTTACGCGCAGGATAATCCAAAGCCCTGAAGACGAGATCGGGGAACTCGCGGAGACCCTGAATAAAATGGCTCAAGACATAGAGGACAAGATAAAGGAGATCCAAACGCAGCATCAGAAGCTTACGGCTATTTTTAACAGTATGGTCGAAGGAGTGATAGTTTTAGATAGGAACGCCCATATAGTTTCGGTAAACCATACTATCGAGAAGATATTCAATATTACGAAAAAAGACGTTCAAGGAAAACCATTTTTAGAAGCGGTGCGAAACAACGATATCGCGGATGTCGTGACTTCTGTTTTGGGAAAAGGGCAGGGCCGGTCGGCAGAGCTGGAGCTTGTCTACCCGGTGCGCAGGATATTCGAGGTTAGCGCAACCCCCATCTTTGATAATAATAATGTAACGGGTTCTTTGGTGGTTATCCATGATATAACCCAGATAAGAAGGCTTGAGACGATGCGCAGTGATTTTATAGCCAATGTATCTCATGAGTTAAAGACGCCGCTTACTTCTATAAAGGGTTTTATCGAGACGCTCCTCGAAGGAGCCATGGATGATAAAGAAAATAACCGCAACTTTCTTGCGATAATCCAAGACCATGCGGAAAGGCTCGACACCTTGGTGAGCGACCTCCTTTCCTTGTCGCATCTGGAATCAAAAGAAATCTCTCTCGAGAAGGAAGCTGTAAACTTAAACCGTCTTGTCGAAAGAGTGGCGCTGGGATTCGAGTCTCAGCTTCGCGGGAAGGCCATAGAGATCAAAAACGAATTAGAGGGTGAACTTTTTGTCAAGGCAGATAAACACAGATTGGAGCAGGTTTTTACTAACCTTATCGATAATGGGATAAAGTTCAATAAGAATAAGGGATCTATTAAAATTTACTGCCATGACTCAAAAGATAAAGTAAAAATTTTTGTAGAAGACTCCGGTATCGGCATCCCGGCAAAAGACATCCCGCGCATTTTTGAGAGGTTTTACCGGGTTGACAAAGCTCGCTCGCGCGAACTCGGCGGGACGGGCCTCGGCCTATCCATCGTCAAACATATCGTCGAGCTGCACGGCGGTAGCGTAGGCGTAGAAAGCGTCGAAAATTCCGGGTCGAAATTCTGGTTAACCCTGCCAAAGTCTCATTAACCCCAACACAAATACTTTACCTGCATTTTACCTGCCCTTGAAGCGCATTTAATGTCGATGGTCTATACTCTTTTCCGTAAAAGAAAGGAGGAGGACATGCTCAAAAACATCATTAAGTCGGTATTGGTATTGTTTTTGGTGACCTTCGGCTTTAAGGCGCATGCCTATGATGACGGTGATTTCCAGATCTGGCACACGCAGAACCAGGAGGTGGCGATCGGTAAAGGTACAAAGCTGGTACAGGAAGAGGAGTGGCGTTTTGGCGAAAATGCCAGCGAGTTTTACTATCAGCATTACGACTGGGGCGCAGTGTACGGATTTGATAAAAGGCTTGATATAGGTCTACACTACCGTCAAGTCTACGAAAAGAACAAAAAGAAATGGAGGGAGGAGAACAGGCCTCACGTAAACGCGACTTTAAAGTTCGATTTATGGGGGCTGAAGCTCGACGACAGGAATCGTATCGAATACAGGCATTTCAGATACAAGAACGATTTCATAAGGTATCGTAATAGATTAACTATAAAATATCCTTTTGATTTCAAAGGTATAAAAGTATCGCCTTACCTTTCGGACGAGATCTTTATCTCCTCTAACTCCACAGGGTTCAACGAAAACAGGTTTTATGCGGGTGCGGAATGCGGGCTTACAAAATACGTAAAATTCGACATATATTATCTTCTTAAGGAAAATAAGCTTAAAGATTCCAAGTGGTCCTCCGCAAACGTCCTGGGGACGAAGGTCAAGATCATCTTTTGATATTTTACATGGATTTAACATTGTCTTAATATGCCCATAACATATTTAAAGTATAATCCAAGTTAATAGAAATGGAGGAAAGGCATGCACAGGATATTGTTATCGATATTTATTATAAGCGCGTTTTTTTCTACCTCGGCAATCGCTGCGAAGAACGAAAATTCAATACAGATCAAAGGCTCTGACACTATGGTGAATCTTGGCCAGGCATGGGCTGAAATATTTATGGGAAAGAACCCTTCAGAATTTGTTGCCGTCACAGGAGGCGGTTCCGGTACCGGATTTTCAAGCCTCATAAGCGGCACTTGCGATATAGCTATGAGCTCACGAAATATAAAAGAAAAAGAGATTGCCCTGGCCCAGAAGAAGGGTGTAAATCCGTATGAGATAAAGATCGCTCTGGACGGATTGGCGGTAGTGGTGCATCCCAAAAATCCCTTAGACAAGCTCACCATGGACCAGTTGGCAGGGGTGTTTACAGGGAAGATAAAGAACTGGAGAGAGCTGGGCGGTAATAATGAGAAGATAGTTATATTATCACGCGAGGTAAACTCCGGGACGCATGTCTATTTTAAGGAGCATGTTTTGAGGAAGATGGATCCTAATAACACGGAAGAGTTTGCGCCAGGCGCTCTCATGCTCTCTTCTTCACAGGCCATAGCCGATGAGGTTGCGGCCAACCCCGCTGCCATAGGTTATTACGGCATGGGATATATCTCTCCAAAACAGAAAGCCGTTGCTGTGGCAAAGGATGAAACATCCGAATTTGTTATGCCGTCTATAGCGAATGTGCTGAACGGAAGCTATCCCATATCGCGTCCTCTTTTCATTTACACAAACGGAGAGCCGTCGGGGTTAACTAAAAAATTCATAGACTTTACACTCTCCAAAGAAGGCCAGGACCTTGTGTCCGCTACGGATTTCGTGCCGATCAAAGAGTAGGGGGTTATGCGTAAAATACAGGAACTTGTAATCGGAAGCCTGATACTTATCTGCGGCGTAGCCTCTATATTCTTTGTTTTGTTAATATTTTTATTTCTTCTAAAAGAAGGGCTGGCCGTATTTCAGATAGAGAGTCCGCTTCAGTTTCTTTTCGGAAAAAGCTGGTATCCGATATCGGAACCGCCCAAGCTCGGTATATTCCCGCTTATTCTGGGCTCGCTCCTGGTGACCGCGGGGGCAGCTGTCATTTCCATACCCATCGGTGTCGGTTGCGCCATATACATAGCCGAAATAGCCCCCGCCAAGACCAAAGAGGTCCTTAAGGCAGGTATAGAGCTTTTGGCGGCTATACCGAGTGTTGTGCTCGGTTTTATAGGAATGGTCACACTAGTGCCATTTGTAAAGACTGTATTTAATCTACCTACCGGGTTAACGGCCCTTTCCGGATCTGTCATGCTGGCATTTATGGCGATGCCGACCATTGTCTCAATAGCCGAAGACGCCCTGTATTCGGTTCCGAAGACATATAAGGAAGGCGCTCTGGCGCTTGGCGCTACGCATTGGCAGACGATATGGCGCGTCATGCTTCCGGCCGCCTCTAGCGGCATACTTGCCGCGGTTATGTTAGGTATCGGCCGCGTAATTGGGGAGACTATGGCGGTAATGATGATAACCGGCAATGCAGCGGTGATCCCCCAGAGTATCCTAGTTCCTGTAAGAACGCTTACTGCGACTATTGCGGCAGAGATGGGGGAGGCCGTGGTCGGGAGTGAGCACTATTTCGCTCTTTTTGCCATCGGTATAGTATTATTTGTGATCAGCTTCGTGATAAACGTGACAGCGGATCTATTTTTACATAAGAGGCAGTGATGCGCAACCCGCACAGGACACAAAAAATAGCTTTTCTGCTTCTTTTTCTGGCGACTCTTCTGATTGTAGTGCCGGTGGGGATGATAGTGGTTATTATTATACAGAAGGGGTTCCCGGCAATAAGCTGGCAGTTTCTTCTGGATGTCCCAAGACAGGGCATGCGCGCTGGCGGGATATTCCCCGCTATAGTCGGCACCGTATATCTTGTTACCGGCGCTATAGCCTTCGCCCTTCCCATAGGCCTTCTGGCCGCCATATATTTAAGCGAATATTCCAAGGACAATTTATTAAATCGACTTATAAAACTTGCTATTGTAAACCTAGCAGGGGTCCCTTCCGTCGTATATGGCCTTTTCGGACTTGCGCTATTTGTAGTCTTCTTTAAACTTGGAGCGTCGATCCTATCCGGTTCCTTGACGCTGGGTATAATGATAATCCCTATAATAATCACATCCTCCCGGGAAGCGCTGGAAAGCGTGCCGCAGTCATTTCGTGAAGTCAGCCTCTCTCTGGGCGCCAGTAAATGGCAGACGATCCGCCATATAGTTCTGCCCAACGCTATACCGGGCATCTTGACAGGCACAATACTGGGCCTGGGCAGAGCCGCCGGAGAGACGGCGCCGATACTATTCACGGTAGCGGCGTTTTATCTGCCGCAGCTTCCGAAGTCCATATTCGACCAGGTGATGGCCCTCCCGTACCATCTGTATGTTATCTCGACGCAGGTGCCCAACGTCGATGAAAAGATGCGATATGGCACGGCCTTGGTGTTGCTTGCGCTGGTTCTTTTCATGAATCTGGTCGCGATAATCATACGCTATAAGTTCAGAAAGAAAAAGAAATGGTAAAAATAGAGGTTCACAAACTTAATGCCTGGTTTGGCGCCGCACATGTTTTAAAGAATGTGGAGATGGAGATCCCCGCGCATGAGATATTAAGTGTGATCGGACCGTCGAATAGCGGCAAGACCACCTTCTTAAGGACGCTTAACCGTCTTAATGACCTTAACCCGCATTTCAAAATAGACGGGATGGTAGAGCTCGATATGGAGGATATCAGATCAATCGATATCGAGGCGCTGCGCAGGAAGATAGGCATGGTGTTTGCGCTTCCGCTACCCCTTCCCTTATCCATATTTGACAATGTCGCGTATGGCGTAAGGATGCATGGAGAAAAGAACGGCAAAAAGATTGCCGCTAAAGTAGAAGAGGCCCTCAAGCAGGGGTCTCTATGGGAAGAGGTCAAGGATAGGCTGGGGGAATCGGCGTTCAAGCTCTCCGGAGGGCAGCAACAGCGTCTGTGCATTGCCCGGACGCTTGCCGTTGAACCGGAGGTGATACTTTTTGACGAACCCTGTTCGGGGCTCGATCCCATATCGACAGCTAAAGTAGAGGACGCAATGGTCCAGCTTAAAGACAGATACACGCTAGTTCTGGTCACCAACAATGTGAAGCAGGCAGCGCGGGTCGGGGACAAGACGGCGTTCTTCCTGAGCGGCGAACTCGTAGAACTGGATAAAACGGAAAAGATCTTTACCGCGCCTCACGATAAGCGCACAGATGGTTATATAAGGGGAAAATTCGGATAATGGCCAAGATAAATACCGAAAAACTCAATCTATGGTATGGCCCTTTTCATGCCTTGAAAAATATCGACTCAAAAATAGAGAAAAACCGGATAACGGCTATGATAGGACCTTCCGGTTGCGGTAAGTCTACGCTCTTGCGAGTTTTCAACAGGATGAACGATCTTATCGAGGGTGTCCGGACGAGCGGCAATGTTTTTATAGACGGCGCAAACATATTCAGTCCGGATGCGGATCTTGTGAAATTGCGGAAAAAAGTTGGGATGGTATTCCAGAGGCCAAATCCATTTCCGCTCTCTGTATACGAAAATATAGTGTTCGGCGAAAGGATTCACGCTGAGGGTGTTAAGCGCGACGCGCTAGATGAAATAGTTGAGCGCAGTCTCAAGAGCGTCCTTCTATGGGACGAATTGAAAGACAGGCTCAAGGAGCCGGCATTAAGGCTAACGCTGGAACAAAAACAGCGGCTATGTATAGCGCGTCTTATTGCCGTGAAACCGGACGTGCTTCTTATGGATGAGCCATGTTCGACTCTTGACCCACAGGCTACCGCCCGAATCGAGGAATTAATGCGTGAACTGAAGAATAATTATACTATAATAATAGTGACTCATAATATGCAGCAGGCTGCGCGGGTGTCGGATGATACGGGATTTATGCTTTTGGGCGAATTGATAGAATTCGGCAAGACAGAGCATATATTTACGGCGCCGCGGGACAAGCGCACGGAAGATTATATTACAGGAAGGTACGGCTAATATTATCTATAGCCTAAATTTTTAAGCATTTTTACGCAAATCGTTGCAAAGTTTGGACGATAATTTGCGCGCTGAAGATCATATCAAACCAGGAGGCCCAGGATGGAAAGGCACATAGATCAGGAATTAAAAGAACTCAACAAAGAGATATTGAGGATGGGTGCATATACGGAAGAGGCTATATTTAAATCCGTAGAGGCGTTGAAGAATAGAGACAGGGATTTGGCTAAGAGCGTAGTAGATAATGATCGCAACATAGACACTCTGGAATTAAATATCGACGAAAAATGCGTAGACTTAATCGCCCGTTATCAGCCTATGGCCAAAGATTTACGTCTCATAACAACCGGCATGAAGCTTAACACCGAGCTCGAAAGGATATCCGATATAGCTGTAGATATAGCGCAGCGCGTTCTCGAAATAGTTGATAAGCCAATACTTAAGCCTTTGGTAGACATACCCAAACTGACGGCTATCGCTCAACATATGGTAAAAACGGCAGTGGATTCTTTTATAAATGGTGATGTGGAGCTTGCGAAAAAGGTGATTATTTCTGACAGTGAAGCCGACAAGCTTCGCGATTCCATTACCAAAGAGCTCGTGGATAGCTATATGTCAAAAGACGCGTCGACCGCCCCCAGGGCCGTTCAGCTCTTGCTTATCGCGCGTTTTCTCGAGCGCATATGCGATCATGCCACGAATATCGCAGAAGACGTTATCTATATGGTAGAGGCCGAAGTCGTCAAGCACCATCCGGAAAAGCTTAAATAAATCTACCGGAAGGTGATCCGGAGAGACCCTCTCCTCCAAACGTTATTTGCCGATAAGCCCATTATGTGCTATCCTCTTAATCTATGGAGGCATATAAGATAAAAAGAAGCATAAAGACAAAGATCATGAAAAGGATCCTCTTCTCGCTCTTTTTGGTTGCGGCCGTTCTGGGGTATCTTTCCTTCGAATTCAGTAAAGCCCGTATCGTGGCCATGCTGGGTGACTCCACAAAGGGCGTAGCCGCCACAATAGCCAGCCTCATATCTCCTTCCGATATCTCATCGATTCTATCCAATTCCGAAAGAATAAAAGAATTTGTGGCTTATAAAAGACAGGCATCCATGGGGCCGGCTCCCGGGTTTTCCTCCGTGCCTATGGGGGGAAGGCTGGCAGACCTATATCAAAATTATACGAAACTCTTAGGCGATATCAAGGCGATGAATAAGATAGATAGCCCTATAAACGTATATGTGACTTCGGGCAAGAATCTTTCTTTGGCCTTTTCCAGCGAACAAGGTTTTCTAATAGGCGCAGATTACACCATGAGGCCGGAAGCGAGAGACGCTTTTACGAACGGCTCGACCCAGGCTACGGGCATATATAAAGACAAGGACGGGATCTGGATATCCGCATATGCTCCGGGCGGATATCTTCCGCAGGATTCAAGGCGTGTAATGGTAGAGATAAACTATAAAATAGATTCATACATAACACGACTCCAGGAAGAGCTCATTATCATAATAATCATATGCTTTGCGGGTTTTCTTTTTGCGGCAGCAGTGAGTTACCTTATGGTTAAAGACATTGTGGCATCGATAAAGAAACTTAATGAAGCGGTGACATATCTCGATCATGAAGACTATAATAAGCCTATAGATGTAAAAAGCGATGACGAGATAGGCCACCTCGCCGCTACATTCGAACTTATGAGAAAGTCAATAAGGAAGAAGATAGACGAACTGCGCCTTTCTCTTACAAGGGAAAGGAAGGCGCATCTGGAATCTGTAGCGGTCCTTACCAATGCCATCGAGACCAGAGATGCCTACACCAAAGACCATGTCAACCGCGTAGAAAAGTACGCCCTTCTTATAGCAAAGGCGATGCGTATGTCGCACGAAGATACTACGCAGCTTAAATACGGATGCTTTTTGCATGATATAGGGAAGATATATATAGACAATGCGCTTCTGAAAAAGGGTACCCTTAGCGAAAAAGATTTTGAAGAGATAAAGAAACATTCCGAGCGCGGCGCAAAGATAATAGAAGGAGTGCAATTTTTACAGGAGACCAAGGACGCCGTTTTGTATCATCAGGAACGCTACGATGGAAAAGGCTACCCCAAGGGGCTTAAAGGTAAAGATATACCGCTACTTGCCAGGATCATAGCGGTAGCGGATGCCTTCGACGCTATGACAACCGACAGGCCTTACAGGCCTAAGATTAGTTTTGAGAAGGCATTCATCGAGATAGAGAAAAATTCCGGCACGCAATTTGACCCGGATGTTTGCAACGCATTCCTGCAATATCGCGATACCCTGGAAGATATGGCGAAAAAGCATTTCGTCGATATCGATGATTGAAAAAATATACATTAAAAACGCCTCCGTAATCCTGCCTGCCAGGATACTTAAGAATTCCTCTGTGACAATCCTTGGCGAAAGGGTCTCCTCAGTAGGTCCGGTTAGAAACCCGCCTTCGGGCGCAAAAGTGATAGACGCATCGGGTTTGTATGTTGCGCCTGGTTTTATCGATACGCATATACACGGCTTGCCGGAAGATATATTCGATAATGAAATACGATACGGGACGACCTCTATAGTTGTAGCGCTATCCTGCGATTCATTGCCCCGGCTTTACGCTAAGGTCGATCGGATAAAGAGATTCATCGATTCTAACCGGCTAGGCGGGAACGTGGTCGGGGTAAGGCTTGAAGGCCCATATATAAACAAACTTAAGAGCGGAGCGCAGGATAAAAGTTTTATACACAGAGCAGACCCGAGAGAGCTTATAAGGATACTGAAGCGTTGCGGCCCTCTATTAAAGATGATGACGGTAGCTCCGGAGATACCCGGCGCGGGGTCGATTATAAAGATTTTAAAAGCCCATGGGGTTATAGCCTCTATCGGCCACTCAAACGCGCTGTATAAAGAGGCCGTTCGGGGTATAGATAAAGGCATAACCCACGCCACCCACCTCTTTAATGCCATGCGAGGCATGAATAGGGGCTATCCCGGCGCAGCTGATGCGGTACTTGCCGACAGACGCGTTATAGCTGAAATCATTCTGGATATGGTCCATGTAAATAAAGAATGTTTTGCCATCGCGGCCAAATCCAAACGACCGGATAAGCTAGTCTTGATCACCGACTCAATAAGAGCCGACCTTAAGAAGGGTGTTTGGGAGAAAGACGGGGTATACTGGGTATCGAAAAATGTAAAGGCCGGGTCATGTTTAAATATGATAGGCGCAGTAAAAAATGCCGTGACTTTAGCCGGGGTTTCATTGATTGAAGCAGTAAGATTTGTTACGCTTAACCCAGCCAAATTATTTAAGATCGATAAAACTAAGGGGTCTATAGCGGCAGGCAAAGACGCAGACCTGGTTATATTCGACAAAAATTTTGACGTGAAAATGGTCATGGTTCGTGGTAGAATAAGCTACCATAAATAGCAGGATGTCGTTTATCGACCTATATTATTTACGATAAACGATGAACTATATACGATAAACGAAAAGGACTAAGATGTGCGGAATAATAGGCTATATAGGAAACAGGAAGGCCCAGGATATAATAATTAGCGGCTTGAGCCGGTTGGAGTACCGCGGATACGACTCGGCCGGTATAGCCACTATAGATGAGCGCAAGATATGTCTTGTCAAGAGACAAGGTAAGCTTAAAGCCTTGAAAGACGAATTAAAGGGCAACCCCACCCCAGGCACTATAGGTATAGGCCATACAAGATGGGCCACTCACGGTATACCTAACGATATTAACGCCCATCCCCATCTTGATTGTAAATCGAACATAGCCGTTGTGCATAACGGTATTATAGAGAACTATCTAGACCTTAAAAAAAGCCTTATACGCGAGGGGCATAGGTTTAATTCCGAGACCGATACGGAGGTCATATCGCACCTGGTGGAAAAGTTTTATAAAGGCGACCTCGAGGAAGCGGTGCGCAAGGCCATAAAGCAGTTAAAGGGGACGTTTGCCCTGGCAGTGATAAATAAACATGAGCCGGACAAGATAGTAGGGGCCAGGCGCGATTCTCCTTTAGTGGTGGGCTTGGGTAAGGGCGAAAATTTCATAGCCAGTGATGTCCCGGCCTTCCTGGAGCATACCAAAAAGGCCATATATCTTACCAACCACGAGACCGTGGTCATTACAAGGTCAGGCGTGACGGTAAAGGATTTCTCAGGCCGCAATGTGAACGCAAAGCGCTGTGAAGTCGCCTGGAACATAGCCCAAGCGGAAAAGGGCGGCTTCAAGCATTTCATGCTTAAAGAGATATTCGAACAATCGGATGTCTTGAAGCACATACTTAACGAGAGACTGCTCGACTGCAAAGTATCTTTTAAAGAACTCGCCATATCGGAAAAGTCATTCCGCCGGTTTACCAATATAGCGATAGTCGCCTGCGGAACAGCATACCACGCCGGGATGACCGGTAAATATATGCTCGAAGAGTTTGCCAAGATGCCTTGCTGGGTCGATACCTCCAGCGAGTTCCGTTACCGCGATCCCATGGTGGGCAAGGGCACCCTGGTAATAATAGTATCCCAGTCGGGCGAGACCGCCGACAGCCTTGCGGCATTGCGCGAAGCAAAAAAGAAGGGCGCAACCGTATTGGCCATATGCAACGTCCTCGGCAGCTCCATCGCGCGGGAGTCGCACGGCGTTATCTACACTCACGCAGGACCGGAGATAGCAGTCGCTTCGACGAAGGCCTATACTGCGCAGCTCTCCATCTTTTATCTTTTGACACTATATATGGCCGGGCTTAGAAGAACCGTGCCCCGATCACGTCTGGCAAAGCTATGCAGGCAGTTTAATGACATGCCGCGCCTTATGTCCGAACTATTATCAGAGTACAGGTCGGATTATAATACGCTTGCCGCTTACGCCCAGGAATTCAAGCGTTATTATTTGGAAAAGCACAATAAGTCATATTTTCTTTATCTCGCGAGGAACATCAATTATCCCAATGCCCTTGAAGGCGCGCTGAAACTAAAAGAGATATCTTACATAAGCGCCGAGGGCTATCCCGCCGGGGAGATGAAGCATGGTCCCATAGCCCTGATCGACGAGAACCCCTGGGTTGTCTGCATAGCCGTGCAATCCAAAACTTACGATAAGATGGTATCGAATATACAGGAGATCAAGGCCAGAAGCGGCATAGTCATAGCTATAGCAACCGAGGGAGACAAAGAGATACTGCATAACAAAATTAATTATCTTATCGAGATACCGAAAGTGGATGAGCTATTCTCTCCGCTGCTTGTCGTCATACCTCTTCAGCTTTTAGCGTATTATGTTGCTCTCGAATTCGGATATGACATAGACCAGCCTCGAAATCTCGCGAAGTCGGTAACCGTCGAATAAGAATGACAAATTTGAGTTTAAACTATGGCCGGCACTCTATACATAGTATCGACTCCGATCGGCAATCTTGCTGATATAACATTCCGCGCCGTCGAGACATTGAAAGGCGTGGATCTGATAGCGGCGGAAGACACGCGCCATACCAAGATACTTCTAGACCGCTATGACATAAAAAAGCCGATGACGAGCTATTTCGAGCATAACAAGATACGCAAGACCGAATATCTTCTCGAAGTGCTTTCTCAAGGTAAATCCGTAGCGTTAGTTTCGGACGCCGGCACTCCCGGAATATCAGACCCCGGCTATAGTGTTATAAGGTCCTGTATAGAAAAAGGTTTCCCGGTGGTGCCGATACCCGGTCCCACCGCGTTCGTCGCCGCGCTTACGGCGTCTGGTAAACCCACCGATTCCTTTACATTCGAGGGATTCCTGTCTAACAAGTCGACCAGGAGAAAGAATGAGCTCAAGAAATTGAAGGAGGAGAATAGGACCGTCGTGCTCTACGAGTCTCCCCACAGGATAGAAAAACTTCTTTTGGATTTACTTGAGATATACGGGGATATAGAAGTGGTAGTGGCGCGGGAGATTACAAAAAAATTTGAGGAGATACGAAGAGAAAAGGTATCTATATTGGCCAAAGTATTTTCGGGAAAAGACGCAAGGGGGGAGTTTATAGTTATTATCTAAGAAAAAATTTTCGTGGAATAAATAAAAAACGGGCCTTAAAAGACCCGTTTTTTATTTATAAGACGTCAGGTTTTTATTATTCGCCTTCCTGCTGCGCCTCTACCGTTACCGAGAATGTAGTGCCCCTTACTCCGACTATGGAAGTGGGGGTCTTAACTTCAAATCTGGATTTCTCGGAATGGAGTTTTTTGGCTTTTATCAAGACCTCTCCCAGGGCCAGGTCCAGAAGCGTAGACTGGGTCATAGCTTCTTTATCGGCTACAAGCTGAGCAAGTTCCATATTGCTGTTCTGCTTTACCTCGACAGTGGCTGTCTGCGCCATCCCGTCGACGTTCAAAACGGCAAATGAATTGGCCTGCGTGCGTATGGCATCACCCTGCCTTAACTCCATGTCCACGGAAGCTGGCATCCATGGGCCGGACGCTGTCTTGACCTCTACCGTACCTTCAAGCTCCAGCACTTTCGCTACTCTGGCGGTATCGGCAGCTATGGCCGCAGAAGCTAGAAAAAAAGCGCATAACACTATTGCCAAAACCCTAAATATCTTCATGGCCTTCCTCCCGTAGTTTATTTTGACCCGGTCCCTTTTAAAAATTTATACTTTATGATATACTTATAAAAATTATGATGTTATAGCATCCATTTCAAGTATAACATATCAATATAAGGTAGTCAAACGACCTGAAACTAGATTTTTGTGGGCTAACTATGGTCAATAAAAGATCGGGCACCTTTTTTGATTCTATATTAATTCTGTCATTTCTAATAATATCCCAATTGTTTTACCCAGCAAGCCAAGCTCATGCCCAACCCCCCGCTACCCAAGTAGAAAGAGCTACATACCAGACAGACCAGTTCGGTAACCAAGCCGAAGCAAAAGCCAAATCGATGCTCAGAGGCCGCCCTGCCCCTATAACCGAGGCTGAAGAACCGGAAGTCGAAGATACCGATAAATTCCTGGTCAAAAAGATAAATCTGGAAGGCTGCGAAGCATTTCCGCCTGATAGCTTTGCCGAGATCGTGTCAAAATATGAAAATAAGGAGATAGGCCTTAATGCCATACAGCGGCTTTGCAAGAAGATAGAAAGGGAATACCTTAAACGAGGGGTCATAGCTGCCGTATTCCCGCCTCCGCAGGATATAAAAGAGGGAGTTTTGACGCTCAAGGTCATCGAAGCTAAGATGGGAGAACTGGAGATAGGCAAGGCCATGTGGTTTAATAGTGATCGGCTGAAATACTATTGGCCTATCAAGTCTGGCGAGGTATTAAGGTATGACAAGATATCCAAAAGCATCCAGCTCATGAACAAAAATCCCGACCGCGAAGTAAAGGCCGCTCTGCATGCGGGAGAAAAGACCGGCACTACCGATGTATCGCTTACTCCTTATACTCAGGTGCCTATACACCCCAGCTTTACATATGACAACGACGGGTCTGCCCCGACTGGCACATTGAGGACCGGTTTTGGCATAAGGGATAATAATTTTTTGAATAATGACGATATGTTAATGGCCGGTTATACTTACGGTAAGGACTTTGACAGCATATATGCCTATCACAATCTTCCTATAAGTTATTCTGGAGCATCCCTTCTTTACGGCTTCAGTAAAAGCGTATCGACCCCCATGAAAGATTTCCAGCCGTTCGACATGAGGACCTGGGCCGACAAGCTCGATTTCTCGGTGCACCAGGATATCTATAAAAAAGACGAGTATCTTGGGGAGGTATATATACAATTTTCCGCCCAGGATAAAAGGACATATGCGAATACCGGGGGCCCTTTTAATAGCGGCGGCGGCACTATAAATAAAGACAGGCTGCGGACGCTTATACTGGGCGGGACTTACCTTAAAAGGGCCGTGGGCGTTACTGCTCTGGTGACCCCGCAGTTTTCTCAAGGTCTTGATATATTGGGCGCCAGCCCAGAACACGACCCTTATCTTACTAGAGGCGCGCCGCCGGTTTATTCGAAATTTGTAACGACGATGATGACTAAGGCGGCCCTTCCATTTAATCTGAACCAAAATCTTAAGATAACATCGCAATTTGCTTCTTGCAAACTCAACCCATCCGAAGGCTTAAGCCTGGGAGGCATAGACTCCGTAAGGGGATATCCCCCCGGAGACGTTATATTGGATAACGGGATACTGACAAACTACGAGATAACAAGCCCCATATTTTTTGTGCCGGAAGAATGGCGCCTGCCTTATGCCCAAAAACCATTACGGGAAGATTTCCAGGCTGTTGCATTTATCGATTATGGTTACGGAAAGCGGAGAGGGGAATTAAAGAACTACAACGAGGTGGGCATAGGCCAAGGACTTCGTTTTAACTTCTATAATCAGGCCAACGTCCGCCTGGAGTTCGGGTACCCTATAGGCGATCACCCTTACAATAACGGCAGGGCTTGGTTCTTCCATTTCGCGGTTAATTTTAACGGTACCCTGCCGGAAGAGATGGAGAGGGTGTCGAAGGCGATGGACGAAGCCCGCGTTAAGAAGTTTGCCTGGGAGCTTTTGGAAGAGGAGATGAAGCGCCCGGATAGCCCGGTAAAGGAGTTTATGTATAGGGGGCTTGCTGCGGCCCAACTTGCCGAAGAAGAAGGTCGCCTTGAGGATGCGAGATCGCTATACGAAAAGGTCCGGACCATGGGGAATATTTTGTATAAGCAAGCTGAGGACTATGTGAGAGGATTGAAAGAGCGCGAAGAAGAGCTGAAGTGCGAAAACGAAAAAGCCGCGTCTTTATACGAATCCGGTAAACTCGAAGAAGCCAGGGAGATATGGGAAAGAGTGACGAAAGACGCGAAACCGGCGCCTTTTGTCCTAGACCTTGAAGGCATCAAAGCGATAAGTAAGAACAAATGACGACCAGGGGAGAGCGATGAATTTAAAGCTTTATTTTATCATATCTATATTTGTTTCATTTTTGATAGCCATGCCGGCGCCTTATATGGTTTTTGCGCAAGACAAAAGGATGGAGACCGATGAAGGCATGGTAATAGAAGAGACTCACGTCAAGACCATTAAAGATGCGGACGGGACGAGCCCTGGCGGGATATTGGAAGCGCCAAAGCCCGAAGGGTCGCTGGGGGGAGAATCTGGCGAATCCGCATCTGCCGCTACGGAGGAAGAGATCATACCCGATGAGACCAAGATCAAGATGGATGAATCCAAGATAGAGGCGATAATACCATCTTACACGTTCGGGATGAAACGTCTGATGAAGAGCGCGGAAAAGAGCCTGGAGAGGGTAAAAAAAGAGATCACTAAGCGCAAGAAGGCCGGGAATAAGACCAAGGCCGAGGAAGTAAAAGACGAAAAACCTCAGGTTGCCGATCAAGATGATGGAGGCAAAAAGGATACAACACCCGGAACGGTCGAGAAAAAAAGATCCGGCTCATACTCAACTAGCTGTCTTAATCCTTCTAAGCCGGAAAGACGGAAATGCGAAGTCTCTTCCAAAAAAAGGGGTTTAGAGGCGTGCGCCTCCGGGCGTATGCGCGGATCTAAACGTCCGGAATGCGCCGGTAATAAAAGATCCGGATCGGCAATCTGTAAGAAGGTGATTTGTAAATCTGACGATGAAGCCGCGCTCAAGTCTCAGGCCGCGCGCGCAAAAGAAGTCTCTAAAAATTCCGGCGCAAATAATAGCGACGAGGAAAGGCTGCTGGAAAAGATCGCCAGGCAGGAAGCCGATATGAAAAGCGAACAGGAGCGCTTTGCCCGCCAGAGAGCCAAATATGTAGGCGAAGGACCCGGCGACGGCGCAAACCTGCCCGACCAGGCTAAACAGGAAGAGGCCATGAAGGCCGAGCAGGAGAGATTTGCCCGTGATCGTGCCCGCTATACGACTAAAGTGCCGGAGATAGGAAGCGAGCAGATTATAAAGACATGGGAGAAGTATGGCGTGGCTACAAAAGAGGAGATAGCGCGGGAGCGAGAGTATTTGGAGGAGGAAAAGGGTAAAGCAAAATAATAATTTGACATCGCCCGGGTATTGGGCTAAAATAAATAAAATTAATAAACCTTTTAAACCCAGTCCCGTGAGGCTGGAAAGGGAGAGCGAAGATGGAAACTGATCCCGTTTATCTATTTATAGATAGGCGGGTTTTTTGTTATAAGGCCGTCCGGAGCGCCTATGAACTTTAAAGAGAAGTCCCGTATACTCGATAAGGATTCCATGGAAAAGACGCTTGAGCGTCTAGCCCATGAGATAATAGAACGTTCAGATGACATGGGAAAGGTTGCTTTGGTCGGGATAAAAAACCGGGGAGCCTATCTTGCGGGGAGGATCGCGGATAAGATAACCAGGATGACTTCTAAGCGTCCGCTTGTAGGGGCGTTGGATATAACCTTATATAGAGATGATCTTACGCAAGCCTGGGAACAACCGGTAGTCCATGCTACCGAGATCGATTTCGATATAAACGGGTTGAAGATAATACTCGTAGACGACGTGCTTTATACCGGGCGAACCGTAAGGTGCGCGCTGGACGCCCTTATAGATTATGGCAGGCCCGGATGCATAGAACTGGCTGTTTTGGTAGACCGGGGGCACAGGGAGCTTCCTATAAGGGCCGATTACGTGGGGAAGAACGTGCCCACGGCAAAAGATGAAACGGTTGAGGTGCGTCTTGTCGAATGTGACGGCAAAGACGAAGTCGCCCTTTGCGAAAGGGAGAAGTGACCAGGTAATGAATAAGAAGACGGTTTGGGCAAAAAAAGACCTCTTGGGACTCGAGCATCTCTCGAAGGAAGAGATAGAGCATATACTTTATACGGCCGATAGCTTTAAAGAGGTCACCACCAGGCAGATAAAGAAGGTACCCGCTTTGCGCGGAAAGACCGTAGTCAACCTTTTCTATGAACCATCGACGAGAACCCGCACATCGTTCGAGCTGGCCGCAAAACGCCTTTCGGCGGATGTCGTTAATATCGAGGTAGAGGCCTCGAGCGTCAAGAAGGGAGAGACCCTTATCGACACCGGACGGAATATAGAGGCGCTTAAGATAGACGTTATAGTAGTGCGCCACAACTGTTCCGGCGCGCCCAATATACTTGCCCGGTCTGTCCGGTCCAGCGTCGTCAATGCCGGCGACGGTTGGCACGAGCATCCGACCCAGGCACTTCTCGATATGTTTACTTTAAAGTCAAAGCTCGGCCGCATCGAGGGCCTCAAGGTGAGTATTATAGGCGACATTGCGCATTCCCGCGTATGCCGGTCGAACATATGGGGGCTCACAAAGCTCGGCGCTCAGGTCACGGTATGCGCCCCCAGGATACTGATACCCGAGCAGATAGAGAAGATGGGCGTTAAGGCTACTGACGATATAAACGAAGCGCTTGCGGGCGCGGACGCGATAAACGTTCTCAGGATGCAGTTCGAGAGGGATTCGGCAGTGGCCTTTCCGTCGAGACTGGAATATTATAAAAAATACGGCATTACGGCCGAAAGGTTAAAGAATTGCAAAAAAGATATAGTGGTAATGCATCCGGGGCCGATAAACCGCGGGGTAGAGATGTCAAGTGAAGTGGCGGACGGGCCCAATTCGGTTATATTAGAGCAAGTCACCAATGGGATTGCGGTAAGGATGGCCGTTTTATATCTGGTGGCTCATGCCAAGGGTAAGGCATAAGAGATGGAAAAATATCTTATAAAGAACGGAAGGCTTATAGACCCGCTTGAAAAACTTGACGCGGTAAACGACATATTGATCGTGGGAGATAAGATAGAGAAGATAGGTCCTGGTATAGACGATCCCGAAGCTAAGGTTGTCGACGCATCCGGTAAGATAATTTCCCCCGGATTCGTCGATATGCATGCGCACTTGCGAGAGCCGGGGAGAGAGGACAAAGAGACCATATATACCGGCACTCGCTCAGCAGTACAAGGAGGGTTTACGGCGATAGCCTGCATGCCTAATACCGAGCCCGCCATAGACCGGGCGGATACCGTTAATCTCGTAAAGGCCATAGCCGTAAAAGACGGTATATGTGACGTATTTGTAATAGGCGCTATAACGGAAAACAGAGAAGGTAACAAGATATCAGATCTTAAGTCTCTTAAAAAGGCCGGCGTTGTCGGAGTTTCCGACGACGGTGCATCCGTGGAAGACCCGGAAATCATGCTAAATGCCCTTAAGGAGGCTAGAAAAGAGGGGATCCTGGTGATAGCGCACTGTGAAGACCCCGGGCTTTCTCTCAAGGGCGTTATGAACAAAGGCCTGGTTTCTACTAAAATGGGATTGCGCGGTATGCCAAAAGAGTCGGAATATGCCAGAGTGAAGCGCGATGTAGAGCTTGCCGCAAAGGCCGGTGCCGCTATACATATTGCTCACATAAGCTGCATGGAATCGGTTGATATTGTAAGGCAGGCCAAGGCCAAAGGCATCAGGGTCACGGCTGAGACGTGTCCGCATTATTTTGCCATGACCGAAGATTGCTGCGTCACTTATGACACGAATACAAAGATGAACCCTCCCTTGCGCACTTCCGAAGATCTCAAGGCCATAAAAGAAGGCCTTAAAGACGGGACGATAGATGCGATAGCTACAGATCATGCGCCTCATACCGATTGCGAGAAGGATGTAGAGTTTGACTATGCACCTTTCGGGATAATAGGGCTCGAAACGGCTCTAGGCATCGCGGTAATAGAGCTTATAGACAAAAAAGTGCTTACATGGCCGGAGCTTATATCCAAGCTCTCTTCAAATCCTTCCAGGATATTGGGTTTGAAAGGGCCGACATTACTTAAAGGCGCGAAAGCCGATGTTGCAATAATAGATCCGTCGGTTGAGTATACGTATACCAGAGATAACATCCGTTCTAAATCGAAAAACTCGCCTTTTATAGGATGGCAGCTTAAGGGAAGGGCCGAAAAGGTATTCGTTTCCGGTAAGATAGTATTAGGAGGCGCCGCCCCGGCCTGAAGATAAAACGAGGGTTTCATGCCTTTCATCGTCGATCTCCATATACATTCAAGATATTCGCGCGCTACGGCCAAGGATATGGACATAGAAAATCTCGTTAAGTGGGCCAAGATAAAAGGTATTGCGATGCTGGGCTCGGGAGATTTCACTCATCCGGCCTGGCTTGCGGAACTGAAAAAGAAGTTATCCCCGAAGTCCCGCGGAGTCTATGACCACGACGGGGTGGATTTTATACTGACCGGTGAAGTCTCAAATATATATTTTAAGGCGGGCCGGACGCGAAAAGTCCATAATATAATAGCTGTACCGGATTTTGAGGCGGCTGAAGAAGCGGCCGAGGCTCTTTCAGATTACGGAGACCTTAATTCAGACGGGCGCCCGATACTGCATCTGGAATGCGACAGGATGGCCAGGATGCTTTTCGGGATACATCCCGACATACTTATAATGCCGGCCCATGCCTGGACGCCGCATTTCAGCATATTCGGATCGAACTCAGGTTTCGATTCCCCCGCAGAATGTTTTGAAGGGGAGTTGCCGAAAATATTTTCGATAGAGACCGGGCTTTCGAGCGACCCAGAGATGAACTGGAGATGGTCGGCGCTCGACAGGTTCTGCCTTACATCGCATTCTGACGCTCATTCGCCGCACAAGATAGGGCGGGAGGCGAATGTATTTAAAGACAATATAGACTATCCGACGCTTGTAGAAGTGCTTAAGACCAAAGACAATAAAAGGTTCCTTTACACCATAGAATTTTTCCCCGAAGAGGGGAAGTACCACTGGGACGGCCATCGCGCTTGCGGCGAACGCTTATCCCCGGAAGACGCTATTCGTTCTAACAATCTTTGCCCCTCTTGCGGCAAAAAATTGACCATAGGTGTAATGCACAGGCTCTCAAGCCTGGCCGATAGGCCTTGCGGTTATGTCGACAAGAAGAGCCCGCGGTCTAAGAAATTAGTTCCGCTTGCTGAAATCATAGGGAGCGTGCTCGGGGTTTCGCCTGATTCTGTGTCGGTAGGTAAGGAATATTTTAAAATGATCAAAAATTTCGGGACAGAGTTCGGGGTATTGCTCGATGCTCCCGAAGAGGCCTTGCGGGAGAAATGCCTTCCCGGGGTGGCTCAAGGCGTAATTAATGTAAGAAGCGGCAACCTTGATATCGAACCGGGATATGACGGCGAGTACGGTAAGGTAAACGTCTTGAAAAATGATAGTAACCGTAAGGATAAACAATTGAGTTTCTTGTAAGAAAAGCACGGTTTTTGACTCCGGACCCTAGACGAATGAAGCAGCTAAATACAAAAATAATTCATAACAAAAAAATAACGCCGCACCACTATAAGATGCGGCTAGAGTCCGGACATCTTGCTAAGCACTCTAACCCGGGGCAATTTGTGGAGGTCCGTTGTTCACACCATCCGGATCCTCTCCTGAGGCGTCCTCTGGGCGTTCACAGGATATTGCCGGATGGAATAGAGATTCTTTATGAGATCGTCGGGCGCGGGACAGAGTTGTTATCGCTAAAGAAAGCCGGAGAGGTTCTTGACGTGATCGGCCCTTTAGGTAATGGCTTCGGTATAAGGTCCATGGGCAATGGTTCACAGTCCACGGTTTTGGTTGCCGGTGGTATAGGGGTAGCGCCTTTGCTGGCGTTGGCGGAGAAAGTAGCGTATAGCGTAGAGCGCATAGCGGATAGGAAAAAAATAAAAGTTTTTATAGGCGCAAAAACCGCCTCGCATATATTATGCGCCGAAGAATTCAAAAAGTTGGGTTGCAAGGTTTATGTCGCAACCGAAAACGGTTCAAAAGGACATAAAGGGCTTATCACAGATTTACTCGACGGTTTTCTGCAATCAATGATTAACGATCAACGATTAACGATCAACGAACGGCGAACGACGATATACGCTTGCGGCCCGACCGGTATGCTCAAAGCCGTTGCCGGGATCTCCGGAAGGCACGATATCCCATGTCAGGTATCCCTGGAAGAACGCATGGCCTGCGGCGTAGGCGTTTGCCTTGGCTGCCCTGTCAAAATCCGTTCGGCACATACGATTAACGATGGACGATCTACGATAAACGAATATAAGATGGTCTGTAAAGACGGTCCGGTCTTTGATGCGGACAGTATAGCTTGGTGAGAAAAGAAAAATTTTGTTATCGATTATTACTCCCGTGGTGGGTGTCTCGCGGGAACATCCGATTTTCCCCGGCGAGGAAAATCGGATTCGGTAAAATTGCTCGCTCTTTTGTGGCTGGGCTTTTGAACCGGGTGCTTGGATCACAGCTACGTGACTTTAGCACCCGGTTCAAACTGTGGCCACAAAAACCGTGCCCGCTCGCAATTTTAACGTCCCGCTTAACACCCACCACGGGAGATATGGTGGGAAATAAAAATTTTTCATCGGGGAAATACAATTTCGTGATAAGCTTGAAGGCTAGATGATGATGAAACCAAATCTTGCCGTAAAGATAGGAAGACTGAAATTAAAGAATCCCGTTATGGTGGCGTCCGGGACATTCGGCGAAGAGTACGGCGAGATGACGGATGTATCGAAACTTGGCGCTGTGGTCGCCAAGACCATAACGCTAAAGGCCAGGGTCGGTAATCCGCCTCCGCGTGTATGCGAAACAGATTCCGGCATGCTTAACTCAATAGGGCTGGAAAATAAAGGGGTGGAAGAGTTTATGTCCAGAAAACTTCTCGCCTTGAAAAAATTCCGCGTGCCGGTGGTGGTTAGTATAGCGGGTGAGTCCGAGGATGAACTCGCGGAGCTGGCAAGCCGTCTCAAGGCGGTCGATGCCCTTGAGGTGAACCTGTCATGTCCCAACGTGAAACACGGCGCCCGCGAGGGGCTTATAGCCCAAGATGCCAGCGCAGTAGCGGCCTGTATTTCTGCTGTACGTAAAGCTACAAAAGCGCCCTTGATCGCCAAGCTCACGCCCAACGTTACGGATATAGCGAAGATAGCCGTTTCTGCAGAATCGGCCGGAGCCGATGCGGTCCTCGTAGCCAATACATTTTTCGGAATGGCAGTGGATATATATGCAAGGCGTCCAAAGCTGGGTAATATATGCGGGGGATTAAGCGGTCCGGCCATAAAACCTATGTCGCTTAAGATGGTGTGGGATACGGCGCGTAAGGTGAAAATACCGGTCATAGGCTGCGGCGGTATCATGGATTATAAAGATGCCGTGGAATTTATGCTCTGCGGAGCCTCCGCCATACAGGTGGGAACGGCGAATTTTGTAGCTCCGGACGCCTCCGCCGAAATAGTAAAAGGGATAGCAAGATATATGTCAAAAAACAAGATCGCTGATATAAGTAAATTAAGAGGAGCGCTTTTGGTATGAGTCCAAAAGATCGTTTGATAGTAGCCCTTGATGTGGATACAAAATCCCGGGCCCTTTCTTTGGCGGGAGAGTTAAAAGACAGCGTAGGATTTTTCAAAATAGGGCTTGAGCTCTTCAGTTCGTGCGGTCCTGATATCGTAAGACAGATAAGCGGAATCGGATGCAAGGTATTTCTCGATTTGAAATTTCACGATATCCCGACGACGGTTGCTAAGGCGGCCGTGTCAGTCACGGGTTTGGGGTCCTATATGTTCAATGTGCATGCCCTGGGCGGTTACGATATGATGAAACGATGCGGCGACGCCGTTAAGACCGAAGCCGAACGCCTTAAAATCGCAAGACCAAAAGTGATTGCCGTGACCGTGCTTACCAGCATGGATCAGATTTCTTTGGAAAAGGTCGGGGTGGGTTGTGATATCAAGGAGGAGGTTATAAAACTTGCGCGTCTAGCAAAAGACGCAGGCCTTGACGGCGTAGTAGCCTCTCCGGAAGAGGCTCGCATGATAAGAGATGACGCGGGAGACGATTTTATAATAGTGACGCCCGGCGTCAGGCCGTCCTGGGCCGCTGCCGACGATCAAAGGCGAGTGGCGACGCCGAAAGAGGCCGTAGATAACGGCGCAAGCTTCATAGTCGTGGGTAGGCCCATAACTGCCGCGGCGGATCCTGTAGAAGCGGCGGGGAAGATAATAAAAGAAATACGTTGTAGTTAATAGGACTTTAGAAATTCGTCATTGCGAGGGAGCCTTTCAGTTTTGTTAATGGCGACCGAAGCAATCTAAAAAAAGAGATTGCTTCGGCCTAACAAAGTTCGGCCTCGCAATGACAGTTACGAGGTGAATATGACCGAGAAAGAAGTATTGGCGATTTTTGAAAAGCATAACGCGTTGCTCGCAGGCCATTTTAAGCTCTCGAGCGGCCTTCACAGCGAAAAGTATCTCCAATGCGCCCTCGTCCTGCAGTATCCCGACATGGCGGCCGCGCTTGCAAAAGCCCTTGCGGCCAAATTCAAAGGCATAGATGTCGTTGTGGGCCCTGCGCTTGGAGGGGTCACGCTTGCCTATGAGGTCGCGCGTGCGCTTGGCGTGAGGGGGCTCTTTACGGAGCGCCAGGAAGGTGTCATGATGCTTAGGCGCGGATTTTCGATAAAGCCCGGAGAAAAGGTGCTTGTCTGCGAAGATGTCGTCACGACCGGCAAATCCACGAAAGAGGTAATAGATGTCGTAAAGGCTGCCGGCGGGGTAGTAGCGGGAGTCGCAAGCGTCATAGACAGGAGCGAATCACCGGTAGATTTCGGCGTGCCTTTTCACTCGCTTGCCAAAGTGGCTGTTACCGCATATAAGGAAGACGGCTGCCCCATGTGCAAAAAGGGCCTTCCCGTTACAAAGCCGGGTTCTAGGAAATAGCGGGATTCAGTGATTGCCGCGGTAAAAGTTTTGTGTTATTATGTGATAGCTCCAAAAGCACTCTTTTGAATTTCTATCTTTCTATGATAAAAGATCGAAATTCATTTATTCGCTTTTGGAGCGAAATTTGCTTAGCAAATTTCGGGCAAGTAGCTCAATGGCGGAGCACTCGGTTTACATCCGAGTGGTTACAGGTTCGAGTCCTGTCTTGCCCACCATTCTGCTTCGTCCGTCACCCTGTAAGTTGAGGTAGGACTTCGCAGAAATTGAAGTAAGCTGTAAATAGAACGTTCCCGCGGCGCCGCACCCGAGCTTACGCATTGATTGGCGAGGCAGGGCATTAAATTAAAAAACTCCATGTAAAAATATATGGAGTTTTTTAATGGATGTTTTAATTTTTGCTTATTTTCCAGAAAACCCGCTTTGATTACTGCCGCCGTGGGGGCGATGGTGTGGGCTGGGGCCACCCTTGAAGCCCCCGTCTTTATAGCTATTTCTAGAATGACCGGAACTCCCATATCCGCCGCCTTTGTGGCTGGTCCATTTATCCCTGCCTTTGTAGCCTCTCTGACGGGGAGGGGTTCCGCCCGGAGGGGTTTGCATAAATTTTTCCGCGGGGAATTCCGGGTGTGTCGCTATGGGCAGGGCAGTCTTGATCAGTTTTTCTATACTGCGGACATCGGTGCCCTGTTCCGGCGTGGCGAACGATATGGCCCGTCCTTCATGTCCGGCTCGGCCGGTCCTGCCTATCCTGTGTACGTAATTTTCGGCGTCTTCCGGCAAGTCATAGTTTATTACAAGCTCTATACCTTTTACATCTATGCCGCGCGCCGCTATGTCCGTAGCGACCAATATCCTGTATTTACCGGTCTTAAACCCTTCAAGCGCTTCTTTTCTTTGCCCTAAGGACCTGTCGGAGTGTATCTCTGCCGCGCTATGGCCCATTTGGCGCAACATGCGCGTTATCTTCGCCGCTCCTATCTTTGTCCGCGAAAAAAGAAGCACGGAACCCTGGTACTGCTTCAATATTTTATCGAGGAGTCTCTTTTTAGATTCCCTATGCACTACGAAAAGTTCCTGTATTATGCGTTCAGCCGTTGTCCCGGAAGGAGCCACTTCGATGTTAACGGGTAGCTTCATATATGAAGTGGCTACCCGCATCACGTCCTCAGGGATTGTAGCCGAGAATAGCATTGTCTGTCTGTCCCGCGGTATATATTTCAATATTCTTTCGATCTGAGGCAGGAATCCCATATCCAGCATTCGGTCGGCCTCGTCCAACACCAGGACGTTCACGTCGGCCAGCATGATCGTATGCTGTTCGATGTGGTCGACTAGGCGTCCCGGCGTGGCGACAATAACGCGCGGGATCCTGCGGAGCGCCTGTATCTGAAGGTGCATAGATGCCCCTCCGATAAGTACTACGGTTCTTATGCCGAATACCGGGGCGAGCTTCTGGAACGTTTCGTCTACCTGTGCGGCAAGTTCTCTTGTAGGCACCAAGATAAGGGCCCGGCCTTTACGCGCGGCAAGCCTCTGTATTATAGGTATGGCAAAGGCCAGGGTTTTACCTGTTCCGGTCTGAGCTACTCCCACGATATCCTTGCCTTCTATGCCTACTGGGATGGCTTTATGTTGGATAGGGGTAGGTACGGTAAATTTCATTCGGTCTATGGTCTCCAGTATCTTAGGCGCTATCCCTAGGCCATAAAAAGACGCGTTGTGGTGTTGTGTATTATTATGCATAATGCCTTTCTCGGGTCTCGCCCGGTTTTTCTATCACTATCCAGAAGTCCTGCGTATTTTTACAGGAATTTTTCTGCCATTTTACGATCTTAAGAGCCGCTAGCTTTGTGTTTATATATCCAAAAAGTTCCAAAATATCATCCGGTATCCAAACATGGTTGTGCACATAAGGATGCTTTTGGTCGCGAGGCGGATCAGTATTCATGTTGTGGTCGTCGACATGGGCCGGATCGTCCGCTTTCGGGTTATTTTTAAAATCCTCTATAAGATGAGCCAAGGCAGTGCGTTTTCTCGGCCTGTCAAAGGTCTTCTCTTTGTCGGGTATCTTAAGCCAAAGGATTCCGCCCGGTTTCAATATACGGAACCATTCGAGGATGGCCTTTATCGGATTGGTCAAGTGCTCCAAGACATGGCTTGCGCATACGTAATCGAGAGAGCCGGACGGTATGTCAGGCAGATGATGGGCATCGGCTATATAGTCAACATGGTAAGGCATAGTATGGGAATAATCCGTGATGCAATCGACGAGCATCGAACCTTTTACGAGATGCCTTCCGCAGCTTCCTATCTCGATGCCATTACCTCGGCAAAACCTTGCCGGCCCGTTCAAGAATTCAAAGACAGCTTTCCGGACAACCTTTATCAGGCGGATAGATAAACCGGTCGCTGCCAAGGCCGACGATATCCAAATATATTTACTTGCGGATACGGCTGATAAGTATAAGGTTAATGCTATTGTTGCTGAAACCAAAACAGCCAGTAGAGGTATATTATTTGAGAGTTTTCTTTTCATTGTGTATATACTACCTTAAAAACAGTCTGAGGACAAGACAAGTCATTCGTACCGGAGAGCTTCGATGGGGTTTAGTTTGGATGCCTGCCGGGCCGGCCAAAGTCCGAAGACAAGCCCTATTGCTACCGAGAAGGCCGTAGCTAGGATCACAGAAAAGGTAGAGATCCTCGTTGTCCATCCAGCCGCGGCAGATAGTAACAGCGCTATCCCCGCTCCGAAGACTATTCCAGCCATCCCTCCGGTGAATGTCATGGCGACCGATTCGATCAAAAATTGCACCATTATATCCGACTCACGCGCGCCTATGGCTTTGCGAAGCCCTATCTCCCGCGTTCTTTCGGTGACTGACACCAGCATTATATTCATAATGCCTATCCCGCCTACTAAAAGCGATATGGCGGCAATAGATCCCAAGAGCATAGACATCGTTTTTGTGATGCTCATGAGAGTCTGCTGTATATCGGCCATATTGCGTATCTCAAAAGAATCGGTATCCTCTTTATTTAGATCGTGCCGCTTGATTATCAATTCTTTTATAGAGTTTTGCACCTGATCCATAAGAGATAAGTCGCTCACTTCGGCATCTATCGAGTCAAGATATTGTTTGCCAAGCAAACGGTACATGGCTGTGTTGACGGGTATGACTATGAGATCGTCCTGGTCTCTGGGCCCGGCGACACCTTTCTCCGGGAGTATCCCTATAACCTTAAAATTTATCCTGTTTATCTTCAGGACCGAGCCGACAGGATTAGAGTCCCCATAGAGTTGTCTGGCCACGGTCATGCCCACTACAGCCACTCGTGAACGGGTCCTGTTTTCTTCCTCGGTGAAGAATCTTCCTATTGTTGGTTTTGCCGCACGCATATCTTCGTAGTGGATTCCAACCCCTTGCACTTGAGTATTCCAGTTCTTATTACCATACACCACCTGCCCTCGGCCGCTTACCGAAGGCGATGCCCTTCTTACTCCGTGAAGCTTTCCTATCGATTCGACGTCTTTGGCGGTAAAGCGTGTTACGCTGCCCGCCTCCAATGCGACTCCGTGCAGTCTGTGCGATCCCGCCCGGACCATAAGAAGATTTGAACCCAGCGAAGACAGACTTTTCGATACCGATTCTTTGGCTCCCTGTCCCAAGGCAAGCATGGCTATTACAGCAGCGACGCCTATCAGGATACCCAGCATCGAAAGCATCGATCTCATTTTATGTGAAAACATAGCCCAGAATGCCTGGCGCAAATGGTCGGCAAGCTCGGCCCCCTTTATATTTGCATGCATGCCAGAGAGCATGGCATCTATCGACTCCGGCATGGGCGGGCACGCGCCGCATTTTTTTACGACCTCATCGGATATTATATTTCCGTCCCGCATGCGTATGATCCTTTTTGCGTGTGCGGCGACCTCTTCTTCATGAGTGACCATTATGACGGTCTTACCTTCCTCGTTCAGCTTTTCCAGTATGGCCATGATCTCGTTCTGGCTTTTTGTGTCTAGGTTACCGGTCGGCTCATCGGCCAGTATGATGGGCGGGTTATTTACAAGAGATCGGGCGATCGCTACGCGCTGCTGTTCGCCTCCCGAGAGTTCGTTGGGGTTATGATAGGCCCTTTCGGCAAGTCCGACCTCTTTTATATTTTTTAACGCGGCATCCTTTAAATGCCGTTTACCGGCATATATAAGCGGCAACTCTACATTTTCAAGGGATGTGACGCGGGGGAGGAGGTGGAACTGCTGGAATACAAAGCCCATTACGTTATTCCTAAGGGCTGCAAGCTGGTCATCCGTAAGTGTCGTTACGTTTTTACTGAATAACCGATATGAGCCCGAGTCCGGCCTGTCCAAAAGGCCCAAAAGATGCATCATGGTGGACTTTCCCGAACCCGAGGGCCCCATTATCGCGACAAATTCGCCGGCATCTACTTTAAGGGAAACCCCGCGCAGAGCGGCTACTCCCACTTTGCCGGTTTTATATGTTTTGAAAACATCTTTAAGTTCTATTACCAATGTTATCTTCCGCCTCTTCTCATAGCGGGCATCAAAGGGTTGGTATTTTTTTTAGGGCCGCTTGACGGATCGTATTTTTGACTGACAATAAAAACACGGTCGTTTTCGGTCAATCCTGACAGAACTTCCACGTTATTATCGTCGGATATACCAAGGCCCACTTTTCGTTCCAGGGGCTTTTTGCCGCTGCCGCTTATTAACACATATTCTCCGTCTTTACCGCGCTTTACGGCATCAAGGGGGATGGTAAGTACATTCGTCTTCGCTTCTTCGACTATATTTACGGTCGCGCTCATCCCGGATCTGAATACCTCCGGCACAGTTGCCGGTATTATGTCCACCTGGTATATGGTCACATTGTTTACTATCTGCGATTCGTAATAAATATGGTCGACTACGCCCTCGACCTTTATATTGGGATATGCGT
This sequence comes from Candidatus Omnitrophota bacterium, assembly GCA_017993955.1. GTDB lineage: Bacteria > Omnitrophota > Gorgyraeia > 2-01-FULL-45-10 > 2-01-FULL-45-10 > JAGOLR01. The sequence goes on from JAGOLR010000001.1 coordinate 82,838, forward strand.
CAAGGCTCATTTGGGCCTTTTGTCCTATCCGGACTTTGCCTACGTCGGTTTCATCGACCTGCGCTTGCACTATAAGCTTGTCCGAAAGCACCACTACTACATCGGACGAGGTGACGGTCTGTCCGGATTCCGTGGTGCTTACTATGACTTCTCCGTCTATGGGGGAGAGGAGGGGAGTCGGCTTAAAGACGTCTTCCCAGTATTTAAGATCATCAGGGCCGCGGGCTCTTGCGGCATCAAGGAGTGCCGCGCGCTCTGTCGAGCTCATCCTGGCGAGGATATCTCCGGCTTTTATCTTCTGGCCCTCTTTGACCAGTATCTCGTCTATCCTTCCATTTATGGGCGGCTTTATTTCAAGTCTGCTCTGTGGTTTTACAGTGGCCGTAGATGTTATCGAAGTCTCTATGTTGCCAATAACCGGTTTTATCTCCCGCATATCTTCCTTATGGGTTTTGCCGGATGCTTTTATCGCGAAAAAAGCCGTCAATATGGCAAGCGGTATAGCTATGTATAATATAACCCTCATCTTATCCGTCGTAATCAAGAGTCCCTCCTTTTGCCTGGATCCAGTTCGCTTCGGCTATCAGAGAATCGGCTTCGGCGTTGACGTAGGTCTTTTGCGATGATACCAGGTTATTTTCTATGATTATCCAGTTATCGAACGAGGTCATTCCTATTGAGTATTCGGCTCTGGATATCCTGGCCCTCTCCTGAGTCGCCTCTAAAAATTTTTTCTGGACATTGACGTTATCGAGCGCATTTTGCAGTTTAGTCCAAGTATCGGATAAAGTTAATATAACGCCGTCGCGTCCGCTTCTCTCATCTTCCTCAGCCTGGCCAAGCGCGGCCTTGGCTTTCGTGACGTTCGCTATCATGTTGCCGCCGTCAAAAAACGGTACGGACATGGAAGTGCCTATAGACCAATCGTTTTGATCGGGAGGCCATCTTGTGCTGGAATTCGAGGCGCTGGCGGTGCCGTATATGGTGGGGAAGAACTGCGCATATGCGCTCTTTACTCCGAACCTTGCGGCTTCTTTTTGTGCTATTAACTGCTGGAGTAGGGGTGTGGTTTGGGCTATGTTTTCAAAATCCGGCCGTTCATGCTGCGGCTCCGCGACCTCGAGGCCGCCCCTTGCCGACATGGGGATGAAGAAAGAACGCCCCAGCTCTTTCGTGAGTCGCCTTTGTGACAGATAAATATTACGTTTTGCCTGCGTCACTTCATAGCTTGCCTGGGCCAGGTCTGCTTCGGCTGTGAGAAGGGACCCTTTATGTTCTCGCCCTCCTTCGTATTTTAATTTGACGAGCTCCAGGTTTTGTCTGCGCCTGGTCTCTATATCCTCCGTGACTTTTACCAGTTCCTGAGAGCGTAATAACTCGACAAAAGCCGATCTTAACCTCAATCTGATATTCGAGGAAGTCACATCGTAATTATATCTGGAGGATATTATATTGCGCTCGGCCCCCGAAAGGTTGTATGAGCTTTTAAACCCGTCGAAAAGCAGCTGTTGAGCGGTAGCGCCGAAATCATAAGTCGTTGTCTGCCCGGGCTCGGAAGACCCTGCGTTTCCTGTCGATATGGAACCCCCCGAGCCGGCGAAACTTATGTCCCTTGAAGTGACCTCGCTTGCGTTGCCGGTGATCTGCGGTAGGAGGGCGCTGCGCGTGATCTCTTTGGATGCCTTGGCCTGTCTTACTTTTTGCGCCGCGGCCTGAAGGTCCGGGTGAAGGCGCCTTGCCTCTCTTACACATGCCTTCCATTGCATGGTCTCGGAATATTCCTCTGAACGCGATATGCCGGGATGAAGAAGGAGAAATGTGAGCGGGATAGTTAGTCTTAAAATATGCTTCATGATATAGTACATTATACCATCTTGCCTCCGATATTATTAGACAATATAGGAGGTTGCAAAGTTCCTCTATCTATCCTACAAGCCGTTTTATCTTGAAGATGAGATCCGAGGGTTCGAAGGGTTTCAGCAGGTAGTCGTCAGCTCCCATCTCCTCGGTCTTCTCGTTTATGTGGGTAATGCTGGCAGTGAATACTATAATGGGGATGTCTTTGAATTCAGGGTCTGACTTTAATTTTTTGCATATCTGCGGCCCCTGTATATTGGGGAGTAATAGGTCTAAAAGAATCAGGTCGGGTTTGTGCTTATCGAGAAGATCCAGGGCCTCTTCGCCGCTGGAAGCCGTTAAAGGAACATATCCGGAAGAGCGGAGCCTCAGAACCATCATAGCCAAAAGATCCGCCTCGTCGTCTACTACAAGTATCTTCTTCGCCATCTCACCTCTCCATAGGTATTGTGAAATTGAATACCGAACCCTGCCCCGGGACCGATTCGACCCATATAGTTCCCGCGTGAGCCTCTATTATTTCTTTACTTATAGCCAGCCCCAATCCCGTGCCGCCGGCTTTTCGTTCAAGCTGCGAAAATCTTTGGAATAATTTAGGTACGTCCTTTTCCTCTATACCGTGACCGGTATCCTGCACGGATATCTTTACGTAATTGTCGCTTACGGAAGTTGTTATCGTGACGGCGCCCTTCTCGGTATGGCGTATCGCGTTGTCTATAAGATTCAATAAGACCTCGTTTATCCTGTCCTTGTCGCACCTTATCCTGGGTAGGTTGTCACCCTGTTTTAAAGCAAGCTTCAGCCCTTTCTTTGATGCCAACGAGAGCATAGTGCGGTAAGCTTCTTCCGTTATCTTGTTTATATCGTTATCCTTTAGATCAAACCGCATGGCGCCCGCCTCTATCTTTTGCAGGTCGAGTACCTGGTTTATTAGGCGGGCCAGCCTGTCTACATTCCTTTTTACGATGTCGAACATATTTCTCTGTTCTTTCGTGACCGGCCCCGTATCGCCTTCCGATACGAGCGATATGCTCTCCTTGATGGTAGCCAGGGGCGTTCTAAGTTCGTGCGATACCATATTTGTGAAGTTATCTTTTATATCGTAAGCTTTTTTACGTTCTGTGATATCGCGTATTATGCATATAATGGAAGACCTGCCGGCTATGATAGCCCTCTTTACGCTAATATCGGACCAAAATTCTCTGCCGAACTTGTCTTTGGAAAGCCATTCAAAAATTTGATTATCGCCCCGAGAGACACTATCATAGTAACCTCTAAGTCTTTCCTCGGTTTGTTTTTCAGAGAAAATGCTTAGAAACCCAAGAGGCAATCCTACCATCTCATCTTTTTTATAACAAAACATCTCGCACGCTTTATTATTAACGTCCGTTATCGTGTAGGTATTTATGTCTCTTATTATGATGGCGTCATTGGCCAACTCGAATATGGAGCGGTAGTTGTTCTCGGATTGTATCATGGCCTCTTCGGTTAATTTGCGGTTTGTTATATCGAGCTCAACCCCGGACCAGCGGGTCGAGCCGTCAGGCATTTTTGTCGGACTTGACGAAAAATAAGACCACCTGATAGTTCCGGAAGGATTTCGAACGCGCGCCTCGGTCTTGAATACGGAGTTAGCCCTGAAAGCGGCCTCCTCTTCTCGGATAACCCTTTCAAGATCATCTTTTAATACCCTTCCGTATATAAGGTTGGGATCAGCGAAAGCCTCTGCGGGAGAACATCCGTAAAAACGTCTTACCGCATCGCTTACATAGATGAACTTTCTTCTTCCTTCTTTGTCTCGTATGATGCTGTATATCATGGCATTGGGCAGGTTATTACTGACAGAATCTATGAGCTGTTCTCTGTCTCTGATAATCTGCTCTGCCTGTCTTCTTTCTGTGATATCGCGGAAACTGCCTATCAGATATGACCGGCCTTTTAACTCTACCCTGGATATGTTCACGTCAGCATAAAAAACGGTGCCGTCTTTTCTAATCATCGGCAGTCCCTCGACCATCTTGAGATCGCCTTGGGCCTGTTTTTCGAATACCTCGGATACGCGTTGTCTATCTGATTCCGGGTGGATATCTTTGACGGAGAGTTTTTTAATTTCTTCCGGTGCATATCCCAGCATTTCGCATATCATCTTATTGCACATGACCAAATTTTTTGTCTCTACCTCTGCCAGCAGTATTCCGTCTCTGGAATCATTGAATATCGCCCGGAACTCCTCCTCGCTTGCCCTCAAATCTTCGGTCTTTTCCTTAACCATCTCTTCCAGACGGTTCTTGTATGCGTTAAGTTCGTCCTCGGAATTTTTGCGCTCTGTAATGTCGCGCCCCTCCGGTAATATATATATAACCCTGCCGCTTTTATTTTTCACCGGCTTTAGCGAAAAATCTATATAATGTAGTTCTCCGTCCATGTCCGGGTGGGTGGCTTCAAACCGTACAAACTCTCCACGCGCGGCAGATTTTATGCCTTCTTGTAGTTTTTTCCGCAATGTAGGCGAGTGCGACCACCAAGGGCCGTCCCAGAAAGGTTTATTTATCACATGCGAAGGATCTACGCCGGAAAACTCAATGGCTGCTTTGTTCGCTTCCAGCAAGATCCCGTCGGGATTCAAAAGCCCTATGAACTGAAAAGCATGGTCTAAAATGGCCCGGGCTTTTTCCTCCTTTTCGCGCAAAGCCTTTTCCATGTCTTTGCGCATAGTCATATCCACATTCACCTCTGCGACAAGCCATCTGCCGTTCTTGTCCTGGTAGGGTATTGTAGACACTTGTATGGGGCGGTTCCCTTCCTTGGGAAGGGTCTCTTCGGTCACAAGCGGTTTTTTGGTGGATAGCGCTTTGGCAACCCCGCAGTTGGGGCAGGCCTCGGTACGATCCATAAAATATTCATAACATTTTCTGTTTTTTGGGTCGCCGTACACCTTTTTCCAGGACGGATCGATATACACTATATTATAATCGGTATCTATTATATCCAGCCGTGTTTGAGTGGCTCCCAGTATATATTCTATTTGCCTATGGGACTCTGCCAATTCCCCGGAGCGTTCCAAGATCATAGATTCCAGGCGATCCTTGTGTTTTCGTAGTTCTATAGC
>JAGOLR010000099.1 GCA_017993955.1 Candidatus Omnitrophota bacterium
ATAGAGGTATTATCTTCGTTGAAAACCGCATATATTGGAACAATGCCTGTGAATTCTTGTATCCGGTCGGCCACAACCCGGAGCTTGCCATGATCGCATGCTGGATCCATGCTGAAAACGCAAAGCGATCTCTTCCGCGGATCCCATTCGATGGTAATTCCGTGATCAAATCTGCCGGTTTTTATCAATTCATAGGCATTATGCAAAGCTTTTTCCTCATCCGCTGAAAAAGCTATGAAATCAAGACTCGTAAGCCTGCCCTTTCGGACAATAGGCGTGCCGGGCTTCCTTAACCTCGCCGGATCTATCGATAAACCGGTCTCGTTTTTAACAGCTTCTGCGATAGCGCTCGATTCTTCTGAAGAGCTTTTCACCTTTGCATTAGCCGATACCGTGCGCTTACCTGCGAATAACCTTTTAAAAGGCCCGCGGACCTGCATGACTATAGATTGTCGCCTGGAATCCAGTAAAAGCACCTGAGCCGAGCTTTTTTCCAGAGGACTATCCGAGGGTTCATTATAACCCTTCAAAACTTTTTTCATTACTTTGGCATTATAATAATATGCAAGTATCGGGTCGTCTCTGGAGCAGCCTACAGATAGTACAAGGCCGATATCCTCCAATGCCGCGTCTATAGCCTTACCGGCTTCGGTATATTTACGTTCCGCAAAGTAAGCACGGGCATTCTTAAGGTTATTTTCTATATCCCTGTGGTCTATTGTAAGGGCGCGGAGCGCGCGCTTTAAGGCGTCAATAACATCTTCGTCTCTCAACAACCGTTGCAAAGTATCGTCTGTTAATTCTGCCTGAGACTCAAAACGGCCGTCGGCGAAATCTTCGCCTATAGATACGGTCTTTTGGCCGGAGGCTATACCAATCAGGTCTTCAAGGCTAAATTCATACAAGCTCCATGTCTCACCGCGGGGAGAATGCGACTTTTGTTCCCTCTCTATCCACCTCTCAAACGCCTGGCGTGTCATACGGTGCTTCATAGCATTCAGCTCACCGATATCTCTGCGCATGATCTTGGTTTCTTCTGGAGTAGCAAAGTAGAAATAATTCGACACCGATTCATTATTAGAATCGGCCGTATTGGAAAATCCGCCAAGCCTGCCTATAAGATGGAAGCTGCCTTTAGGTTCCCACCCTTCCGGAAGGCCGGCCTCCTCGGTAAATTCTGTCGCGACAGTTTGCCGATAATTTTTCCCGGAAGAGACATGACCGCCTGGGATAGTGAGGGCAAGGGGTTTTGACTTATTGTGGACACGCCTTTGTATGATAAACTTTCCATCGGGGGTTATAACGAAAGTGTTGGCCGTTCTGTGGAGAAGCCTGTACAGGTGGGCTATGCGCGCGTCGACCGGCCCTATTACTATTTGATTTCCAGCCGCATCTACCTTTATTATATCCAGGTCTTCTCCCGCAAGCCTTATCTCGCCCGAGGCCACCCTCTCGAGGATCTCTCTGATAGCGCTTTCCGTAATTCCAGTTGAAGGGTCATTACTTAGTTTTTCCAAGTTATCCTGCAAGCGACGGCGGGCGGAAGTTTTTCTGGAACTACCATCATGCGCGGCTATATTAATATCTATATCGTTTTCATCAAGACCGTAAGCGAGATATAAGGAATATATATTGCCGATGGATAATAATGGCAGTCTTTCGTCTTTTATAGCAGCATATATATGGTCTATATTGTGGGAAGAGGCGTGAATATCATCGGCCAGACGGCGAGTGGTAAGACCTGTTGATGGTTCGGGCATATCTCTATATTGGATTATGAATGACCGCATCCCGTCATAGTCGAGATTTCGGTGCATCCTTTCGGCTTCCCATCGGGCTATTTCATCTTTTTCGTGGCGCAAAAGATCTTCATTATAAAAATGTTTACTGTCAACATAAACAACCGGCATGCCATTCTTTCTTCCGAGTCCCACATGAGCCAGTTGGCCTGTGTTGTTAAAAAGACCTTCTATGCCGACGATCAATATTTGTCTATCGAAATCCAGATCGGCGGCCAACGATCTTACTCGGTCATATCTACAGAACGGCAATGAAGTGATATCAATTTTAGGTAGACCTGAAGGGTTTATGCGGAGTTTTATATAATTGTTTACTGCTCTGTGCGCAAGGAGAGTAGAGCGAGCAAGATACTCCTCTTTGAAGGAGGGCAGATCCAATCGCGCTTCGGGCGAAAGTCCATAACAACAAGAATTGGAAATGAATGAAAATAACGTTACTAAAAGAACTGAACGGCAAAAAACTTTTTTAAGTTTTAAATTAAAAAGCCAAGCTATATTAAATACCAACTTAGCTTGGCTCAATATTGCAGAACCAATTATCCATACTCTTTTAAATTTATGTTTATCCATGCTAATATATTTTGTAAAAAAAGTATAGCACCTCTCTAGTGTTAAAACAATAGAAAGGTGCTATCTTTTTTCTGCCTAACTGATAAATCACAACAGGTTCTTAATTTTGCCTCTTAGCTCTTCTCGCAAGGGTCATAACTAACCCGCCTATACCGAAAAGCGCCATGGTGGCGGGCTCGGGGACTGTGCTGGTTTTGATGTTATCTATTACGAGATGACCCCTGGAAGGGCAACCGGGCGGTTCTCCGGGATTAAAGATGACTTTATCGATATTGTTAAAATCAAAATCAAACCAGTAGGGCGCATCGTTGTGAGTGGTCACGGTGCGGGAATACATTAAAGAACCGCCGTTCCACCCTTCTACTATGACATCTTCGGATTCACGCCATGCAGAGGTTATATACGCTCCCTCAAAATTAAATTTCCCGGATATCGCACTCATACTGCCCGGCATGCAATAAGCGGTAAAAATAGCCTTATGCTCAAGCACCCCGAGATCATATCCGCTTCCGACTATTTCGGGATATTGGATCTGGAGTATATCGGGATCGTAATGCCATAAATAAGTACTCCAATTAAACCCGGCATAACCTGCCGGCAGATCCCCATAAGGCGTGCCGGCCGAGATATCCTCAAAATCTATAACTGCCGACCAGGCAGAAGCCGCATAAAATGCGACCACCAAAAACGCCGTAACTACAGCAAATAGTTTTTTCATCGTTTCCCCCTATTATGAATTACTATTCATCTTCCACGATTTCTTTTCGCTAAGGTCATCACCAATCCGCCTATGCCGAAAAGAGCCATAGTAGCCGGCTCCGGAACGGTTGAAGAAGACCCCGTATATGCATTTAGCTCACCTATGGAATAGGCACCGTCGCCGCCATTCGCGTAGATCTTCAGGTATCTGGCCGAGGCGTTAACCTGTATATCGGTAAAGGTATCCATGCCCATCCATATATCATAATCGTCCCACTGCCAGCTGTAGATCGTATGCAAAGCGCTCCAGTTGGATCCGTCGGCTGAAAAGTCTATATGATAATCGTCGTTATTGTCAACCGAAGCGGTAATCTTTTCAAGGGTATACAAGTTCCCCAGATCGAGCACGAAATAGGGTGATGGCCCAGTCCACCAAGTGCATTCAGCGCTGGTCCACCACGCCCCCTGATCTGGAATAAAGCCATCGGAGATATTACGCTCCGTGTTATAGTATTCGCCGTAGCCTGTGACAAAAATATCTTCGGGAGCGATAATGGCTGCATGCGCATATCCTGAGGCAAGTACCACGCTTAAAAATGCCAATGCGATAAAAAATGCCTTTTTCATTTAAACCTCCTTGATATATATACACATTTAATATAAGCAATAATCGTGCCAGTATAAGATAATTTCATAGATTATAAATAATTGTAAATTAATGAGTTACGAATGGTATGACATACTATGACAATATATGATGTACAGTAGACTGCACAGCTTCCACAAATAGATTAGGATAAGTGTTGAATCGGCTGGAAATTATGGGCGGGCTCAAAAAAAATAAAAAATACAAACCTATATATAAGCTAACATACATATCTTCAAAACTTGGTCTCCAAGACCGCTCTGGGGCCTTGCAGTTTAAGTTTTGATTCGACACCCTGATCTACCGGATCCTTATCGTTCCTCTGTCTCTGATATACAGTGGTCGAACAGCCTTCTAGAATATTGCAAATAAGTATAAAGGCTACGATAATAGGTATTAGTCTCAATTTAACATCTCCATTTATTTTTACATCGTTTCTTTACATTTTAATTGATTGGTTCTGAAAAATCCATGCGTAAAATATCTGTATCAAATTTGAATTTTTTTATTCGGCACAGGTCAAAATATCTCTCTCACTCCGGGACGATTTAGGTAATAGGTCAAAACTACGGCTTCAATAGATATGATCCAGAAGTGCATGTAAACAGCGCCGTAAAATACACAAATAAAAGCTGCGTAGATCAACCGTAATGAGATAAGCACCATCACGGATCGCCTTGCCCAATCTCTCTTAGCCAATAACCCTACACCTGAAGCAAAAAACCCGGCGCTCACCAAAACCTTTATAAAAAATATTGGTATATCCATATCCGGAGGGGTAGCTATCGGTCCGAGAGCCGCGGATAAGCGCAGGATGATCCTGCGAAATTCTTCCGGGGTAGTCATAAAATAGGACATAACTATATACAGGTTAAGAAATAGATGCGCTAAGGCAAATATGATAACGCCCGTTCCCGCCGCCTTTATCCCGATACTATGTTTTTTCATATACAGCAATGCCTTTATTGGGTATGTTCAGGATTACTTCGCGGCGGAATCTTTGATAGGCATGATACCGATACTGCGGGCATTCTGAATGTCCGCGATATGATAATCCTCGTCACCCTCTTTTTCCGAATCAAATCTATCTTTATTCTCAGAATACTGGTCGTAGCCTTCTTTTATAGCTTCGCCCAGCGTACTATAGCTTATCATAGTAGTCTCTATATACACGGTCTCTTTGCCGTTCTCATCGAGGTCTACAGCAACCATCATGTGATCCGGCAGTATCACAAGCCGCGTATTAAGTCCTATCCTGCGGAAT
>JAGOLR010000100.1 GCA_017993955.1 Candidatus Omnitrophota bacterium
TCCCGCTCTGGTCTCTGCGGAAGGACTAAGCATCATTGCGGAAAAACAGTACGCTGGATTATACCTGGGATCGTAGGTTTCGGCTTCTTTTATTATACCCATCATGCCAAGCAGCGCAAATTCCCTTTCGACGTATATACGAGAAGATCCTGTCCTTTTAGATACCATATCAGAGACAGTTACACCACGAGAAGGATCCAGCGCTTTTGCCATAAGACCTTCGTCATTACTTATCGTTTCTAGGCACAAGGCTGGCGCCGTATCTTCCGATTCCGGGACCGACGACAACTCAAAAAGCCGCAAAATAGACGCCTTGAAAGGGGCAGCAGACTCCGGCAGAAAGTTTACTATTTCCCGGATATCGGACGGAAACCACTGTTCCTTAGATATGAGTCCGGATATCATCTTTCGAAAAAGATTGCGAAGACGTTCCTTGTCCGGATAATCATCCAAGATCACAGCAGCTGCTTTCCAATATTTCGCAGGGATTTTGTTTATGCCAAGTTTTCCATTATAAAGCGGAGCCATATGGCCTGCTTTCGTATATATCATTATGGCAAACATTTCTCTCAGTATCGTCTCCTGGACAGCTTCACGCCTCAGGCCGTAGATATCATACTCCACTGTATAAGAAAGGCCGCGTAATGCGCCGCTGGCAATGTCCGCCTGGAATATGCTATCGAATAAAGATTTTGTCCTGAACTGTATGGCCGGATCGTGTATATAAGCAACGGTTAGCGGATTACGATCGGAAAGTTTTAACTCGTGTCTCAGTCTATAGAGAATAGGGCGGCAATTAGTGAAATATTCCAGTATGTTGGTGGTCTTTTCTTCGCGTATGATATCCTCTTCCTTTATTTCAACGGGGGCAGGATTACCGTCTCTCCCCATGCGTTTTTTTGCCATATGGGCCAATATCTGACATATCACATCTGCCTCGCTCACCTTAAGCACCGTGCGCAACTTCCCGGCCTTTTCAAGATCTTCCAGATAACGCATATGATTCTCGTGTGAAATCACCTCATTGTCCGATATTTTTATCGGTATGCGCTCAAGCAGAGCTGATCTGAGGAGTGCCAAGGTGCCTTTACCGAGACCGCCCGAGACAAGGATCTTTTTCACTTTCCCGGATGCATATAAATCCACGGCTTCTGCGAATCCATCAAGCATGTCATTCCCGCAAATCAGAAGAACATCGGCATTAAGCTTTTCCCTGGAAACATCCCTTACATTTAATAACTCTTTAAGCGTTATCATCGGTAACGCGCCCCTAAACCATTTTACCCTACCCCTTATATATTCAGCTTCTTCTTGGTACGATCTTTTTACGCGAGGTATAGTAGCCGCGGTTATCTGGCAGTCCAGGATGGATAATAATTCATCGGCTGTTTTGGAAAAATGTTCTACGGCAGATTTGGGGTCCATTTGCCATTCTTCGTAAATAAGATTATCGGCAGCCTGAAGTTTCCGTTCCCTTTCAAAACTCAGGGCCACAAATCTCGGATCCGGTTCCCGGACCAGGGCTATAAGCTCATCCGTAGATATGTCGAATATCTTCCGCGGATCTCCTAATGTCTCCTTATACCTTTCCCCTAATACAAGCATCATACGCGCCATCTTACGCTGGTGCGGCACTATAAGATGGTGCCCATCTTCGCGCAAAAGGAATTCTTGGTGCGATAAAGCCGCGATTTTTTTAAGCCTAGAATAATCCGGATTTGATAGGACTTTGCGCGCAGTATCCCTTTTCCCCTGCTCTACTGTGATAAGTTTTGTCAAATGTTTAACTAATGACTCTAGCTCGGCATTAAGCTCCTCAAGTGATACGGATTTAAGTACCGCGATGCGTTCATCGACACCGGCGTCCTTCCAGTCCGACGTCTTCGCCATCGCAGCGTTGACCCTTGCATAACCGTGTATAAGCAAGAACAGATTCTCGTCGGTGGCTTTTACATGACTCATATCCAAAGATGAGTGGCCATACCGCTCCATATGCGCAAGGCATAAAGAGGCTATGAACTCAGATCTTACGGTATTACCCGCCATCACCCTCCCTCTTATGTCTTCTATATAATCTGTGGTATCGGAAAGCTCGTCCAAATGCTCGCTAGTTTCTTTAAATCTATGAGACCATCCGTCGATAAGTTCTAAGACCGACGGATAATCGGCCCGTAATTTACTGATAATATCCTGGGTATCACGCAGTTCTATGATCGCCAAAAGCCTAGGATCGTTCCATATGCGCTCGACCAAGGCTCCGATCTCTTTATCTTTTATCCTCGATAATTTCAGTATTTTTCCATGCGGAACATCTGGCCTGTTGCCATCGACTGTTTCCTCCTGAGGCAGGTCGCGCACAGCTTCATTTTGCAGGATTTGATGATACTGGCTATTCACGTAACGAAGCTGGTCATGCGCGAAAAGGTGTGTTACCGTAACGTCCAACCAGAAACCAAAATGCATCCACACAAACGCTTCTATCATCTCATCCACCGCCTGCTCCACATTGGCGGCATTTATAGCTTCTATCGAATTCATAAAGCGGGAAAACCTTTGGAATCCGCGCCATCTCGCATCAAAAAGGGCCTGCATGTCTTCCTCGCTTAGATCCTTTGCATCCCGTATATAATAAAAGATGCTCCTGGGATCATTTTGCGTGATCCTGTGGCAAAGTTTGTTTCGTACCACGCCAAGAAAAGGGTCATCGTCTATATGGGTCCACTCAGGCTCTACAGGTTTAAATACCCTGTCTTGAGTCTGAAGAGGCCAGGGTACACGGTTGCTAAAAAAACGCGTCAAAAAGATAGTAAGGCGATCCCATGCGCGATAGTAATAATCCAGTTCGAACTTCCTGTAGGCGTTTGAGCGAAGGCGTAGATGGCCGTCTTCCGGATAATCGTTAAATACCTCAGGACGGGCTGCCTGTGTTTTAGCCCAACGCTGAAATATCTCGTGAGGTTCTCTACTCTCCACCGCTTTTACTTCCGGGGCTTCCGACTCACCGTCATTTTTTTCCCATATCGAAAGCTTACGCTCTTCTTCTATGATAGGCATTACACCAAGATATATCCTTCTTTTATCAGCGTCGAATGTCACCATCTGGCCGTCGTACTGCGCCAGTTTCTCAAATGCATCAGAAGCACCGACAAGACATGGTATCTTAAGAGGAGCTGAATTTTGCGCGGCATGAGAAGTCATATTGCCATCGGTCGTAATAACACCGGCCAGTTTTGAAAAGACACCGTTAAATTCATTATTGGTGTGATGAGTTACTAGGATAACGCCTGGCTTCGCCCTGGCCGCTAGATGCTTCACGTCTTCCTCTGTCAATATGTCACTATTTGAACGCAAAACCTGTATCTTGGCCGTAACAGCCCCGTAAGTCGCGACAACCGCTTTGGGGTCAAGATCTGTCGTTTTTGTACCTGCGGGAACTCCGGCTTCATCAACAACGGATATAAGAAACGTCGCTTCCCCATCCTTCTCTGCCGCAAAAGACTGCTTGGCTCTGACCTGCACAATGGAAATACCGCCGTCTTTATCCACTACAAATTCCACATCGATATTATCGGCGCAGCCCATAGCCTTATATTGGCGCTGTATCAATTTAACCAGGCGAGATAATTCAAGCACTTCCTTATCCGTCATGCTAGGATTCGCGGTATCTACGATCCTTTTTTCAAGTATCGTGTCTCCCATAAAACCGGCAAGCCATCTATCAGACTTACCTTCTCCCTGTACAACGCCTTCGCCGTAACCCGGTTTGGCCTGGATAACAAACACAGGACGCTCATCCGAATTAATCGTAAATACAACACCTGCGGATCTGGGTTCTACTACCTTTTGCAGCATCACCGCCATGAAAGCATCTGAATGACTTAAATGATTTTTCACCCTGGCGTTTACAAATCCTTCGTCAAAAAGACTCGCCCACACCTTCTTAACGCACTCCTGGGCCTCCTCGGCGCTCGTAACCGGCAAATACGACTGCGCAAGCCCCGCCGCCGCAAATTCTTTAAGATCCTCCGCTGTAGCGGAACTACGAACGGCTATATTACCGCCCAGGTTGTAGAATTCGCGCTCTATGGAGTTTTTAAACGGTTCGGGCAAATCGAGCGCCAGTATCTTATTCCTGATGCGCTCGCTGATGCGTCTAGCCTCATCCTTACCTGATGCGATGTCCAGAAGCTTTATGTCTTCCAGGATAGAACTGTTACCGAGAACTATATTTTGATAGGCATATGTAGTGATAACCGAGGTGTCCGGGACTTGAAGACCGGTGATCTTGCCTTCTGACATAAGCTTACGTAGTGTGTGAGTATTAGATCCCTTACCTCCGGACACCGATACAGAAGAGGCATCCTCGGAATCTACGGATAGTATAGAAGGAAATGCTTCTTCCCAGAAAGATGTATCGCTGAATGTAGGCCCTACAAGATCCAGCGCAAAATCCTGCGGGACATTCGCGAACCTATCCCTTATTGCATTCCAGGGCTCATAGACAATGTCATCTGTGTCAATAGCATATAATATTTCTTCGTTCGCATGATCGGGGATAGCCTCTATCGCCCACTCCTTTGCCCTAAGCCGATCAAAACCGTAAGACCTTATCTCCCGCTCTTCATCTGGTTTCAGGGTGTAGAGATATATAGAGGTATTATCTTCGTTGAAAACCGCATATATTGGATCAATGCCTGTGAATTCTTTTATCCGGTCGGCCACAACCCGGAGCTTGCCATGATCGCATGCTGGATCCATGCTGAAAACGCAAAGCGATCTCTTCCGCGGATCCCATTCGATGGTAATTCCGTGATCAGATCTGCCGGTTTTTATCAATTCATAGGCATTATGCAAAGCTTTTTCCTCATCCGCTGAAAAAGCTATGAAATCAAGACTCGTAAGCCTGCCCTTTCGGACAATAGGCGTGCCGG
>JAGOLR010000101.1 GCA_017993955.1 Candidatus Omnitrophota bacterium
GGTTACCTCGGTAGTTTTGGCTTCCCAGCATTTAGAAGAAGTCTTAGATAAAAAGACCGACAATATGTCGGATGCGGCAAGACGGGAAATAATCGAAAAGGTGGCCAAACCGGTCTTGAAGGACTGGATAGATAAAGATACCAAATTCTACGTTAACCAGACAGGCAAATTCGTCATAGGTGGTCCGCAATCCGATACCGGCATGACCGGCCGCAAGATAATAGTAGATACATATGGCGGTACGGTCCCGCACGGCGGTGGCGCTTTCTCAGGAAAGGACCCCACAAAGGTCGATCGTTCGGCGGCCTATATGGGAAGATATATAGCAAAGAATTTGGTTGCGGCAGGTATTGCCGATAAGCTCATGATACAGCTTGCCTACGTTATAGGCCGGGCAGACCCGGTATCCATGATGATCAATACTTACGGCACAGGAAAAGTAAGCGATGAAAAGATCGTGAAGATAATACGCGACAATTTCGAGCTTACTCCGCACGGCATAATAGCGGAATTAAAACTCCGCGAGTCTGACGGAAGCCGCTATCTTGAGACGGCGTCGTACGGACATTTCGGACGCGATGGTGAAGGGTTTACCTGGGAAAATACCGATATGGCAAAGGACCTTAAAAAGTACGTAAAATGACATGCTAGTTAAAAGTTTAAAGAGAAAAGCGTAAAGAGGACTTAAAGAGATTATGATTTATGTTTTATCTTTGCACTTTTCACTTTAAATTTTTCACTAACATGTCTATAGCGAGGAGATGATGATGCATTACGACGTGAAAGATATGAAGCTTGCCGGCAAGGGTAAACTTAGGATAGAGTGGGCAAACGAATATATGAACGTTCTGTCTCTCATAAGGAAGCATTTCAAAAAAGAGAGGCCTCTTAAAGGTTTGAAGATCGCCTGTTGTCTTCATGTGACTACGGAGACCGCCAATCTTGCCCGTACCCTTAAAGAGGGCGGAGCCGAAGTCTCCGTTTGCGCCTCCAACCCATTGAGCACCCAGGATGACGTCGCCGCGTCTTTAGTGAAGGATTTCGGAATATCGACTTTTGCCATCAAGGGGGAAGACAATAAAACTTATTATGACCATATAAATAGCGCCCTGGACGAGAAGCCCAATATAACTATGGATGACGGCGCCGATCTGGTATCGATAATCCACAAATCCAGAAAGGACCTGGCTAAGCACATTTTAGGCGGGACAGAGGAGACCACTACGGGAGTCATAAGGCTTAGAAGTCTGGAGAAGAAGAGACTTCTAATGTATCCTATAATAGCCGTTAACGATGCTCTCACAAAACACATGTTCGATAACCGTTACGGCACTGGACAGTCTACCGTCGACGGTATCGTCCGGGCGACAAACGTACTTTTGGCCGGCTCTAACTTTGTGGTTGCGGGTTACGGTTGGTGCGGCAGAGGAGTGGCGATGAGGGCGCGCGGGATGGGTGCGAACGTCATAATAACAGAGGTCAACCCCATGAAGGCGCTCGAAGCGGTCATGGACGGCTATTCTGTAATGCCTCTTGGGGATATATGCCACAAGGCCGATGTCATAGTGACCCTGACGGGCGACATAAACGTCATACGTAAAGAGCATTTTGAAGCCATGAAAGACGGCGTCATAGTATGTAACTCAGGGCATTTTAATGTCGAGATAGACATACCGGCGCTTGCAAAGATGGCGAAGAAGAAAAGAACCGTCCGGGATTTTGTCGACGAGTACACTCTTAGTGACGGAAGGCGCATAAACCTCCTGGGTGAGGGTCGTCTGATAAATCTTGCGGCAGCTGAGGGGCATCCGGCGAGTGTTATGGATATGAGCTTCGCAAACCAGGCATTATGTTCCGAATACATGGCTAAAAATTACAAGAAGCTGGAAAAGAAAGTTTATAAAGTACCGGAACATATAGACAATAACATAGCTAAATTGAAACTGGAGTCACTGGGCGTGAAGATAGACACTCTTACTAAAGAACAGGAAAAGTATCTGGATAGCTGGGAGATGGGAACTTAGCACACGCAATAAATCCGAAATCCGAATATCGAAATACGAAACAATTTCGAAATTCAAATTTATAATTGTTTAGGATTTAGGATTTCGTGCTTCGAATTTTAAAATAACACAGGTACTTATTGAAAGGAGAGCTACACCGATGGGAAGAAGGATTGACATGGACGAGATGGCGCTTGAACTGGCGCTTGCAGACAGTTTGGACGAAAAAAAGAAGATAGCTAAGAAGATAACCTCGCTTGCGTATAAGGCCGGTATATACTCTTCAAGCATAAACGGTTTTTATCTTGCCAGGGGAAAAGGGGAAGTAGCGCCTACCTTCACCGTGCCGGCTATAAATTTAAGGGTCCTTACCTATGATCTCGCCAAGGCGATATTTCGCGTAGCCAAGCGCAATAATGCCGGCGCTTTTATTTTCGAGATAGCTAAATCCGAAATGGGTTATACCAACCAGCCTCCGGCAGAATACGTCGCAGTCATACTCGCGGCGGCTTTAAAAGAAGGATGGCAGGGGCCTGTATTTATCCAGGGAGACCACTTCCAGGTCTCCGCCAAAAATTTTAAGGCCGATCCCGAAAAGGAGCTGGACGGGATAAAAGCGCTGATAACTAATGCGCTTGAGGCGGGTTTTTACAATATAGACATAGACTCATCCACTATAGTCGATCTTTCAAAGCCGACTATAAAGAAACAGCAGGAATTAAATTACGAAGTTTGCGCCAAGCTTACAAATTTCATACGCCAGAACCAGCCCAAAGGCATAGAGGTATCCGTAGGTGGAGAGATAGGAGAGGTGGGAGAGAAGAACTCTACCCCCGAAGATCTAAGGGCCTATATGGGAGGCTATAACGACAGACTGCGCAAGGGCCGGGTAGGTTTGAGCAAGGTCTCAATACAGACCGGGACTTCTCATGGCGGCGTGGTACTGCCGGACGGCACGATAGCCAAAGTTAAGCTTGATTTTGATACACTGCAGAACCTCTCGAAGATCGCCCGCGAGGAATACGGTCTTGCAGGTGCAGTGCAGCACGGCGCATCTACGCTTCCTTCGGAGGCATTCGGGAAGTTCCCTGAAGTGGGAACGGCCGAAGTGCATCTGGCGACAGAATTCCAGAATATGGTGTACGAATCCCCGCATTTTCCGGGAGAGCTCAAAACCAGGATATACGATTGGCTGAAGGCTACCCAGGGTTCGGAGAGGAAGTCTGGCCAGACCGACGAGCAGTTCCTTTACAGCGCAAGAAAGAAAGCTCTTGGGCAGTTCAAAAAAGATATTCTGGGGCTTCCGGCCGAGACTCGCAATGCTATAGCAAAGGATATAGAGGCCAGGTTTGAGTTCCTCTTTGAGAAGCTGAAAGTGGGGAATACCAGGGAAGCGGTATCTAAACACACCGTATTGAAGAGGGTTATTACGCGCAGCGCCAGTGCTCACGTCGAGCTTACGGGGGAAGGCGCTGATTAGTAGATCGTTGCAGAGCAAAACAAAACGGCCAGAGTTCGCAACTCTGGCCGTTTTGTTTATTTACAATGTGTAGTCTTAGCGTCTGGCGGTTAGCGTTGAGCGTTTAGTGAAATAGAGAATTGTCATTGCGAGCCCCGTAGGGGCGAAGCAATCTAAAAGAGATTGCTTCGTCGGAAAACAATTTAGCGCTATCCTCCTCGCAATGACCAGTGTTTATTTTGACTAGCCGCTAAATGCTCTATACGCTGGAAATTACGCTCTCTTATTCATTAGATAGATACCGAGAAGCAGGAATATGATATTGCCGCTCCATGCCGCGGCTGCGGGAGGTATAAGTCCGGCCTTTCCGAAAGCCAGCGCTATTGCTATAAAGGCATAGTACAAAAGGCCTATGCATATACTCATGCCTATTCCTATAAGCACACCGCCGCGCGTGGTGATTAGGGCAAAAGGCGCTCCGACTATTATTATTACGAAACTTATGAAGGGGAAGGCTACCTTATAATAAAGATCTACCAGGAGGCTCTTTATAAGCCTTGAGCCGGCTCCGGCAAAGTGGCGCATGTAGCCTTTTAGTTGCCTGTAGCTTAAATATTCAGAACGCCACTCTTTATTGGCGAAATCGGAAGGCTTCTCCCTTATGGGGATCACCCGTTCTTCCGAGAATATCGGCTCACCGAGGAATATGCCGGAGTTATTTATCTTGTAAGCTATTACCTTATAGAACTTCCAATTCTTCCCGGTCCATTCGCCTTTTTCGGCTGTTACTTTGGATATCAGGTTTTCCTTGCCGTCGTGTTTGTGTATTATTATGTCCTCCAGAACCTTTTTCTCGGTGTCATATGACCTGGCAAAGATTATGCGGTTTCCGCTTCCATAGACGGCTACATTCTTTATTATCTTTGTTTGTTCGTTCTTCCTCTTTTCCTTCTCGAGTTCGTTCTCCCTTATATATGTCGCTATCTTGGAACTGGTAGGTATCACTTTATCGTTTACTATGAATGTGGATATGCTTATTATTATGCCAAGAACAAGTATGGGTGTGAGCACTCTCCAGAGGCTTATCCCGCAGGCCTTCATGGCGGTTATTTCACTTGTCTTATTAAGGTTCGAAAGTACGTATATGGTCGAAAGAAGCGCCGCCATCGGGGTTACCTGTATAAGTATGGTGGGGGAATAATATATGTAAAATGCCAGTATAGATAAACCGGGGATCTTATACTTTACTATATTATCGATAAAGGAGAATATGTCGATTATTACCGCCATCACAAGAAATGTGACCAGGCACCATAGGAAGGATCCCAGGAATGAGAATGTCACGTATCTGTCTACTATCTTCATATCTTATATTCCGCGGGCCAGAGTGAGGCACCTTATCTCTTTGACGCCCGAATTTCGCAGGGCATTCGAGCATTCGCTCAAAGTCGCTCCGGTTGTCATCAC
>JAGOLR010000021.1 GCA_017993955.1 Candidatus Omnitrophota bacterium
AAGTAAAACATCGGAATCGTCAACCGATTTTATGTTCTTTTGGATTTCAAGCATCTTTACGGCTGATATAATCATCCTGAGGACAGAGACCTTCAGAGCATCTTTAGCTTTCAAAGAGGTTTTATAATCATGCTCTATCGTTTCGTATAAACGCATAAAAAAAATCCCCGCCCTCATTCTGACGAATGATAGTTATTGCCTTCTTACTATGGTCTTATTAGGCTTTTATAATTTGACGACCTTGGCAGCCTGGTCGCCCTTCGGACCTGACACTATGTCAAACTGGACCTTATCGCCTTCTTTCAAGGATTTGTAACCCTCGCCCTCTATGGCGGTGTGGTGTACGAATACGTCTTTACCGGTATCGGCAACTATGAAACCGAAACCTTTTTTATCATTGAACCACTTTACCGTACCTTGTGCCATTTGACTTCTTGCTCCTATTTGTTTCGCGGCTCCGTGCCGCATACAAAAAATGCCATTCGCAAGCCTTTCCTAAAGCTGCGCAATGGCATTCACTTAACTTCCTTATAGCTAATAATATCTAAACAATCCATCTTAATTATTTAAATATACCATCTAAACTCTCTTTTGTCAAGTATTTCTGCTCTTTAAGCGCAATCCTCGCTTGGTCAAAGCCTTTTTTATAGGATTTAGATAGTCTATTATAACCTTGCCGTTTAGATGGTCTATTTCATGCTGTATCGCTCTGGCTAAAAGACCTTCTGCCCTTAATTGGCGGACTTCTCCGTTTTCATCCATATATTGGACAGTTATCTTTTTGGCGCGCCTTACCTTGACTGTCGTGCCCGGGATGCTCAAACACCCCTCCTCCTGGGTTTCGGTGCCATCGCGGCTTGTTATAACGGGATTTATCAACTTAATGAGCCCGTCTCCGACATTGACAACGGCGAACTGCTCTTTTATGCCTACTTGCGTAGCGGCTATGCCTACACCTTGACTGATATACATAGTCTTAGTCATTTCATCCAGGATCTTGCGCTCTTCATCCCCCACCGAAACGACTTTGTTAGTCTGGAAACGTAATATCGGGTCCGGGAATTTTCGTATATTCATTTTATTTCTTGGGTTTTTTTAAAGGCTTGTTGTCAGAATCAACATATATTGTTTTCAGTTTCATAGATCTAGCCTTAGATTCTTCAACCATGGCGTTGGATAAAATTATTATCAGATCTCCTACGTTGCCTAGATGCGCTGCGGCGCCGTATAATCCTATAGTCCCAGATCCGGCGTCCTCTTCTATGGCGTATGTCTCAAAACGCGAACCGTTGTTTATATTCACGACCTGAACGATCTCGCCGGGATATACGTTAGCCAGGGCCATCAAAGTCTTGTCTATTCCTATGCTTCCTTCGTAATGAAGATCAACCTTGGTTATAGTAACTCTGTGTATCTTTGATTTGCACATAATGCGTAGCATCTTATCTTCCTTTTATATTTTACAGGGATTTTTATTGTATGTCGACCAGGTTATTGCCGTCAAAGTATAATTTTCGCGACCTGGAGAGGTATCCTGCGTTTACCGGGGGAGCTATCCTGGCATACTGAGGGGAGTTGTAGAACCATACCTCTCTTTGCCCTTTAAATGAATCTTTAGATTCCTCGATCCTTATATTATCCGGTTTACCCCATATTGACTCAACCCGGGCCTTAGACATGCCGAGTTTGATCGATTCGGTGCCGAGCGGGGTACTTGCGATATCTCCGGGATTGGGTATCGTTATAGCGGTGCATCCCTGTAATCCCGCTATTGTAAATATTGCAGCGAAAGATAATGCGGATAAAAGGAAAAGTTTTTTCATGACTTTGACTCCCTTGGAAGTGAGTACATAATATCGCATAAGAACTTCAGGAAAGTATTCTTATTGTCTTCTTCTATCTCTGTAAACTCAAGCCCAACGTCATAAGGCGCGCCGTCTTCCAGAGATATTCTCTTTTTCCAAATGACCGCCGCTTTGGCATGGACCGGGTTCACCGCTTCGGGTATGTGCAGATTTAAAGATACGAGATCCCCCTCTATAAGCGCCTTATCGAAGGTCTGGAACCTCATTCCGTCAGCGGAAATATTTTTGGTTGAAGTGTGGAGTATGCTCTCACCTTCCGGAAGGACATAGCTTATGGTGATCGGGGTTTCCAGCCTTACATATCGTCTTCGCTCACCCGGTATGGCGTTAGGTCTTTTCATGTAAGTTATCTGTTTGCGCCGGTATCTTGCGCGCTTTTGTCGGCTGCTGGATTAGTCGAAGGCGAAACGGCGTGAGCGATTCCGGATACAGTCTTGGAAAATGCCCTGGTTATGCCTTTCAAGGCGCCCCTCGTGAGCCCGGTCAGCGGATTCTTGGATTCGTTAGTTACCTGTACCACAGACTTAGGTATCTCAGTCCAGCCTAAGATGGCATCCTTAGCCCCTCGGGAGAACTCCTCTTCCTTTGTCTTATTGTCCGTGTTTATTGTATTAGAGCTATCCTGGGCGGACAGATTTGAAGCAGTGAATATGGCGAGAGATATCAGTATGACGATCTTTTCCGGTCTCATATGCCTGTTTACCTTATGTGTGCAAAGTATAACATACCGCAAAACCCAAGTCAAATCTTTCCAGTAGAATCGTCAGCAGTTGGCACCGTAGGCTCTGGTTCTGGCGGTTTACTATCGGGTAAGTTCTCGTTTAACCATTTCATGATTGAATACAGGGCCTCTGTGGAAACTTCGTATCGGACAGGATGAACTCCGTCTAATACGGGTTGGCCGAAAAAATGTCCTAAGTAACCGTAATATATTAGAGAACTATTTTTATTACCCGTTCTCTTAAGAGCGTTATCAATATGGGCAGCCGATTCCGTTATGATACTTTCATCGTTTTTGCCTTGGACGGTTAATACCGGGATTACCACCCTATTTATATCCTCCAGCGGGTCTTTATCGAGCCGGCTCTTCATGTCGCCGATATAGCATCTTTTGCCGGATATGTATGTCCAGTTAAACTTGGAGTTGCGGATCCTATCTATCGTATCAACGCCGGCCTGGGAGACAAGGACCGCGTAATGGGTCGGCCATTTGTTTCTTTCAGCCGCGACCTTAGCTATGTCCGGGTTTGATCTATAATCTGTTATAGAATAAAGAATGGGCGCCATAAAAACGGCTGAGCGTATATTTTTGTTATCCGCGGCTATCCTGGATGCTATGCTTGCCCCTTCGCCGTGCGATAATAAAGAGAGTCGATCCGGGTCCACATCGGGTTGGGATAGCATGAAATCTATGGCTGCATTTGCGTCTTGAACTGCGTCTTCGGCCGAGGGCCAATTGGGGTCTCCTGAACTACCACCGATTCCGCGCCGGTAGAAATACATCACGGTAAAACCGTTCTTGGCGAAATAATTCGCCAGGGACTCCGAGAAATATCCGTAGTCCTTTACATATGCTCCGTAGCCGGGCATAAAAAGCAACGCCGGGAACTTTCCTTCTTGCGCGGGAGAAGTGATCGTACCGGCCAGCTGCACATTCTTGCTCTTGAACGTTATGTCGCGCACTTTCACGGGCCCTGGAACGGCGGCGTATTCTTTTATGGTTATATTTTTTTTACGGAAACTTCTTACTATCTTACGGCTTGTTCCGGGAAGTTCTATCATAAGAAGTTTCCGGTCGGACTTCGCTACCCATATGCTGTATTGCGGGTAGTTTTTGATCTTTAGTATTAGGTTCTCCGCTTTTATTTTCCTGCCATCTATCTTTAGGTACTCATCCCGTATAGATGTGAAAGTTACGTAGCGTTTTATCGGAGGCAGGTACGGCGAGAAAGGTGTTATGGCGTTGAAACCCTGAGATCTGCCCTTTCGGAAATCGTAATTTTCAATGATGGGCATATACGTTAGCGGAGAATCTTCAATAAAAACAAAGGTGTCTTTTCGTATTGGCAGATTGTCAACATATAATACCTTTGACTGGAAACGTGAAAGGTATGAAGCTTGCTTATTACCCGCTTCTATGGAAGTGACTAAATTTACGCCTTCTTTTGTGAATCGTTCTTGGACGTAACTTTCTATAGAGTATTTCCTGTTTAAAGATATCTTTGATCTGGATTCGACGAAAACCGGATCGTAAGGTGTGTTTGATACGGCTTTGTATGTCAATCGGTCTTCGGTCGCGAACCGATCTATCTTTACGGTTCCGACCACTTTATCATTTACGCGTATATCGTAAACGTACTCCTTGCGGGATGTCCTGTCCAGGAAGAAGAACGAGCCGATAAAAAGCAGTATCAGCATTACGGTTACGATGAGAATGGTTATATATAAGGCCCTGAGAGTGCGTATCATATTATTCTTTAACGTCCTGCGTTTATCCGCGCCAAAGATTCCTCGTAAAATCTTTTTGAGTTATCGTCTTTTATCTTAAGATAGAAGGTATAGCCTACGAGGGTTAGCACTAAGACTGCCGCTATAATACATCCAGAGGTGAGCGAAACTATCAGACTTTTCTGTTTCATCAGCATACCTTCCCCCCTTCTTTATTATAGATATCCCGTATATGGTTGAATATATTGACGTATTCCGGTGTCTTGTAATCCGGATATGTCCAATCCCACGGGTTGAAGGTCCCGGATTTGTAGTGTAGAGTCACTTCCGCGTATATGCCGCCTGCCAAGTATATTCTATGCGTGTAGTCTTTGGTCGTAAGAAGCACTACTTTCGAAAGGGTAAGGTAGCCGGGGTCTATATTCACCGTGCGTTTGTTATTGCATGAAAGAGAGCGTTCGGAGCGGTTTGTCGCTATCTTCGCTTTGTAAATATTCTCCGTATCTACGTGTCTGGCGAACCCTACGAACTGGCGTTTGAGAGCGCTGCCGAATTCCTGCCGGTAGTAATTTGTGTGAGAAAAATCCAGTACGGGGCTTTCGTAGTCTATGGCGCCGAAACGCCTTGCGAGCTTTGTTTTGGCCTTATCCAAATTAGAGATATCGGCAGAGAACATGCCGGCAAAAAGCTTCACCTTTGAAGGTATTCTTATATTACCCATCTATTTTATATTGCAGAGAGTTTTTTTATATAATCGGCGAGTATTTGTGCGTGATTATCGGTAATGCCGCAAAACTCCAGGCCCGCGTAAAAAAAGCGTTTTCCCGAAGGATCCTTATAGTCGAAAACTTCTTCGGACCAGACCACTTTTCCCTCTAATTCGACGGCCTTCTTCATTTCCGATATGTCTATCACAAGGTGCAGCACCTCGCCGTTCGAGAACTTGGCGTCCAGGATCAGGCGGAGCCCGCCCTCGGATATGTCTACGGTCTTGCATTGCATGCGAAGATTCGGTTTATGCTTTACCCTGTATGTCGCGTCGAGCGCTTTTTTAAATCTTATATATTTACGTCTGTCGTCGCCTTCAAGATAACCGTCAACCCGCGCCTTCGGGACGTTATTTTTGCATTCGCACCTCTCGCGCCGTATTATAAAGTATAGTATCACAGACAGGAGCACTATAAAAACGATCTCGATTGCCAATAATATCATGGTCATTCCTTAGCGGGCTATGTTTAAAATCGGCCGGAAGATCTCAGGATTTTTTACGCGCGATATATTGAGTTATGACCTCGCGGTCTTTCGAGGATAGACTGTCAAAAAATATGGCGGCGTCGTAATGCTTTATCTTTCCGTCGATTATTACCGGATGTTCGCGAACTATAACGCCTTCCACCTCCATGCTCTTTGCCTTGCCCTCTTTCATCGGGTCGGGGAGCATCAGGACAACTTTTACCCTGGACATGAGGGGTATCTCCCTGTCAAGCTTGCAATATAGGCCTGAGGCGCTTATGTTCATGGTGTGGGTGACCGTATCAAAACCTCCGGTATTTAAAGTCAGAGATAAAGTCTCGTCATTTACCCTGGGGTGCAACCTTCGTTCCTGGCCTGTCATTTTCTCGAGCTCCTTTATGATATATTTTATCCTGGCGGCCAATTAAACTTTCTTCCGCCCATGAGATGCGCGTGGATGTGGAATACCTCCTGCCCGGCATCTCTATTGCAGTTCATCACTATCCTGTAACCGGAATCGTCCAGTCCTTTTGCCCGCGCGATCTTTTTGGCCGCTATTATAACCTTTCCGGCCATGACAGCATCTTTTTCGTTTAAGTCGGATACCTTTTCAATATGGTCGTGAGGTATTATAAGAACGTGTACCGGCGCCTGAGGTTTTGTATCCTCAAAAGCTAAGACCTGGTCATCCTCGTATACTATCTTGGCGGGGATCTCTTTTCGCGCTATCTTGCAAAAAATACATTTGTCGCTTTGCATGGTTTATTTTAACATTACGATACCGTCCATTTCAAGTTTTATAAATTTTTAAAAGCTGTCCGGCCGTTTTTTCGGTGAATATTTTCAAACCTTTTTTGTACAGAAGCGCGGCAAGTACTCCGCTGCCGGGCTTAATATTGTTTTTAAATGTGCCGTCGTATATTAAGCCAAAACCGCAAGCAGGGCTCTTTGACTTAAGGATGGCTTTCTTTATGCCGAATCGATTTACCAGATCCAATATTGAGAGGCTTCCGTATATGTATTTTTCCGTCAAGTCTTTTCCGGAAGAAGAGATGACTTTACACCTTCCCTGAATAACGCGATATCCGTCACCGCCAGTTATCTCCGAATTCTCGCGGGGCGTGTTAAGCCCGCCCATGACTTCCGGACAGACCGCTATAGCCAATCCTTTTTTATAAAGTTTATTTATGGCGGGATGTAATTTATTGGATCCTTTATATGTGCAGTTTATTCCTGCCAGGCATGCGCTTATAATATACTTAGGCGTGGAAAGTTTCATTTTGTTGAAGATAAGCCATATGGGCCGAGCATCTTATCAAGACTCCAATACTGGCCTTGATTATAGACTAGCGGATCGGCTTTTGAGTAATCGATCTTTCCATCTTCGGCTAAAACTTCATCGTCTATATTAACGGCCACGACTTCTCCTATGAAGATATCGTGGGTTCCCAAGGAGATAACCCGTCTGGACAGGCATTCGATGTTTACAGGGCATTCTTTTATTATAGGAGCTGATATTTTGGAAGCGCTTACGGGCGTAAAACCTGAAGCGGCAAATTTATCGGTATCCTTTCCGGACTTCATGCCGCAAAGATCGACGGATTTAAGCATATGTTTTTTGGGGATATTTACGGCGAATTCGCGCTTTTCAGATATTATCTTATGCGATAAACGAGATGGGCGTATAGATACGCTTATTTGGGGCGGGTTTGAACACACTATGCCGCACCATGCTATTGTTATGATGTTGGTCTGCCCCGACCGGATGTCTCCGCAGCTAACCAAGACCACCGGCGCCGGGTATAGGGCTTCCTGGGGAGGGTATGATCTCTTCGCCATCGCTATTCTCGGAAGAACGGCCTATTTGGATTCTGCGGTCTGCCCTTCCGCGGACTTGGCTTCTTTACTCTTCTTCGCGGTCATCCAACAGCGTTTTGTGCAATAGTGTTTTCCGTCCCTGTAGTACCAGCGTATCTTTTTGATTGATTTGTTACACTGTATACAATTGGTCGGAGTCACTTTTTCGGCTTTTGCCTGGTCTTTGACATCCGTTTTCCCCGGGGCATCATTCTTGACCTCCGCCTGTGCGGCCGGCTGTTCGGCGGCCTTCGGCGCCTCAGGGCTCTTGGCCGTCTCGGCGGGTTTAGCGTTTTCTGCTGGTGCCGGATTCTGCGCTTCCTTATTTTCTTCTGTCATATTTCACGCTCTCTCATTTTTTGTCCATTAATTTTAACCATTCCAGATATATATATTCTAACAGCCGACCTTTGTCAGAGCTGTGCATATTCGTGAATTTAACTCCTGTCTGATAGGAGGATTTCATTCCTGATTCTTTTTGCCAGGCTATCTGGCATGCAGCAAATATAGGTACGTTATCTCCCGGGACCTCCATGGAAAGCTTTATCTCCTCGCCTATACGAAGCCTCTGGTCTATTTCTAAAAGGGCGCCTTCCTTAGAGATGTTCTTAACCTTGTAGGACCCTTTGAATTTTGAGCTTACGATCTCGCACAACGCGCTTATTGCCGTAGTAAAGCGTAGAAATTTCCTTCTTTCAGTCACTCGTACCCCTTAATATTAACCGGATAAAAAATAAGGGGATAAAAATTGCTTTCTATCCCCTTATTTTACTATCCAGAATTCTTAGATAGATTACTTATTGCATGGTTTGCAGCTATCGAATACAAATTCTGGCTCGAGTACCGGGCAATATCCTTCCGGTATCGGGAACGGGAATGTTACGGTTTCGTAAACGCCCGCGCCGGTTCTGACGATTGTCATGCCAACACCTTTGGCAAGACCTATCGTAAGGCCAGAGAGAGGATTATCTTCTACGCTCGTGTCGTAAATGTTCTTCGGAAGCTCAACCCATCCTGTAACGATATTGGCAACGCCCCTATAGAGCTTTTTGCCCATATCCTGGGCGTAACTCGCCGTCGCTATATTGAGAACCATTAATATAGCTACACATACGATAATACCTTTCAGCACGTTCTTCATGTAATAATTCACCCCCCTTCAAATTTAAATTCTGCTAAAGTATAACATATGATAATTATTTTGTCAACCCCTCGCCTCTTGATAACGCAACAATGCGGTCAAATCTATTTCCGGCGCTGAGCCTTGAGTATCTTTTCTACTACCTCTGAGGCCCTCTCTCTGTCCTCGGGCCTTATATCCACGAATTCCACTCCCGTATCATACAGATGGACACCCTTATGCTTCGCGTCTGCCTTCTTTACGACCCATACTATGGTGCCGCCGCATTTTATGGGGCCCTTCCCGTCATCCAGAAAGAGTTCTATGTCGACACCCTGGAACAGGCCCAGGTCGTCTTTTATGATAACGCATATGCCGCCAGCGCCTATATTTTCAGTCTGAGTTGATATGGTCTTCGGAGTAGCCTTCTTTTTAATGACGATCAGGCATTTATAGTTGGCGCGCGGGAACTTTCTTCTATTTATTCCGTTCCACATTTTTATCTCCTTTGGAATGAGCTAATTATACTTACACCGCCGCCAAAAAGCAAGGGTAAAATTTTTATTTGCAACCGGGACGTGCTGGGGGTATAATTTAATACAGATCAAACCTGAAAGCTATAATGTACAAAGAATTCTTTGGTTTAAAAGAAAAGCCTTTCAATGTTACAAGCGACCCGAGCTTTTTATATCTGAGCCGGGTTCACAAGGAAGCTTTCTCCCACCTTCTATACGGTATCCGCGAAAGAAAAGGTTTTCTTGAGATCACCGGCGAGGTCGGCGCCGGAAAGACCACCTTATGCCGGGCGCTCTTAAACCAGCTGGATGCTAACACCAAAAGCGCGTTCATCTTCAATTCTACCCTGCCGGAGATGCAGCTTTTTGAGGCTATCCTAGAAGATTACGGGGTAATAATCGGCAGGCGCAACAAAGTCGCCATGCTTAAACAGCTTAACAATTTTTTGATCGAGGAGCTTTCGAAAAATAATAACGTTATCCTTATCATCGACGAGGCTCAAAACCTGAAACTTTCGATCCTCGAAGAAATAAGGATGCTATCCAACCTGGAAACAGATAAACAAAAATTATTTCAGATAATTCTGGTTGGCCAGCCGGAACTTAAATCGAAGCTGGAATCGCCCAGCCTGAAGCAGTTGCGTCAGCGGATAGCCGTGCGTTTTCATATAACTCCCCTAGAGAAAGATGAGGTGGCGGGCTATATAGATCATCGCCTTACCGTGGCCGGCTCCTCCGGTCAGGTAAGGTTCGATCCGGATGCCGTCGACTTTATCTATAAGTACACAGGGGGCATACCCAGGATAATAAATATGGTTTGCGACAAAGCGCTCCTGGCTGCATACGTAATGGAGACGCGCGATGTAAAGCTTCCCATGGTCGAGCGAAGCGTCCAAGAACTTGAAGGACTGGTTACCGTATGAGTATAATTCAGGAAGCCCTTAAGAAGGTGGAGCCGTCTAAAGCCGGAAGCGCTGTTCCGGTAAAGATAGCCGATGGCAAGCCATTAACCTCAGAGTTAAAAAAAATACCACAGCCTAAAGTAGATCGTCCGCCTGTAAAAGAATGCCGCAAAAAGCGATGGACCAATCTTTATATAGCGATATCTGCCGCGGTGTTGATCGTCGCTTTTTTTACAGCCGCGTATTTTTTTATGTATGGCAAGTCTCTTTCTTCGCCTGTTACGCAAAACCGCGATGAGAAAACAGCTATTTTGCCCGCCCCTGCTATTGCGGCCCGCCAGGATACGATATACAGAACTGTAGGCGATGAATCTTCTAAATACAAGGATTCAGTCGAGCCTAATTCCGTGGTCAGGGCAGAGCCTCCGGATCTGGCGCTTAATGGCATAATGTATTTGGAGACAGGGCCTCGCGCCATCATAAATAATAAGATTGTGCAAGAGGGTGATATGGTGGGCGGAGCGACAGTAGTGCTTATAAACAAAAATAGCGCTATACTCAAATACAATGACGTTGAGATAACGCTAAGTCTTAAATAAAATTCTAGCGTATGTTCCTGATCTCTTGCGGAATGCGGACAGGTCTTCGGGATTTATCCGTAAAAACGTGAGCCGACTCGCCAGTCGCTATCAACTTATCCCCTACGAACAGCTTGTATCCGAATTTTATACTCGTATTCTTTACTTCTGGCACCCACGCCTGGATCTTCACAACGTCATCGTATCGGGACGGCGCCTTATAAGCGCAGGAGGCGCCGACTACCATCATGAAAAGCCCTCGGTTTTCCATCTCTCTGTATGAGATCCCCATTGACCGGAAATATTCGCTCCTTGCGATCTCGAACCAGACGAAGTAATTGGCGTAATAGACCACTCCCATGTTGTCGGTTTCCTGGTATCTGACTCTTATATGGGTCTCATGAACGTACATTTACAACCATAGCTCCAGTTTATGTATGTGGAAACCGCCTACCGGCAGATTCTCGGATTCTTTAAAACCGTTCTTTACGCATAATTTCATGGCATCGGACATCCGGTCGGTGCATCGGAAGGATATTCTCCTGTATTTTTGAGATTTGCAAAAATCTATAGCGCGTTTTACAAGCTCGGACCCGTAACCGCGCCGCCTGTAATTCTGGTCGACAAAGAGCCTTCGCAGGAGAGCGTCGTCTTTGGAGTCCTCCTTGACGCCTACGGTGCCGACTATTTTCCCGTTATCCTCTATAACAAAAAATGCGTTTTTCCGGCCGCAGTACACTTCCGGGATCTTTTCGAGATCGCTGTCGGAATAAGCCGCTCTGTCAAAAGGATATTCGCGCTCCAATATTTCCAGTATAAGTTTCTTGACACCCGATGCGTCTTTATTTTCAAAAGGCCTAAGATTATGCGTCACAGGGCACCTCCGGTAGTTTTGAGGGCTTCCATTATCACGCCTTCCGGAATACCCTCCACCAGTTTAACTTTTCCTATAGCCTTGGGCAGCACCAGCCGGTTTTTTTTGTTAACAAATTTCTTGTCATGGCGCGAAGCCTTCACGATGGCCGGCAATGAAACGCCTTTCAAAGACGTGGGTAAGCCGCAATGTTTGATAAGAGCCGTTATCCTGGCAAGGGTTTTTTCGTCCAGCATCCCTAGAATATTAGATATCCTGGCCGCGCAGATCATGCCTATACCCACTGCTTCGCCATGGCTATAGCGGCCGGAGTACCTGGAAGTAGCTTCGATGGCATGGCCTATAGTGTGTCCGTAATTGAGGATCGCCCTTAGTCCGGTAGTGTCGTATTCATCTTTCGAAACGATCGCAGCTTTTATCGCGGCAGAGCGGGCTATTACATACTCAAGGACCTGCGGGTCGGCGGATAATACGTTTTGATAGTTCTTTTCAAGGTATGCAAATAATGCGGGGTCTTTGATGATCCCGTACTTTATTATCTCCGCCATGCCGTTGGTGAGTTGTCGGCGCGGGAGGGTTTTTAGGACATCGGTATCGGATATTACCATGCGCGGCTGATAAAATGACCCAACCATGTTCTTGGCTACAGGCAGATCCAGGGCCACCTTCCCTCCTATGGATGAATCTACTTGCGCAAGAAGTGTTGTGGGTATCTGGACGTAAGGCACGCCCCGCTTGTAGACACTCGCCAGAAAACCGGCGAGGTCGCCCGCGACTCCTCCGCCCAGAGCGATTATAAAAACCTTCCTGAATGTATCCCGGGAGGCTATTCTTTCCAGTACGCGCTCCGCTACGGAGATAGACTTGGCTTTCTCGGAATCAGGGATTATTTCTAAAAACGAGGATATGCCGCTTGACTTCAGGGATCTTTTAAGGCTTGTCGAATAGAGTCTTGCTACAAGGGGGTTGGAGACTATAAAGGCATCGGTTCCAACGGACAGACCCTTCAGTAGATGGCCTGCTCTGGAAATAAGGCGGTTCCCGATGACGATATGGTAAGACCTTTCACCGAGCGGGAGCCTTATTCGCTTCATGCAATTAAGAGATCCTTTAATAGCAGATAGTGTAAAGTGAAAAGTGTAAAACGTAAAGTTAAAGCGTAAGATTTAAAGCGGAAAACTTACGATCTTAAATCGCACTTTCAGTTTTAAGTTTTAGTTTTGCGTTTTAAACTTTACGCTAACTATATGACTACTTCTTTTTCTCAGGCGCTGCCGGTTTTGCCGGTGCCGCAGCCTTGGCCGGACTGGCAGCTTTATCCGCAGCCGGAGCCGCGCCTTCGACCGGTGCTGCTCCTTCCGCCGTAGCTTCAGCCGCTACCGCCTTCTCTTTCTTGATCTTAAATTTCACTATCTTGACCTTGGGAAGGCCGAATACTGACTCTTCCTTCTTCCAAAGCTCTTTCTCTTTGAGGATTCCTATGCGTTCGTACCTTTTAAGTACAGACCTGTGTTTTTTATCCTTAGCGGATGATCTCAGACTGGGGTGTTGTGACATCTTGCTACCTCCTGTTGGATTTTATTGTCGTATCTTTATATAAGCGTCTTTGCAGAAACGCTTTACTTTGACCAATTCTGATTGCGCAGAATTTTTAGTTGCATATGGCCCTACGCACACCGGAAAGAACTGACCGTCTTGTTTTTGGTATGCCTGGAACCCTTCCTTCTTAAGCCAGTTGACTGCTTGGACAGCTGTTTCGCGCTCCTTGAAAGTCATGGCTATTATGGTGTAAGGTTGAGCCGGATAATCTTCGGGTTCGTTTTTCTGTACTGTCAAAGATGCGGCATTAGATGCAGTATTTGGTACCGGCGCGACACTCTTTAAAACTGGCGCGACCTGAGAAGGCGCGGGTTGAACAAGCGCGGCAGTTTCGATTTTCGTAGATGCCCGAACTTGATGGATCGTACTGGCGTTGTCCGCATCCGGTTCAGAAGCTGTTATCCTTCCCCTCTCTACGCCGAGGGCAAAGACAATGGTCATTGCCAGGATGATCCCTATCGATACAAATACGGCCTTTTCGAGGCTTATGGTTATTAAGACCTTGCCTTCAAAATCGGCCTTTGGCAGTATCTTGAGCCCGGGAAATGTTTTTTTAGGCTTTTTGTCAAACTCTTCGAATAGTTCTTTTTGATAACCTTCATTATCCATAATGGAGGTGTATTTTATCACAGGGGCCGGGAAAAAGCAATTCCCTATTTAAACTCTTTAAGCAGGCCTATATTGAGACGGAAGGTTTTACTGGAGATCTCTATTGACGGGATCTGGTAGTTGCCTGTTAACTTGACGGAAATACTTTGCCAGTCCTCGCCATCTTTTTTGAAAACCATCTTAGTAAAATTTTCCGGTATTTTTGAAAATAGTGCGTTAGAGAAATAAACGGTAACATCCGCATCCATATCCCCCGTTTTTTGGACAATTCCGGAAACAGATAATTTGATCAGATCGCTTGTAGCAACTAAGTTATTCAATCTGACCCCGGCTTTCGTTACGGTTATAGCGCCTGTTATCTCTTGGTACTTCCATTTGCTGCTGAACGGCACTGCTATCAATCCCGGCAGGGTCGAGTAATCATCTTTCTCGTCTGGAGCCCATTTAGTGAACCTTACATCCTTGAGCTTGAAATCGAGTGTAATCTTGCCGGAGGTTATCTCGTCCCAGTATGGCGTTACGTTAGCCGTTGTCGCCAGAAATCCGGCTCCAGTCCTCTTATCGTTTAAGGCAAGGCCGATAAAATCGAACGTCCGGAAACCATTATTTTTTAAGCTTTCATAGGATATCTTTGTATCTGTGTTTTTGGATATGAAAAATATCGCTATTTTTTCTGCATTGGCGTAGATCAGAGCTGCTAAAATAGCTATTGAAGCTAAAATTATAAGCGTTATTTTTGAAAAACCCGGTTTCGTCATTTTAATAAATTACCTATCTGCTTGATTATCTTCATGTCCCTGGTATACCCGTAGCCTGTGGTTGATGTCGCCCTATGTGGCACGAGAACCTTTAAATCGACGAGATCCTCCAGCGCATCTTTTACTTTAGATCTATCTTCCCCTACCCACGTTGCGACGCCCTTGGGGGTATCGATCGATGCCTGGTTTTCGTGAAAGAATTGTATTATCTTGCGGTGTATGGATGAGTTGAACGCATCTTTGATGTTCATTAACCGACTCCTTCAGTCTTTTCGGGTTTTATGCCTTGAGTTATATTATCGGCGCCGTTACCAGGCGCATCTATCCGGACCTCTTTATTTAACGCCGCCCGGATCTCCTTTCTGCGCACGACCTTCAGAAAAGACTCGACTACTTTTGGATCAAACTGTGATCCGGAATTGCGGCCTATCTCTTCGGTTGCCTCGTCTAAAGTCTTGGCCGTCCTATAGGGCCTCTTGGCAATCATAGCTTCAAAAGCGCTGACCACTGCCATTATCCTCGCGCCCATCGGTATCTGGTCCTTTTTAAGGCCTTTAGGATAACCGGAACCGTCATAGTTTTCATGATGGTACAAAATTATTGGCACGACGTTCTTCAAGGCCTTGATATGACGTATTATGGTGACTCCCGCGGCCGGATGCTCTTTGACCATCTCGTATTCTTTGCCGGTCAGCTTGTCCGGTTTTGACAGGACTTTGTCGGGAACGAATATTTCGCCGGCGTCGTGAAGTATGGCAGCGTATTCCAGGCTCTTCAAGCTTTCCGGATCAAGGCGCATATCCTGACCTATCGCGATCGCTATTTTAAGAAAAGAGGCCTTTGGAACGTAGGTGCCCGGGGCGCGGCTTTCAAGAACGGCGGCCAGGGATTTTATGCTCCCGAGCGTAAGCCGCTCCTGCTCTTTATAAAGCTGGGCGTTCTTTATCGCTATTACGGCTTGCTCCGCCAGCGTAGACATTATCTCCTGATCGAATGCGGTGAAAGGTTTGTCGTCTACTTTATCGTACAAAGTTATTACGCCTATAACGTCTTCGTCGATAAGCGGGGTCGCTAAAAAATCCTCGCCTCGTATAGGCCGGCCGAACTTTACGGCTTTTCCGGGAGCATATTTACCTACTTTTACCTTTTTCAGCCGGGTCCTTTTTTCTCTAAGATCTATGGTCGCTTTGGGCAACAGAGTCTTTTTTTTGGCGTCGACCAGCTTTATGGAGCATCTATTTGCCCGCATTATTTGCAAAGACAATCTGGCGACGCGAGGCAGGAGTTCCTGGAGGTTCAGCGTGGAGCTTATAAGGCGGTGTACCGTGTGGACCGTCGATAGCGCTATGGCCCTGGGCCTTATGGTCTCATAGAGCTTTGACAGCTCAAGCTCCTTTTGTATCTCCCTTACGATCGTATCTGTAAAATTTGAGAATATATCCAGGATCTGAGGCGAGATCTCTTTTTTTGCGTAGCAGGCTCCTATATATCCGTAATGCTTATCGCCTTGTATTATAGGATATACGAAACCATGCAGCCCCTCGCGGCAATCAAAGGTGACCAGCTTCTTTTCCTTTGCCGCGGCCTTGATGGATTCATGCACATTCTTAAGGCAGCTGGCGGTGTGTCTGCCCTTAGCTTTTTTCAGGCAGGCGCAATTTCCAGAGATGATCTTCGTCATTTCATGGATCTTGGGATTCGGTTTTTCTATTATCCACCAAAGGGTGGGTTTTAAATAGCAACCGAAAGACTCCTGACCAGTTTTCAGTCCGGCGCTTTTCTTAAGCCTTTCGAAGAGCTCTGCCTGGTATATATGGTCCTTCGTCTCTTCCATATTTTAATTATATGACCTCAGCCCGACTCTGTCAATCCGCAATCAACTTCTTCGGTTTATACTCTTTCGTAAGGTTCGAAAAACTTCTTGTATTCATCTAACGCGTACCGGTCGGTCATTCCGGCTATGTAGTCGCAGATCACGCGGTACTTGTCCTCTTTTTTCAGTTTCTCCTGTTTCGACGGAGGGAGTTGTTCGGGTCTTTCAAGATATATGTTGAACAGGCTGGATATGAACCGGGATGCCTTATTGGACATTCTTACTACCCTGTAATGTTGGTATAAATTCTTTTTAAGGAATTCGCGCATTACGGAGCGCATCTCTGACATGCCTTTTGACGAAGCGACGACCCTGTCCGGCATCTTCTCGGCGTCTGCGGGGCTCTTTACTCGGCACTTCCTTATATTCGCTTCGCTCCGCTTAATAACGTCGGTGACCTGTTCATTTATAATAGAACTTATTATCTGGTATTTTCTAACTTCTTCTTTTATGTCGGGGTGGTGCTTACATACGCACCGCTTCTTTTCGTACCAGATAGGTATACGATCCAGGTCCTCTTCTTTTATGAGTCCGCTCGTTATGCCATCATCGAGATCGTGGTTATCGTATGCGATCTCGTCCGCTATATCTACGACCTGTATCTCTAGAAGCGGTGACTTGGTCGGCGTAAAATATTCCACAGGTTTCGGGTTATCGAAAGGGCTTGAGTGTTTTACTATGCCCTCCCTGACTTCGTATGTAAGATTGAGGCCGGGGAATTTGGGGTAGCGTTCTTCCAGATAGTCAACTACGCGCAAGCCGTGTATATTATGGTCGAAGCCGCCGTGTTCTGACATTATATCGTGTAAGGCGTATTCGCCTGAGTGTCCGAAAGGAGTGTGCCCCAGATCATGAGCCAGGCTTATGGCCTCCACAAGGTCTTCGTTAAGTCTCAGGGCCCTGGCTATAGACTTGGCTATCTGGGCTACTTCCAGAGTGTGGGTAAGGCGAGTGCGATAATAATCGCCTTCGTGATTTACAAATACCTGAGTTTTGTATTCCAGTCTTCGGAATGCAGTAGAATATATTATCCTGTCCCTGTCGCGTTGGTAGGAGGACCTGTATGGATGTTCCGGCTCTTTATGTACACGCCCTTTTGATTCCCGGCTCTTTTGAGCGTATGAGGCGAGCTGCGATTCTCTTTTTTCAAAATCACGGCGTTTAAGCATTCGAGGTCTTCAATAGCTTATACATGGCTTCCAGAGATTCTGATACGACTTTAGTATCTGCCAGGATGGGCATAAAATTAACGTCCCCGCTCCATCGCGGTACTATATGTATATGCACATGTCCGGCAAACCCGGCTCCGGCTACCCTGCCTATATTGGCGCCTATATTGTATCCGTCCGGCTTAAGTTTTTTATCTATGGATGTCTTGGTCCTGTTCACAAGTTTAAATAGGTCAAGGACCTCTTTATCAGAGAGCTTTTCCAACGTTGACACGTGCCTGTAAGGGGCCACCATAACGTGTCCGTTGTTGTAAGGATACAGGTTTAGCATGGAGAAGGAATGATCCGACCTGGCCAGTATATAATTTTTTGCGTCATCTTTAGCCGGAACCATTTTATCGCAAAATATGCAGCCTTTATGCTTTCGCATATATATATACTTACTTCTCCAAGGAGCCCATATTTTATCCATAGCTATCACTGTCCTCTCATTATCGCTTAACTTGCTTCTCTGCTTCCAGTTTTGCCTTAGCGTCTTCGAAGAAACCTTGAGCAAATTGTGTAGACCATGTCTTCTCGGCAAAAGATCTGCCGGTAACCGTTTTGAGAAAATTCTTAAACTCGTCATGATAGCTTCCGTAGATATGGAAGCTATCGCTTATATCGACGTACCTGCCCACCACGACCTCCTTGTCGAGATTCTTGGATATTTCTTCTGCGATTGCGCGCTGGAGATCGGTTAGCGCGAATATATTCATAAAACTGGCTTTATAGGCATCCCTGGAGCGCCAATGGGTGTTCATGTTAAGAGCGTAATCTTTTTCAGAAAGCTTTACCAGCCTGCACCATATGCGCTGCAGGCAGGGCGGGTCATCGGTTACCGGATCGGTGCCCGGGTCCCAGGTTATAGCCTGCGCTCGCCTTGTGTACGGAGTCTTGGACAGTTTATCGATGATATAAGCTATCTGATCAAAATGGCGGCCCTCGTTAGGATAATTGGCCATTCTTTGATGATAGGTATAAGTCCATTTTCCTTCCTCCGGATTTATCCAGTGGTCGTGTATACCCATGACTACTTCCTGCCTGTATATTTCCAGATCCTCAAGTCCGCCTGGAAAGGCGCGGTGTATGCGCGGCTCAGACATTGGGCTATTTACCACCATTACCATTGTGCAATCCTTGCTGGGGGCGTCCTGAGGCTTGTCATACTCTGTTTTTATGTCTAGGCCTTCGTTCCAAGTCGCCAAAACGGCCTTTTCCCATACCTCGGGTAAAGTCTTGCCTTCCACTTTAAGAACCGGTATAGAGTCAGTCATATTTTTCCCCTGGTTATTCAAGTTGGATTATGCTCCCTTTTATATTTTTGCCGTCGACTTCCAGTATGCCGTAAGTGTTGGTGGTGGCGAATACCTTATCCGTGGCAGTGCCGGGATTAAAAAATAAAACCCCGTCTTTCACTATATTTGTGGCGGAATGCGAGTGGCCGAAGACTATCGCGTCGACGTCTTTAAACTCTTTGCGAACCGTATCTATAAGGTCCCTGGCGGGGCCGAATCCGTGTATCAAGCCTATCTTTACGCCTTCGACCGTTATGACCTCTTTTGCCTTAAGTTGTTGCTGCAGGGCGGGCGAATCCATGTTCCCATGGACTGCCACGATTGTTTTGAGGGCCGAAAGTCTTTCGTAAAGGCCTTTTTCCACAAAATCGCCGGCATGAAATATCATGTCGGCTCCATTTATCGCTTCGTATATCTTCCTAGGAAGGTCGTTTGATGTCCTGGGTATGTGGGTATCTGACAATACCAGTATTCTCATATGGCAACTATCCTCATCTTGCCATAAATTCCAAGCAGCATGTTTATGGTATCCCGGTTCCATATGGAGATCTTGAGCTCTTTGGCTAGTAACTTGGCATTTTCGTCCATTCCTTTTAACGGGATTATTATCTTATGCGCTATCTTGTGGTCAAGGGATTTAAGGTTCCGTATGTAATCGACTATGTCGTTTTCGTTCACATCTTTATCGTATACCTGAGAGGCCCATATATTTCTGTTGAAGGAAGCGACTATTATCGGCTTTGAATCCTCGCCCGGCCTGCACTCAACCTTCGTAAAATGCGGCAGCCTTATATTTTTGGAATCTATCTGGACAAGGTCGTTTGAGAACTGGTTAAAGAGTTCGGTTATCCTGGCGCCCAGATCCCTCTCTGATTCCCCGGAAAACTCGGATATGAATCCGGTTATATCTTCCATGAACAACGTTTCCTTATCGATGGGCCCGTCTACCAGTATCTCTTTCTTGCGGCTGTAAACCCGCGCGAGCCAGAACCCGAGCAGTTCGTCGTCGATGGAATAATATACCCCGTTCTTTGATACAAGTCCAAGCTCAAGCAGCCTTGAAAGGAGCTTTGATGTCTCGGCCTGCCTTTTCTTAATAAATCTGGATATGCGGTTTTGAGTGTTTTCCGAACGGGCGATCGAAACGAGCACATTAAAGCAGTCTTCCCGCATATCGGTATCCAGCAAATTCAGAAGGTAGTTCAGCATATATTGGTGTATAGGCCCATTTGACTTATACACAGACCTTAAGACGGATCTAGCGATAGAATCCTCTCCTATGAAACTTGTAAGATTATTCAGGCTTTCGTCTTTCGCATAAGTAATCAAGTTGTCCAGATAAAATGGATTGCCTCCGGTAAATGCGATAAGAAAACGTTTTACCGAGTTGTCGACGTCAAAGCCGGATGTTTTGGATTCTATGAAGGCCAACGATGTCTGGAGGTCAAAGCTCCCCACTTTTATGATCTCGAAATTGCCGAAAAGAAGCGACAATTTCTCGGAAAGTATCTTCTTTATAGCTCGATTTCGCGAACTAGTAACTATGTACATAGTGTCTTTTTGCACCATTATTACCCTGCCGAAAGAGAGAAACGGATTTTTTACTCCAAGATGTTCGAGATTATCGAATTCATCAAGTATAACGATGCAAGATATCCCGGTCTCGCCCTTTAATATGGACGTGAGACCCAAGATGCCAGAGTACGCTTCCTCGTATTTCTCGCAATCTATAGAGGTAATAACCTGCTTTATTGCGCTATAAGTCCTGGGAAGCGATTCCCGCGCGTGAACGAGTAGCTCTTCGAACGAGACGTTCATCTTTACCGCGATACCGCGCGATCTCAATGCGTTGTAGAGCATCGTGGCTATATATTTTTGAGCAAAAGATACGAACGGTTCCTTTGTCACTTCCACATATATCGGAAGAAAACCCTCTTCGCCAATAAGATTAAGGAAGTGCAGGATTATAGAAGACTTGCCGGAAAGGCTTTGGCCGGTTAATGCTATGTTTTGCCTGTAACCGTCTTTGAGCGCAAGGACGCGCTTGTTAAGGAGTTCCAGGACATCTTTCCTACCGAAAAAATTTTCTCCTATAGCAGGCTCGG
The DNA here is from genome assembly GCA_017993955.1 of Candidatus Omnitrophota bacterium. Classification (GTDB taxonomy): domain Bacteria; phylum Omnitrophota; class Gorgyraeia; order 2-01-FULL-45-10; family 2-01-FULL-45-10; genus JAGOLR01. The sequence goes on from JAGOLR010000021.1 coordinate 20,843, forward strand.
TGAACATCTCTTACCTCAAATATTTTAAAGGATCAACCGGTTCGCCGTTTTTACGGATCTCGAAATGGAGAGTCGGCGTCTTGGCTCTTCCGGTACTGCCTACCTTTGCGATCGGATCACCTTTTTTGACCCGGTCCCCGGTCTTAACCAATAGTTCTGAATTATATGCGTATACGGTCTGCGTATCTGCGCCATGATCTATTATTATAGTCATTCCGAATCCCCGCATCTTGGTATCGCTGTATACGACTTTCCCGGATTCGGATGCCTTGACATACTCTCCGTCGACCCCTTTTATATCGATTCCTTTATTACGGAAGTCGCCGGCCGCTTCCTGAAATGAGGAAACTATATTCCCCTTTAAAGGCCAGGTAAAATCGGTTGACGGTATCAAATCGACATGAGTTTTATCAGATACCGCAGGCGTAGGCGTATAAGTTTCAGGAGTGCGGTATGGCTGGTGGTAACGGGAAGTGGCGCAGCCAGTTAGCGATAAAGCCAGGATTATTACGTAAAATAATTTCATAAGCCTTTATTCCAGCGAAGCCCTGCCTCTGTTTTCTTATCGATGCGCGAATTAGAATGGAGCGAGCGAGGGGAATCGAACCCCCGTAGCCAGCTTGGGAAGCTGGTATTCTGCCATTGAACTACGCTCGCGTTCATATGCTTAGAATTCGGTTATCTTCTTGAATTTTTTATAACGCTTCTCGACATCTTCCATGGATATCTCCAGGAGCCTGTTGACGCTAAAGTCCTCTACCGCGAAAGAGGCGAGTATGCTGCCGTATATTATACTCCGGCGTATTGCCCTTTCGTCAATTTTTTTTGATCTGCTCAAATAACCCATCATTCCACCGGCAAAAGTATCTCCGGCTCCGGTAGGGTCGTATATGGAATCCAAAAGGTACGCAGGGGCTATGAAATGCGATTTGCCGGAAAAATATAGAACGCCGTGCTCTCCCCTTTTAATGACTACCGCCTTTGGGCCGCATGAAACTATAAGCTGGGCCGCTTTAAAAAGGTTCGATTCACCGGTGAATTGCCGGGCTTCCGCGTCGTTGAATAAAAGTATATCAATGCGCGGCAGGAGTTTTTCAAGATCTTTTTTCTTATGTTCGATCCAGAAGTTCATGGAGTCGCATGCCACAAGTACGGGTTTCTTGACCTGATCAAGAACATTCAGCTGTAAAGCGGGATCTATATTAGCAAGAAATATGAACTTCGAATCCCTGAGCGAGGCGGGTATCTTCGGCTTAAAATCGCTGAAAACATTCAAATGTGTAGCTAGGGTTTGCGCCGAATTAAGATCGAAGCTGTATTTGCCGTTCCACCTGAAAGTCTTACCTTCTGCTATCGTAAGACCTTCCGTACCGATCTTACGGTTTTTGAAGAGATTAAGGTATGTTGCCGGGAAATCTTTCCCCACTACGGCAACAATATCGACCTTGTCGAAAAATGAAGCGGATATCGAGGAAAATGTTGCGGACCCTCCAAGCACCTCTTCGCGCTTACCGAAAGGCGTCTCTACCGAATCAAGCGCTACAGAACCTACTATCAATATACTCATATTTACCTTTTAATGCATGACGAAGATATCTTTATCGAGCAGTAATCTCCGCACATTGTGCATACATCTTTTTTTTCCGGCCTGGACGCTTTTCTGTAGCGTCTAGGTTTTTCGGAATCCAAGGCCATTGCGAACTGGGACTCCCAGTCCCGAGCTTTCCGCGCTCTGGATATATCTATATCCCTTTTATTGGCTTTGGGGACACCTTTTGCTATATCGGCGGCATGGGCAGCTATTTTGGAGGCTATTACCCCATCTTTTACATCGTCCAAAGTCGGAAGCCTTAGGTGTTCCGCAGGGGTAACGTAACACAGAAAATCAGCGCCTTTAGCGGCCGCAACAGCCCCTCCAATGGCGGCGGTTATATGGTCATAGCCGGGCGCAATATCGGTTACTAACGGGCCAAG
>JAGOLR010000022.1 GCA_017993955.1 Candidatus Omnitrophota bacterium
TCCCTATAGTGGTTCTGCGCTCGTTAAGGGAGCCGGAGCCAAAGACGAAATCCTGAAGCTTGACAGCGGGATTCTTAGGAAGGTCTGTTCTGATAAATATTATCCCCGACTCGGGTGCGGCCGGCTTAAAAACTACTTTAGTTTTTACGCCGGTCTGGAGTCCGGCGCCTTCGACAAAAACCGAATTCTTTATGGTCTTTTGTCTTGTCACTTGCTCTCCAGCTCTCTTATCTTCTTCTCAAGAATGGCTACCCGGGCGAAAAGCTTGGGGAGAAGCGCTAAAAGCCCGAGGCGTTCTTTGGCCTTTTCGATAGGTTTGGCCGGATATCCGAAGAGAGTGGTACCCGCAGGATATGATTTTGAGATCCCCGTCTTGGCTCCCGCAATGCAAAAATCTCCCAAGCTCACGTGATCGGAGACCCCGACTTGGCCGCTCAGTATAACGTTCCGGCCGAGTGTAGAACTGCCGGATACGCCTGATTGGCCGGCCATGATGCAATTCGGCCCAAGTTTTACATTATGGGCTATCTGGACCAGATTATCTATTTTGCAACCCTTACTTATCAGTGTCTTGTCCAGCCGGGCCCTGTCTATAGTGACACATGAACCTATCTCAACATCATCTTCTATCACTACGGTCCCTATCTGAGGTATCTTGGCGTGAGTGCCGTCTTTCTGGGTATCGTATCCGAAGCCGTCGCTTCCTATCACAGAACATGCATGTATCGTGACCCGATCGCCTATAGTGATATCTTCGCGCAAGGTAACATTGGGATAAAACACACAGTTCTTTCCGATCTTCGTCCTGGCGCCGACATAGCAGAATGGATATATTACAGATCCGTCGCCTATCACAGCGCCTTCTTCTACTACAACATAAGGTCCGATAGCTACACCCGAGCCGAGTCTGGCGCTTTTGGCAATAACAGAGGTATTGTGTATACCTTTTGGATGCGAAAATTTTTCCGGCAATACCGCCGCCATAACTTTGGAGAAAGCGGCCTTGGGATCATCGACTTTTATGACGCACTTCTTGCCATCAAATTTAACGCTCTTAGGTATGACGACGCATCCCGCTTTTGAAGAGGCTATGCTTGGAGCGTACTGCTCGCTAAAAATAAAAGCGAGGTCATTTTCTCCGGCTTCATTTATACCGTTTATTCCGGAAACCACCGTATTCGAATCTCCGGAAATCTCTCCGGATATAAATTGAGCTATTTCTATGGCTGTCTTTTTCATAAATGACGACATTTGCCTATAAACATCTTACTCAAGAGCTATATTCATACAGGGGAAACAGAAAGGGTCAAGGATCATGGGTCCATGGTCAAGAAAACTTCGACTTGCCCCTTAGCCCTTGCCCCTTGACCCTGTCAAGACTACCCCTTACTTGTTCAGCTTCTTTAGAATTTCAGCCGTAAGATCATACTGCTCTCCGCCGTACAAAAGCATGCGGGAATTAAGTATCAGGTCGTAACCGCTCTCTTTGGCAAAATCTGTGACGACCTTCTCTATATCTTTCAATATTCCGCCGAGCATGTCGTTTCTTTCCTTCACCAGCTCATCGCGGGTTTTCGTGTCAAAGTCCTGGAGGGATTTTATCTTGTCGTCGATCACTTTCTGCTTATCGCCTTTGGCCTTTTCGGAAAGAAGCGCCTGTTCATCTTTCAGTTTTCTAAGCTCCTCGACCATGGCCTTACGGGCATCTTCTTTACCCTTAGCCTTATCGGCGAGGTTCTTCTCGGAATCTTTGGTCTTGCCATATTCATCGAAGACCTTCGCGAGGTCTACGTACGCTATCTTATATTCTTTGGCATAAGCCTTCTCCGGCATAACGCCTGCGAAGATACCGGCCGCAAAAAATGCCGCCACAGCTACTGCAATAACTCTCTTCTTCATTGTGCTTCCTCCTTTTATTTTATCATTTTTGGTACAACATCCATTGCTTATCCGTACCCTGGGATTCGTATCCCGATTGTCTACGACAATCGGGATAACCTACTAGCCGACAATAGCCTTGAAGGTTAAAATCCGCGGCTCATGCTGAAATAGAACTCCCCGTCCTTGGAGTCGTCGTAATTCGACACTAGCGGATAACCGTAGTCCACTCTCACCGGGCCTATCGGGGTGTTTATGCGTAACCCGACCCCCACGCCGGATTTCAACTTACTACCGTCCAGCATATCTCCTGCCTTCTCCCATACGTTACCGACATCATAGAAGACAGCGCCTTTAAGCACTTTCTCAAAAAGAGGGAACGTAACTTCAGCGTTACCGACCAGTATGGATTCACCGCCTACTGGGTCGTTATTACCCGGATCCCGGGGGCCGACACGGCGCTCGCGGTACCCGCGTATCGTATTCTGGCCGCCGGCAAAAAATCTCTCATATATCGGGACGGTATCAGAGCTCCCGTATGGACTCACCCATCCGGCCCTGCCTTTAAGTTCCAGGAGAAATTTCTCTATGAAGGTATGATACCATGCAGCCGAGAGAGTCCATTTAAAGAAATTCTTGTCGCCCATGCAAAAGCCACCCGCATTTTCAGCGGAACCGCTCAGTATAACACCCTTTGAAGGGGTATATACATTATCACGGGTATCGTAAGTCAAAAGCCCGCCAAGCGATGATATATAATTCGACCCGGCTTCATCGAGCAATGCGGTAGATGCGTTGTCATCTATATTCTCGATCTTAACCTCTTCCAAACGGTATGTCGCGTCCACTCTGAGCGTTTCTGTTATCTCCTTACCGAAACGAAGATCGCCTCCTGTCCGGGTCTCATCGTATGCCCAACCGACATCCCCGCTTCTTGAATGAGCTGCGCGGTAAAAATCAAACCCGAATAAATATGGAAATCCGAATATCCAAGGGTCCGTCCAGCTTACGTTATAATTGGACCTTACCATACCTAACTCCGCCTTCAGGGTCAGATTTTGCCCGCCGCCCATGAAGGTCGGCCAATTCATGATATCGAAGTTCCTCTGCTGTACCTCAACAAAGCCTATAAGCTGATCTATGGAACTGTAGCCGCCGCCAAACGAGAATTCACCGGTCTTCGATTCTTTCACAGTCACTATCAGGTTGGATACCGCCGGGTCTTCCGTCGTTTCCGTGTCAAAGCTGACATTCTCGAAGAACCCGAGATTATATATACGCTCCTTGGATCTCTTGATCTTGTCCCCGTTAAATCGCTCGCCGGGATAAACCCTTAACTCTCTTCGTATTACTACGTCCTTTGTCCTCAGGTTGCCGCGTATATCTATCTTTCCGATATAAACCACTTCCTGCGCTTCTATGGTATATATGACATCTATATTGCCTGTGTCCGGATTCACCGTCCTCTCAACATCTATCGAAGCGTTCATATATCCGTAAAAATAGTAATACTGCCTCAGGCCATACACGTCATCCCTAAGAGCCTTCATTGAAAACGGCTTTCCTGATTTAAGGGTTATCTTCTTCTCCACGTCTTTTTCCGGAAGCACGAGGTTACCGGTCACAGTCACGGTGCCGACCAGATATTGCCTGCCTTCATTTATATCCAGCTCTATGTTAAGCAGTTTACCGTCAGGCGAGTAGTCAATTTTCGGCGTCACTTCGGCATCCAGATACCCTATGTCTTCATACAAAGATTTCACCCTCTCGAGATCTTCCTGTAATACATCATCCTTAAATACTCCCGGCTGGAAGAACCAAAATGACGCAGGCTTCGTAGCAAGCACTTTTTTAATAGCATCGGTCTTAATGGCCTTATTACCAACTATATCTATCTTGGAGACCTTCACTTTCGTCTTTTCATCCATGATAACAAGAACCCTGACCTTATTCGTATCCCGATTAAGATCTAACTCATACCTGATATCTACAAGAGGGTAGCCTTTCTTGACGTAAAAATCCTTCAGATCGGCCGTATCCTGGGCAAGCATTGCGGGATTAAGCATCTCGTCCTGTTTAGATTTCATAAGCGATGAGAGCTTTGCCGCCCTGAAAGCTACATTTCCTTCAAATGTTATGGATTCTATTATGGGCTTTTCTTCGACTATAAAAGCCACCGCCATCCCGCCCGGTTCCTCCCTGACATCAACCGATACATCGGTAAAGAAATCGGTAGAGTAGAGGCGTTTTAAGTCTTCATTCAGGACATCCTGATTGAACTTGTCCCCCACCCTTGTCCGTATCTTAGAGGTTATGGTTTCAGCGCTTATGGATTTGTTATTCTGCACCTTTACCGATGAAACATATCTTTCCTGGTCTGCGGAAGGTTGGGCGTGGACAAAAACTGCAGAGACAGACGCTGTGAAAAAGATTACGGCTGCAACCAGAATTAATCTTGTTACCCTCATCACACCCTTTCCATATCAGCTTCGGCTTCTACAAAATCTTCTTGCCGGGCGGTAAGGTTCTCAAATCTCATATATTCACCCAAAAAGGCGAGTTTTAAACTGCCTATCGGACCATTACGCTGTTTTGCGACTATGATTTCGGCTATGCCTTTGTTTTCCTCGGTCTGGTTATACATCTCTTCTCTGAGAAGGAGCATTACCAGATCTGCGTCCTGTTCTATAGCTCCCGACTCACGCAGGTCTGAAAGCTGCGGCCTATGATCAGCCCTCTGCTCGACCGCCCTGGATAGCTGGCTTATGGCTATAAGCGGCACGTTAAGCTCTCTTGCGATAGCCTTAAGCGAACGCGATATCTCGGATATCTCCTGCTGTCTGTTGTCGGCATCGCTTGACCCGGCCATGAGTTGGAGATAATCCAACACTATCATCTTTATATCGAATTTCGCCTTAAGCCGGCGCGCCTTAGCGCGAAGTTCCAGGACAGAGATACCGGCTGAATCGTCTATATAAACAGGCGCTTCGGATAGCTTACCCGCAGCGCTTACAAGACGCGGCCAATCGGATTGCGATAAGAAGCCGGTCCTGACTTTATGGGCGTCAACTCGCGCATGAGAGCACAAAAGACGCTGGACGAGCTGCTCTTTTGACATTTCCAGACTGAAAAAAGCTACCGGTTGTTTTTCTACAACCGCGACATGCTCTATAATGCATGACGCAAAAGCACTCTTTCCCATTGAAGGACGTCCGGCTATGACTATAAGGTCTGACGCCTGAAGACCCGCCGTTTTTATATCCAGTTCGCGAAAACCGGTAGCGAGGCCTGTTATGTTTTCTTTGCGCTGGTAAAGGCTGTCTATCTTCTCTATGGAGTCTTTTATGACATCCTTGAGAACCGAGAACCTGGACTCGACCTTCGCAGATCTCACCTCGAATATCGATTGCTCGGCCTTATCCAACACCTGCTTCACGTCTTTAGAGGTGTCATAGCAAGCGGAAACTATGGTAGTCGATGCGTCTATTAGCTTACGAAGGACCGCTTTATCTCTTACTATATCGGCATAATGGGTAAAGTTGGCTGTCGTGGGAACACTTGACGCAAGACTTGTCAGGTATTGCGGCCCGCCTATGGAATCGAGAGAGTCCGAGGTCTTTAGGCTTTCCATGATGGTAACGATATCGACCTCTTTAGACTCGTCAAATAGTTTTACTACGGAACGGAATATCTTCTTGTGGGAATCTTTGTAAAAACAGGATTCATCGAGCATCTCTATCGCTAATGATATGGCTTCTCTGTCTAGGAGCATGCACCCCAAGACCGCCATTTCCGCGTCTATGCTCTGAGGCGGGATCTTTTCTACAGTATTACTTCCAGCCATTTCGACTCTCGGTAGGAGGTTGGTTAAAAGTGAAAAGTGTAAAACGTAAAGTGGCTGTGTCCTTCGGACCTGAATATCCTAGGTCACTTTAGCTACACCTTAACTTTACACTTTTAACTTTAAACTTTACGCTTTCTTTACGACAACTTCTCTTCTGACTCTTGTTTAACAACCCAGACTTTTAGGCTTGCCTTTACTTCGGGATGCAGCTTTACCGTTACCTGGAAAACGCCTAATTTCTTTATAGGCTCATCAATAACTATATCCTTCTTATCGATCTTCACGCCCTCATCTGCCAGGGATTTAGCTATCATATCAGCGGAGATGGAACCGAAAAGTTTTTCCTCTTCGCCGGCTTGCGCAGGCATTGTAAGAGACATCCCGGCGATCTTTTCAGCCAACGACTTGGCGGCGTCGAGGATCTTCTTTTCTTCCACGGCCTTCTTCTTTTTAAGCGCCTCCAAAAGCTTCACGTTACCTTCGGTGGCCACGGAAGCCTTCTTCTGGGGTATGAGGAAATTCCTAGCAAAACCCTCTTTTACGTTCACCACATCCCCTATCTTACCTAAACGATCGACATTCTGTAGTAATATGACTTTCATGTTTTTACTCCGTAACAAATGGTAAAAGAGCCATAACCCGCGCCTTTCTTATAGCGCGCGCGATCTGCCTCTGATGCTTAGCGCAATTTCCGGTTATTCTCGAAGGTATCATCTTGCCGCGCTCTGTGATAAACTTCTGGAATCTCTGATAATCGAGATAATCGATACTTTCAACCTTGTCTATACAGAACCTGCATGGTTTTTTCTTGAAAATTTTACGCTTCCCGGGCTCTCTACGCCGCGGTTTCTTGTCATCTCTCATTCTAGGCATACTATTATCATCTCCTCATATTATTGTATCTGTTTTAGCATCCACACGACGTCGGTCAAAACGGAACTTCTTCGCTCGGCCCTGCAGCTGAAGCAGCGGCGCCGTTCCCGGCAGCCGATGAAAGTTCCGATTCATTATTCAAATCTATAGTCTCTATGTCTTCCGGAAGATTTGCCGCGGGGGCCTTTTTGGATTGGCTGGAAGAAGCCTGCTTCTCCCCTCCCCTTAAGAATTGGATATTATCGGCTATGACCTCGACGGTATTTCTCTTTTGCCCGTCCTGCGTCTCCCAATCGCGCGATTGAAGCCTGCCTTCCACAAATACCGGGCTACCTTTGGTAAGGTATTCCCCGCATACTTCGGCCCTGCGACCCCACACCACTACCCGGATAAAAGATGTCTGTTCTTTTTTTTCGCCGGTCTGCGTCTTGTAAACCCTGTTTACGGCGACAGTAAAGGTAACGACCGCCGACCCGCTCGGAATGTACCTGAGTTCCGGATCCCTCGTCAGATTGCCGATCAACATCACTTTGTTCAGGGTAGCCATCGTATCACCTCTCAATAGGTTAGTTAGTGTAAAGTGTAAAGTGTAAAGTTAAGGTGCCACTAAAATGACCTAGAATATTCGGGTCCGAATAGCACAACATCTTTACACTTTTCTCTTTGCACTTTACGCTAATTATCATCTTATCTCTTGGTTATCATCGCTCTTAATATATCGCCATTGAGCTTGTAAACCGCTTCATTCTTGGCTATGGCAGAAGAAGGCGAGGTAAAATTAAGCTTGTAATAGTAACCTTCTTTGAACTTATTAACTGGATATGCCAAAAGCCGCTTACCCCAAACCTCTTCCTTAGAGATGGTGCCGCCGTTTTTGGTAACAGTGTCACTTATTATCTTACATGCATTCTTGGCTTCATCTTCTTTAAGATCAGGCTTCAGTATAAATAACCCTTCATACGCGTTCATTGTGTATTTCTCTCCTTTTCCTATGGATTAGTATTATGAGATATTACCATATTATAATGTTTTTATCAATTACAACTTATCCTGCGAAACTACGAAGTGCCGACTTTCTGTTTATTAAACAAAGACATGGCCTTTTCAATGCCTTCCTCCAACATGCAGGTTATCGCTTCTGTAGATAGCTTTATTACATGAGCAACATGCCGTTTTTCTTTCCTCCTGAAAGGAGAAAGTACATATCGGGAAATATCGCCCCTGTGCAATTCCGTAGCGATACCCACCCTAAGGCGAGGAAAATCTTCATGTTTTAGAGCGTTGACTATGGATTCCAGCCCTTTTTGGCCGCCCGAAGAACCCTTTTGGCGTAACCTTATCTTGCCAAGCTCTAAATTTATATCATCGCATACTACCAGAATCTCTTTTATATCTTTGCCTTCTTTCGAATAGATCTCTTTAACTGCTTTGCCCGAAAGATTCATATAGGTCTGAGGGAGGACCAATGTAACATCCTCTCCGCCAATCTTACCGCGGCCTATAAGAGAGAAGTGGGCCTTCTCTTTGATCTTTATCTTGTTTTCTTTGGCCAGGCCAAGGACCACTTCAAAGCCTATATTATGTCGCGTTCCTTTATACTCGATACCGGGATTGCCTAAGCCGATTATAAAATGCAAAGCATTACTCCTTCTTGGCTCCGGCTTCCGGTTTGGCGGATTCTTTCGCTGAGGCCTCTTCCTCCGGGGCTTCTTCCTCTTTCTTCTTCCTGATAAGCTCCGGTTCTGCGGCTTCTTCGGTAGCGGTCTCGGGAGCGGCAACCTCTACTTTGGGAGCTTTGACTATCATAGCGATAAGTTCCGGATCGTTGGTTATCTTCACTCCTTCGGGAAGCTGGATATTCTTGACCAGCACGGAATCGCCTATCTTCAGCGATGATACATCGACTTCTATCTTCTCCGGTATATCTGTCGGCAAACACTCAACCTGCAGCTCTCTTAGGACGTGTTCCAGTATGCCTCCGTCGACCTTTACGCCAACCGGCTCGCCGTGAGCCACAAGAGGAACATTGACTTTCAATAGGTCCGTAAGCGATATCTCGTTGAAATCTACATGAAGTATAGAATATTGTATCGGCTCGCGCTGGATCTCCTTAATAAGGACCGTCTTGTCCTTAACTGACTTTTCTCCGCCGGCGATCTTGAGCGTGATAAGGACGTTTTCGCCTGCGCTTGTCTGCAAAGCCTCTATTAGCTCTCTGGCGGATAGCTGCAGATTCATCGCCTCTTTCCCGCCCTTATAAACGTTGGCCGGTATAAGACCTCTGTTCCTAAGATCCTTGGCGGCCCTCTTGCCGACCTCTTTCCTTACTTCTGCCTTAACGAGTACTTTTTCCATTTTATTAGCTCCTCTTCTATCTTAGTTTAAATAACACGCTGATCGACTCTTCCTCATGTATCCTCTTTATGGCCTCGCCCAAAAGCGATGCGACTGAAAGTATCTTCATATTGGGTAATCTCTTCTCATGGCTTACGGGTATAGTATCTGTCACTATGAATTCTTTTATTTCCGAACCGCGTAAGCGTTCTATTGCGGGTCCGCATAATACGGCATGGGTAGCGGCGACATATACGTCTGCCGCGCCCTTGTCTTTTATTGCCGCCACAGCCTCGGTAAGACTGCCTGCCGTAGCCACCATATCATCTACCACGATAGCGTTCTTTCCTTTTACATCGCCCATTATATGCATGGCCTCGGCCTCTTTGTCATTGATACGCCTCTTATCTACTATGGCCAGGGCGCATTTAAGACTTTTGGCGTAGGCACGCGCGGTCTTTATGCCGCCAACATCCGGAGAAACAACGACAAGTCCGTTCTTTAATTTGAGCGACTTGAAATATTCCACGAATATCTTAAAGGCGTACAAGTGGTCCACCGGTATGTCAAAAAACCCCTGTATCTGGCCTGCGTGCAGATCTATCGTAAGCACTCTGTCGGCGCCTGCGGTGGTAAGAAGATTCGCCACAAGCTTCGCTGTTATGGGGACTCTGGGCTGGTCTTTTCTGTCTTGCCTTGCATAACCGAAATAAGGCAGCACCGCGGTTATTCTCTGAGCGGAAGCGCGTCTCAAGGCGTCTATCATTATGAGAAGTTCCATCAGATAGTTATTGGTCGGGAAACATGTGGGCTGGACTACGAAGACATCCTGGCCTCTCACGTTTTCGTTGATCTTGACACTTATCTCTCCGTCGGAAAAAGTCTCGACAGAGGCGTCCCCTAAATCTACTTTGAGGTATTTGCATATATCAGAGGCCAGTTTCTTGTTAGCATTACCGCCAAAAATCAGCAAATGGTTTCTCATGGATATCCCCTTAAGTTAAGTGAAAAGTGTAAAGTGAAAAATATAAAGAGAGCATCTGAAACTATATCTTTTCACTTTTAATTTTGAACTTTACGTTTTATGACGCGAGCGGGTATTCCCACCACTGTCGCGCCTTTAGGAACATTATGTTTTTTCGTCACTACACAACCCGCGCCTACTATCGCGCTTTTGCCAACTTTCACCGGAGCTATTAGGATAGCCCCAACCCCTATGAAGGCTTTATCCTCTATCAACGTGGGGTTCTTGTTCTTGCCGTCATAATTTGCAGTAATAACCCCTGCCCCTATATTGACACCGGCGCCTACGGTCGCGTCTCCTAGATATACGTGGTGTTTTACTTTGGTATTGTCACCTATCCTGGTGCGGTTCAATTCCACGAAATTGCCTATCTCGACATTATTACCGATCCTGACCTTGGGGTGTATCCTGGCAAAGGGCCCTATGCGGCAGCCCTTGCCTATCTCGACATCCGACTCTATGAAAGTGTTCGGATATATTACGGTATCCTCTCCGATCTTTACGCCGGGGTATACCGTGGTAGAGGCCGGGTCCTGTACAGTAACGCCCGACGATATCAGTTCATCCATTATACGCAACTTCATGATACGGGTCGACTCGGCTAGGTCTTTACGAGTATTAATGCCCGTCATCTCGGAAGGATCGGCAAGCTCCACGGACTCTACCGTCTTGCCTTCCTTATGCAGGACATTAATCACATCCGTCAGATAGAATTCTTTCTTTGCGTTGTCGGACCTCACTTCGTCCAGCGCCCGGAAAAGCTCACCGGCCTTGAAACAATAAGTACCTACATTGACCTCGTCTATGACTTTTTCATATAGAGGCGCTTCCAGCTCTTCCACGATCTTTATCACAGCGCCGTTATCGTCACGCACTATCCTGCCGTAATTGGTCGGATCCTTAACGCGTGCGGTCAGTATCGTCGCGGAGGATGATGTATTTTTATGCTTAGCGACCAGGGCCCGTATGCTCTCACCCCTCACGAGCGGAGTATCGCCGCATATGACAATTATATCGCCGGAATATTTTGAAAGAGCCTTTTTGGCGGTACGCACGGCATCGCCGCTGCCTAGAAGCTCTTTTTGTATAACGACATCGGCCCCGGGGAATTTTTCTTTTAGAAGATCCGATCCGTAGCCGGCTACTGTGATGATATCCGATATGCCGGCATCGTCCAGAGCTTCGAAGACATATTCGATTATGGGTTTACCCAAAACCTCGTGCAAAACTTTAGGGGTCTTGGACTTCATCCTGGTACCGCGCCCTGCAGCCAATATTACCGCTACGGTATCTTTCATAAGAGTTGCCCGGGTTTTAGTGTGGCCAAATCCATTGCCTTCTTTATAATGAAAAGGACCATTTTGCTATGCTCTGCTTCGCCAATCAGCCTGCAAAACCGATGGTATGGCTTCGCAGAAGCATTCTACTTCGCATAAAAGTTCCGAACATTATTTCTACGAAGCCCTACCTTTAGATTTCTTATCGAAGGGCGAAGTAGAATGGTTGCCCGGCCAGGATTCGGTCTTCCGCTCGCAGAGCTCGCTTCAGACCGGCCAAATTGCTGTCGGCCAAAGGCCTTTTCCTTCCATAAGGTCGGCGCAATTTGGCTTCGAATCCCTCACCTTGACCTCAAAATCAGACCACAATAGTTACGTTTTGTGGTTGCCCGGCCAGGATTCGAACCTGAACAGCGAGACCCAAATTCTCGAGTGCTACCATTACACCACCGGGCAATATGAGTCTGTTTTAAGGAACCATTATCCCGCCGAGCTAATTTTATGTATGAGGCGGGACCCCGCCTCATCTCTATAGGCTGCCTTGGCAGGGCACCACCGGGCAATATAGTCTATAGTCCACAGTCAATAGTCCACAACTATAGCTACCCAATGGACTCTAAAGCTCTATATCATTATCGGCTTCGACTTCTGATGCGACCCTTGCGGTAGCTACCGGGCCTCTCTTCTTCTCGGAATCGTATGCCTCTAAAACCTTCTTTTGAATATAATCCCTGCATTCAGCGGTAATGGGATGCGCTATATCTTTGTGCTCGGACTGCCTGGCCGGATCGTCGGCTGCAACCATAGGCTTTGATTCAGTATGCGGCAATGACGCGCCGCACTGATTGCAGTATCTGGATCTGACCACATTCCTGAAATTGCATTTCGGGCACGGATCTTTCATCTTTCTTGACGGCATGGCTACAAAGAGACCTTTATTGCCGTCGATAACCTTGACGTTCCGCACAACAAAACAATTATCGAACGTCAAAGTTGCGTATGCCTTCAACTTCTTGTCCTGACCTTCTTTCAAAAAAACCTTAACTTCAGTTATTTCCATGATGTCTCAAGCTCCTGAAATTTTTCCTTAATCCATGGTTTCAACTACAAAAACTTTCAATCTTTTCGGAAAATAGCCCGGCAAGCCGGCCAAAAACCGCCTTTTTGAGAGCATCGCCTCCTTTCTAGTCCTACAGAGACAAAATACGCTCGGCCCGCTTCCAGATAATATTGCATTATGCCCTGATGATACGGCCAAGCGTTTAATGAGACTTCCTATAATCTTTTTTTGCTTAACAACTACCGGTTCCAGATCGTTGTCTACCATAGTCTCAAAATGCTCAAAGCGCGAAATCCTTTTCAGTGGAGAAAGTATTTTAACACCCCTATTTTTTGATGTCAAGCCTAAAGAGCCCTGCTTATCATAGGCATCATATACACCCTTTGTGGCTACCCCAAATCCGGGATTGACTAATATATGCCATAATTTAACCTTTAAATTGAGAATATCCAGAAGATCTCCCTTGCCTCTTCCTATAGCAAATGGTGCTTCGAGCACAAAAAATGCCACATCAGCCCCTAATCTGGCTCCTAACCTCAACAACCTATGTTTGGATATGCCCAGATGGTATAGTCTGTTTATGCCTATAAGAACGGTGGCGGCATCCGAACTGCCTCCTCCAAGCCCACCAGCTATCGGTATGCGCTTCTTTATATCTATGCGGACCCCGCCCTTCACCCGGCCGGCCTTCAGTATCGACTCGGCAGCTTTATAGGCAAGATTGGCACTAGGGTCCTTGGTTATGAACTTATCGGACTTTATTTCTATCCCGGATGGGATCCTGGTTATCCTTATCTCATCGGTAAGATTGATACGCTCAAATAAGGTATACAGGCCGTGATAGCCGTCTTTGCGCTTATTGAGGATCTTTAGGAATATATTAACCTTGGCAGGAGCGGAAAGAGTAATCGAGTTCATACAGCAAATTTTTCGCTTTCGCCAGATGGCGCTTACCTTTGGGTGCTCCCTTCCGCTTGCCGTAAATTTCCATTAGGCATGGAAATTTACTGTGACAAAATTTTGATCGTCCAATGAACCTAAACACGTTAAATTGAAGGGTAGTTTCATTGTCCGGTTTGAATCGCCATAAGGTATCAAAATTTTGTAACAGTCGCTCCAGGGAGCACCCAAAGGTTCCGCAACCGACTGGTGGCGAAAAATTTACTCACTCCCATGGAAATTTTTTGCATTCTGTTGTGGGCCCCCGAGGGGTGGATATGGAGGGGGGTCTTAAACTCAAATTTTGACATAGCAAAATTTGAGTACCATATCTCCCTGGAAACCCAGAATTTGCCATGTCAAATTTTGGGTTAAATCGAAATTTTTACAAAGAAAAATTTTGATTTACGAAGGGAATTTCCCTGTGGGAAATTCACGTCCCCGCGAAATACCCACCCCGAGAGGGGCATGTTTGACTGCAAAAAATTTTACTTTCTTTTCATAGTAATAGCGGACTTGGCGGCGGTTGCAATATCATCCGCCGTGAGTTTAAACAGCTTGAAAAGTTCGTCGGGTTCGCCTGAGGCGCCGAACCGGTTCTGGACGCCTACCATCTTAAGCGGCACCGGGCAATTTTGCACAACCACCTCGGAAACGGCGCTACCGAAGCCTCCCATGGTGGTGTGTTCTTCGGCGGTAACTATGGCGCCTGTATCGCGTGCAGCGCTAAGGATGGCCCCGGTATCTACAGGTTTAGCGGTGTGCATGTTCACAAGGCGCGCGCTAATCCCTTCTTTCTTCAAAATATCACAGGCCAACATGCCCTCGTAAACCATCTGACCGCAGGCGAATATTGTCACATCCTTACCCTCGATCATTGTATTAGCCTTGCCTATCTCAAACCGGTCTTCGGGGCGGGTTATAACAGGCACTCCACTTCTTCCGAATCTTAGATACACAGGTCCCTGCATCTTCCCCGCGGCAATCGTAGCCTTTTTCGCCTCTATCGCGTCGCAAGGTACTATCATTGTCATATTGGGCAATATACGCATAAGCGATATCTCCTCTATAGCCTGGTGGGTCGCTCCGTCAGGCCCGACCGAGATGCCGCCGTGGGTACCGACTATCTTAACGTTGGACTTCATATATGCCACTGAAACTCTTATCTGGTCCCATGCCCTTCCCGAAGCAAATACACCGAACGTACATGCGAAAGGCACCTTACCCATAAGGGCAAATCCGGTTGCTACTCCTATCATATCCTGTTCCGCCACGCCAAGGCCGAAGAATCTGCCCGGGAATGCCTTTTTGAACCATGAGGCGCGGGTCGAATCGGTAAGATCGGCGGATAATACAACCACTTCTTTATTCTCTTTTCCTAATTCCACGACCCCTTCGCCGAATCCATCTCTGGTAGGGATCATCTTTGGTTTTTCTGGTAACATTTTCTCCTCGGTGTTTTTGCGCTACTTTATCAAATCCTCTATCTTCTTCTCTTTTTTCTTTACGGCCTCAAGGTCTTCTTTGGAGAATTTTACGCTTTTAGAGCTGGTCTGGTCATATATTTCCAGATAATCAAAATCGTCGAACTTATACTTCCATATGACATCTGAGGCCGTTTTGAAAAGTATCCCCATCAAATCTTCGGAAATAATCGAGCTCGAGGTTTCCGGAAGGATCTTCGCCTGCACCATTGCCTCTATTTTAAAATATCTTTTATCGCCTTTGGAAAGATACGAGCCCTTGGCAAGCTTAAGCGACATCTTTTCGGCTATCTTGGCATCGTCCCTGAATACCATCCGTATGCGGCTGGCGATCTGGTCCGCTATAAACTCTCCAAGCGCTATATCCTTGACGTAAAAACGTCCGTTCCAATAACCTATATCAGATAACGCCGTCGGCTCGCTCCTGAAGAAATCGTTCATAACCTGATCCTGCCACTTCGGATCAAGCCCCATCTTCTCGAACACCTCCCGGACCGACCGCTCTTTCTGGGCCTGAGGGTTGAGGCGCATATCTATGAGCATCCTCTTTGAATAATCGTCTCGGGATATGCTGCCCAAAAGAAATCTCTTAACGTCATCAACCGACTTGATGATGATGATTTGTATCTCGGGGATCCGCACGTCATGCGCGATTATGACATAAAAATCATAGTCGGCGTCTGTAGAGATCGCTACCCTGGTAACACTCAATATAACGTTATTTATCTTTTCGCTGGCAGACTTTGTGATAGCAAAAGTAAAATCTATCAGGTTGGGAAGGGGCAGATAGATGACCACCGTCTTACCCTTTGTCGCCACCTTGACATCAAGCTTATACTCACTTTTACAAAGCCTGATTATCGATTCCTTGAATTTCTCCTTAGGGTAAGTGGGTTTGCCGCATCCCGCCGTATTGAAAACCAAGACCGCGGAGGAGATAAATACCGCTACTATTTTAACGAATCTTCCTGTAAGACAATATCGTTCTATCATGTAGTTTTAACGCCGAACTTGCCGTATTCCCTGAATATAGAATCTATCTCGTCGTAATCCAGCTCTTCCTTTTCCATCAGTTCTTTCACGAACCTTTGGAGCAGTTCCTTCTCTTTGGCAAGCAGATCCTCTACATCTTTAAGACACTGTTTGAATATCTTCTGCGTCTCGTTGTTAAGCGTCTCTTTTACCTGCTCGGAAAGCTGAGATTCCGGTATGGTCGTATAATCCCCTATAAGACCGGCGTCGTTCATACCCAGGGCCCATACCATAGTGTGGGCCGTAGCCATCGCCATCTTAAAATCCATCGCGACACCGCTCGACGACGTGCCGAACCTTATCTTCTCAGCTACGTAGCCCGCCAACGAAACTTTTATGTCGGCTAGAAGCGCTTCCCTGGATTTGGTGAATATCTCTTCTCGCGGATGGTGGTGGACTACCCCGAGGGCATCGCGCCGTCCGATTATCGAAGCCTTGAAGACATCATCCGTCGGATGGAGAAGATAAAGCACCATGAGGTGTCCGCTCTCGTGGTAGGCTACCATCTCTTTCTCGCGCGCGGTCATATGCCGGCGGTGCTTAAGACCCATCTCTATCCTCTCTATCGCCTCCGAGACATGCTTATATTCTACCGCGTCCTTGTGTTCGCGGGACGCTATCAGCACCGATTCCTTCACTATGTTCTCTATCTCCGCAGGGGTCTTGTAAACAGATTTGCGGGCTATCTTCTTTATATCGATCGAGGATTTGTCGTATTTTACTTTGCTGAAATAAAACTCAAATATCTTCTCGCGCTCTTCCAGATTAGGCCTGTCTATATAAAGTTTTCTGTCAAACCTGCCCGGACGCAAAAGAGCGGCATCCAGAGTGCTCTCACCGGCATTAGTGGCGCCTATAACAACCACGTTCTCGTCTTTCTCCTGCAAGCCGTCCATAGCTGCCAGAAGCTGGTTTTGGGTTGAGTTCGTCTCTTCGGTGCCTCCAAAAACGCTGAAGGTCCTTTTCCGCGCTATAGCGTCGAGCTCGTCTATAAATACTATACATCCGCCATATCCGTAAGACAATTCCCGGGCCTTTTTGAAAAGCTTACGCACCCTGGAGGCACCTACCCCGACGAATATCTCTACAAATTCACTTCCCGAAAGAGAAAGGAACGGAACGCCGGATTCAGTGGCTATGGCTTTGGCCAGATAGGTCTTGCCGCATCCCGGGGGACCTAACATAAGTATACCCCGCAGTATCTTGCCGCCTATTTGCTTCACTTTGGCGCGGTCCTTTATGAGCTGCACTACTTCCCAGGCCTCGCGCTTGGCCTCCTCCATGCCTATAACGTCACTCCATTTAACATTTACAAGCTCGCCTCTTATCTTTGCCTTGGAGACTTTCGCCATCCCTCCCTGCAAAAACATGGTATACATCAGGACGAATATGGTGGCGTTCAAAGCAGTGAATATGAGCTGTATGGGCATCTGAGCGAGTGTCATGTTCCTGTAAAAAGACTCCATAGACATCATGCCCCAGATGGCAAGCAGTAATACGAATAATGTACCGAATATGATCAATATCCTGACCCAGTACATCTTAAAATACATCTTCATTTTTCGAGATAACATAAGTTTCTCCTTTTAGGTCGCTTTGTCAATGTAAAGCGCAAAGATAAGACACAAAATTTAACTGCAATATCTTAAAGTCCAAAACAAAATTAGAAATTCGAAATTGTTTCGTATTTCGATATTCGAATTTCGGATTTAAGCCTTTAGATTTTTCAACGCTTCATCTAACTCTACAATCGCCCTCTCGTACTCTTCCTTTTTCGGAGCGATCCCATGCCATTCTGCCTTATTTTCCACAAAAGATACGCCCTTACCTTTCACGGTATGAGCGATTATAACGGTAGGCTTACCCTTCAGCTTTTCAGCCGCATCTAAGGCATCCATCATCTGTTCTATATCGTGACCATCTGCCTCAAGGACATTCCAGCCAAAATCTTTCCACTTATTCGAATATGGCGCCATATCCTTGACCTCGCAGCAGAAGCCGTCTATCTGAAGACGGTTAAAATCGATTATGGCGCACATGTTATCCAGTTTATAATGAGACGCCGTCATCGCGGCCTCCCAGATCTGGCCTTCATTGGTCTCGCCGTCACCTATCATGCAGTATATGCGGCAGTTAAGATTGTCCAGCCTTGCAGCCAACGCCATACCATTTGCTATGGAAAGGCCCTGCCCTAAAGAACCGCTCGATATCTCTATGCCTGCCAGTCCCATTTGGGGGTGACCTTGTAAAGGGCTTCCGAGTTTGCGAAGGGTCCAAAGCATCTCTTTAGGGAAATACCCCTTATGGGCAAGAACCGCATAAAGGGCCGGACAACCATGACCTTTAGACAATAGGAATCTGTCCCTTTCGATCCAGCCGGGCCTGGACGGGTCATTCTTAAGCTTGTAATAATACAAAGATAGCAGTATATCGACCATCGACAGGCTCCCTCCGGTATGACCGGAACCTGCAAGCATCAGCATCTTGATTATATCTTTACGTACCTCTATCGCCTTCTTCTTAAGCTCTGTTACATTCGGCCGCATTTTCCCTCACTATTGACCTATTTTTTTTATAATATTTTCCTGAGCAGGATCTATCTCCAGAGATCTACGCCAATTTATAAGGGCCTTTTCTTTCTGGCCCTTTTTAAAATATACATCACCGAGGTGATCGTGTATCGTGGGATCTTCCGGCTCCAGTTCGGCGGCCCGTTCCAAAAGCCCGGCCGCTTCATCCAGACGCCCTTTCTTAAAATATATCCATCCGAGTGAATCTACGAAAGCTGCATTATCCGGCTCGAGGTGAAGCGCCTTGTCTAAAAGCTCCTGCGCCTCATCGAGATTTTCTCCGGACTCGGCAAACATATACCCAAGATAATTATACGCCTCCGCAAAGGCCGGGTCCAGCCTTATCGATTCCCGGAATTCCCGGATCGCGTCTTCCCGCAATCCTTGTTTTTCATACAATGACCCAAGATAGAAATGCGCCTTAGGATCCTCGGGTTTCGCCTCAAGCGCAGCCATATACAATTTAAGCGCCTTTTCCTCTTCCCCGAGCTCGCTGTATTCGTAACCTAACGCCAGATAAAGTTCGGGTTCTTTGATCCCCCGCGACACTGCCTTCTCGAGAACAGCTATCGCCTCCTCCTTGCGGTTAGCCTGAGTAAAAACGTCCGCAAGACCTGTGTAGGCGAGGTAATTATCGGGGTTGATGCGCGCCATGGTTTCGAACTGGCGTATCGCTTCTTCGATACGATTCTGCTTTTGATATATAAACCCCAGATGATTGTATATCGCGTCATTGAGCGGGTCTAGCTTCAGGACATGATCAAAATTCTCTATAGCCTTAGCGTAATCTCCCTTGATCTCATATATGACACCCAGCCCTAAATACGCCCCGCTGTACTGTGGATCTATTTTTATAGCCTCTAAAAACTTCCCGATCGCCTCATCGAGCCGGCCCATGCGCGCATATATAACGCCAAGATTGAAATATACCAGAGGCGACGCGTCTTCTCTCTTTATCATCTCCTCATAAACTTTGGCTGCCTCGGACGTCTTTTGCTGCATCACCAGTACGTCTGCAAGGGAGCTCATAGCCCAGGAGGATTCCGGGTCGAGACGAGCTACGCTTCTATATTCCTTTTCCGCTTCTTGCAGTCTGTCTCCGGCGGTATGGAGCACGGCCAAAACGAGCCTCGATCTGATATCGGCCGGGTCCAGAATCTTCGCCAGCTTAAGTTCTTCTATCGCCTTCTCTTCGTCTTTGGCGAGAAAATAATCTGCTCCAAGACGCGTGTGAAGATAGCTTATGTCGGGTTCAAACTCTGCCGCCTTGGCGTATTCTTTTATAGCTTCTTCGGTGCGGGCTTCGTTATCATAAATAATGCCCATTACAAAATGGGCAATAGATTTCGATGTCGGTGACCCAGGCCGGACGTTATTAATAATCCGTTCTATTCCCAGAGCAAGGCGTCTGGCTTTGCTGGTAGTGCCTATTTTTTTATATAGATATAAGGAAAGATAGGCAAGAACGACAATGATGATAAATATAAAAAATATCGTCTTACGTTTTCTGTCCGGCAATTTCGTATCCAAAGTCCTTCCGGGTGCGGGTAACTTCGTGACCGCTCTGCCGCAGGGTTATAACCCTGCGGCAGATAAGTCCGTATTGCGTAAAACTATTTCTTCTTGTGGCGATCTCTTCTCATTCTCTTTTTACGTTTATGCTTCGCCATCTTTGCCCTTTTTCTCTTACGGCCGCACGGCATGAGTCGATCACCTCCTATCGGGAAGTTAGAACCAGGTTTAGGCTAAGGTTAAGGTTTAGAATTTTCTCAACCTTAATCTTAACCTCAACCTCCTTTAGTATATCACCTTATTCAACGGATACTCAATAATACCATGAGCGCCGGCGCGTTTAAGCTGGGGTATAAGATACTTGACCACTTTTTCGTCTATTATGGTATCGACATCGACCCAGTCAGGATCGGTAAGATTGGATATTGTGGGCTTCTTCATAGCCGGCAGTATCCCGAGAACCGACTTCAGGTCTTTTTTGCGGACATTCATCTTAAGACCCACCTTGTCTTCGGCAAGTATGGCGCCTTTCAAAAGAAGCGCCAGATTCTCGATCTTTGAGCGTTTCCATGGATCCTCCCAGCTCTTACGGTTCGCTATAAGCTGGGTGGTGGAAGTGCACACCGTTGCCACCTCGCGTAATTTATTAGCCCTGAGCGAAGAACCCGTCTCGGTAACCTCCACGATCGCGTCGACGCCTATAGCCGTCTTAACTTCGGTAGCACCCCAGCTGAACTCTACGTTGGCCTTCACCTTGTTTTTCCGCAAATATGCCTTCGTTACATTTACAAGTTCCGTGGCTATGCTTTTCCCTGC
Organism: Candidatus Omnitrophota bacterium; assembly: GCA_017993955.1. Classification (GTDB taxonomy): domain Bacteria; phylum Omnitrophota; class Gorgyraeia; order 2-01-FULL-45-10; family 2-01-FULL-45-10; genus JAGOLR01. Next base: position 20,644 of record JAGOLR010000022.1, read on the forward strand.
AAGGTCTTTTACGCTCTTTATCTTCGAGTCCTGAGGAACGGCCAGGACCCACCTGACTGGACGGTTTGACTGCTTGGCGTAAATGAGCTCCGCTACGCGCGCTACCTTGGAATTATTCTCCAGTATCCAATCATTACCTGTTATCCCGGCATCCAGGATACCGTCGTCCACATACCTGGACATCTCCTGGGCCCTGAATAATACGCACTCTATCTCTTCGTCGTCTATAGAAGGAAAGTAAGACCTGTCGCTCACCCCCAGATAAAAACCGGCCTTTTTAAACATTCGGACAGTGGCTTCCTGAAGGCTGCCCTTAGGTATACCCAATTTAAGTTTCTTTATCTGATTTCCCATATATCCTTTTCTTTAACATTTCATTATTAATAACTTATTAATTCTACATAATGCACCTATAAAAGTCAAGGCAAGTCTAAGGAGGGTTTTATTTTCCTTGAATAATATTACTATGTTAAATATAATGGGCGCATACGAGCGGAGGTAACAATGTTAAAGATTTTGAGACATAAGTCGGTATCCAAGATAATATTTTGGGGTCTGGTAATACTAATCATGCCCGCCTTTGTGCTATGGGGCACGGGAAGCCTGGGGCGCGGAAGTGGCCCTAAGTTCGTGGGAACCATAGATAACAGAAAAGTGTCTTTTGAGGACTTCTACAACAGCCTTACAGGCGTACGGGCCCAGATAATACTCAATTACTTCGACAATCCTAAGACACTGGAGTCATTCCTGAAAAACCGCCAGCTTCTGGGTAAGGTCGCCTGGGACAGGCTCATACTTCTGAGGGAAGTAAAAAAAAGGAAGTTAAGGGTCCCCGATACTGAAGTCATAGAATATATAAAAAACACCAATCCGATATTCCGCAGGGACGGCCAGTTCGACGAGATGGTATACGAGTATGTCCTCCGCAACAATATGAACCTCGATCCCAGGACATTTGAAGAGATAGTGCGGGAAAATCTGGCTATACAAAAGATGAACGACGCTATATCCAAGGATGTCTTCGTAACGGAACAGGAAGTCCTTGAGAAATTCAAAAAGGATACCGAACGTTTTAAAATATCTTATATCTATTTTCCCGCCAGCGATTTTCTAGGCAAGGCAGCGGTAGACGAAGCCAGGGTAAGGGAGTACTACGAAAAACATAAAGCGGAGCTTATAATACCTGTCATCGATAGCGAGGGCGATGAGGATATGCGCGCGGCAAGTTTCGAGGAAGCCAAAGGCGATATAGCAAAAGCCCTTTCCGAAATAGAGGAATCCCGCCTGGCTTCGGATAATGCCAGGGATGCTCACGCCAAGATAATAGATCTTACATCTAAAGGCTCTTCTTTCAGTGAGGCAGCCTCGCAACTCGGCCTAAAGGAACCTATGGATACCGACTTCTTCTCCAAATCGGACTATCTTGACGGTTTGGGCGAGGGAGAAAGGATTGCGGCCGAAGCGGCTAAACTTAAGAACGGGGATATCTCTTCGCCGGTAGAGATGCGCAAGGGTACCGTCATATTTAAACTGATAGACACACAGCCTTATGACGTAGTGCGCTTCGAAAAAGAGAAGGAAGGCTTCACCGGGAAAGCCCTTGAAGAGAAAAAGACGAAATTTATCGAAGATTGGCTGCGCGGCTTGGAATCTCAAACGACGCTTAATATCAACCTGGAAGAATACCAGAAGTATTATCGTTAGCTAAATAGCGCTATATGTTCCCCAGATATACGTATTTCAATTTCTTTTTAGCGATGCGCTCCGCGCGTTCCAGGGATTCACGCGGTGTAGGCGGTAACTTCATCTTGTAACAAGGGAAGTAGCGAGATAAATGGAGCGGGATTTCCGCTCCGGCATTGTCATATATCCAATCCACAAGCTTTTTCAATTCTTCCTCTGAATCATTCATCGTCGGTATTATAAGGGTCGTCAACTCCACGTGGCACGCCCTGACAGATCGCTTTATAGTTTGCAGCACCGATTCAAGACTCCCGCCGCAGGTCTTCCTGTAAAATTCGTCGTTAAACGACTTCAGGTCTATATTCATCGCGTCAATAAGAGGCAGGATATGCTCAAGCGGTTCCGGATTTACAAAACCGTTGGTGACAAGAACATTTAAAAGGC
>JAGOLR010000102.1 GCA_017993955.1 Candidatus Omnitrophota bacterium
CGCTTCATGTTCATAGGAATGATCATAATAAGTCTGGTGTATGTTGCCGCGAGGTTCTTCGGACTTTATTTAACTACCATGGCGCTTCAGACATTTTTTGCGGTAGCCCTGATAATGGTGGTAGTGATCTTCCAAGATGATATGCGGCGGTTCTTCGAGAGCATTGCCGTTGTAGGCATGACTCGAAAACACCGCATCACGAAATCTTCAGATGAAAATATAGATATTCTTATGAGCGCCCTGGCGAACCTTTCCAGGAAAAAGATAGGCGCTCTAATAGTATTAACCGGCAAAGAACCTCTCGACCGCCACATTGAGGCCGGCATACGTCTGGATGGATTGATGAGTCAGGTGCTATTGGAGAGCATATTCGATCCTCACGTTCCCAGCCATGACGGCGCATTGATAGTAGAGGGCGGACGCGTGACGAGGTTCGGGTGCCATCTGCCCCTATCGACCAATATAAGTGAGATAGGCCGTTTAGGCACCAGGCATGCCGCGGCATTAGGCATCACGGAGCATTGCGACGCCATGTCTCTTGTGGTATCCGAAGAGCATGGCACGATAACCGTGGCTGATAACGGCAAGGTGAAGCAGATAAAGGAGATAACCCAACTTAAAAATATACTCAGGTACTTCTACAATACCAGGTTTCCAACGAAAAAGGGGCTCGGGTTTTTGAATCTTATAGTTACGCATTTTCCGGAAAAGATAATAGCCATAATATTAGCTGCAAGCTTATGGGTAACTTTCGGTCATAAGACCGAGATCGTGCGTCGGGACGTGGTAGCTCCTATAGAATATCGCAACCTCGCCTCCGACAGAATAATAAAAGAACCTAAGGTCAAGGAAGTGACGATAACTTTAAGCGGGACAGAGCAGGGATTCGGCCTTCTGAAACCCAAAGAGCTGAAAGTCTCGGTCGATACCTCAAATATAAAAGACGGCGATAACAAGTTTGTCTTAACCAAGGACCTGGTGCGTAATAACGCCGAACTTGCCGTTGTCAACATAGACCCGGACGAGATATCGCTCAACTCCTACCGCATGTTGCCGATGGAAGTACCGGTAGAGTTGGTCACAAAGGGCTCCCCGCCTTCCGACATCATTATCACCGACATGAAAGTTGAGCCTAAGACAGTGACGGTGCTTTTCCCGAGCGTAGCGCCTAAATCAAAGGCTTTTATAAATACCGAACCCGTAGAGTTGGACTCGATAAAAGGGAAGACATCGATAAGCGTTAAATTGAATGTTGCTCCGGATATACGTTTTGGAGATGATAAATATCCCGAGGTCAAGGTGCTTATAGATGCCGGAACCAGGGAAGCGATAGCGAATAAATAATATGCGTAACGCGAAAAAAGCGATCAAATACATCCGTGCGGCAAAGACCGTCGCGATATCGGGCCATATTAATCCCGACGGAGATTCCATAGGGTCGATGCTCGCGCTGGGTCTAGGCCTCCGGCGCCTGGGCAAGAAGGTATTCATGCTGTGCCAAGGCGAAATACCTTTTAACTATCGCAAATTACCCGGCGCAGATACGATTTTGACAACTACAGATGCGGCCGTTGACCTTGCGATAGCAGTTGATTGCAGCGCCCGGGAATTATTGGGCAGGAACGCAGATGTTTTTGACCGGTCGGAGAAGGTCCTGGTCATAGATCATCATCGATACTCAAAATATTCCGGAGATCTTGGATATATAGATATGCAAGCCGCCGCTGTGGGAGAGTTGATATACATGCTTTTAAAAAATTTAAACATATCGATAACGCGCGGTATAAGCGAAAACATATTGACATCTATTATAGTCGAGACCAACCTGTTCAAGGTATCGAATATAAGGCCCGTGACTTTTTCTATCTGCGCCGAGGCCCTTAAGACCGGCATAGATTTTTCCGGTCTTGTCAACAAAGTTTACGGACCAAAGACGAAGAAGTCCGCCGCGCTCTTTTCCATATGCCTTCTTAGGTCCAGGCTTTTACATAATGGGAAGATGATATGGTCAATACTCAGAAAGAAGGACCTGTCAGACCTGGGAGCGAAAAACTACGATGCCGACGCTATACCCAGTGATATGCTTGCCTTGAAGGGGATAAAGGCATCGGTATTATTCAGGGAGGGCGAAAAAGGTTTATTGCGTGTGAGCCTGCGTTCTTCCGGCGGCATAGATGTCGGAAAGATAGCCCAAAGATATGGCGGGGGAGGCCATTTCGACATATCGGGATGTTATATCGACAACAACCCGCGATCGATAAAGAAGATACTGGACTCGGTATCGCGGTCTATTCCCTGATCGATTTCACGCATTGGATCACGAGGTAGAGAATGACGGAATTTCTTTCGCAACATTGGCCGTTTCTTGCGATAATGTCGATAATAATAGCATCTGTTGTTTATTCGGTTAAGAAGGAAGGCAGGAGAAAAGAATCAAAAATTAAGAAACGGAGGGATTTAAAATAATGGCTGAGCACTTATTTAAGAACTGGATGGTGTATATATTGCTTGGAGGGTTTATTTATTTTGTGGCGTACCTAATGATCAGTTCGCGTAAACAGAAAACAGAAGACGATAAAGACGGTAATAAGTAGGAGGTCTCATATGTTCGACAAGATGAACGACAGGATAAAAAGGATGACCGTCATCGATATAGGGCTCGTTAAATGGTCAGTCTTCTTCTTTGCCATAATAATCGTCAAACTCTTTCCCGGGCTTCTCAAGATCGATTACCCTATATTGATATTTATAGTACTTCTTTTAGGAGCAAGGCCTTTATACAAGTTTTGGATATCAAAATAGCCCCGCGCTAAAATGGTGAAATTGCTTAAAAAAACCGTATCGGTAACCCTGACCGTATCGTTTTTTTTCCTCTTTAACCCTTCTTTTTCGGTATCCGAGGTAGTGCTTAGCGATGCCGATGCAGAATGGATCGGCGGTAAAATATTCTATAACGAATGCGGCGGAAAAGAAAAATGCCTTATAACCTGGAACGACGGAGAGGATTTCATATCTCTTGGGATAGGCCATTTTATATGGTATCCGGAAAACAAGATAGGGCCTTTCGACGAGAGCTTCCCTAAATTACTGAAGTTCATGAAAGAAAAAGGCGCCTTTTTACCGGCGTGGCTGGAAGGGGACGACCCGAGGTGCCCTTGGCAGTCTAAGAAGGATCTGGAGTATGACATAGAAGGTGAAAAGGTCTGCGAGCTTAGAAAGTTTTTAAGCGAAACTAAAAGCCTGCAATTACTATTTATTTTAAACCGTCTTAAGAATGCCTTGCCCAAGCTGTTGGAATCCGCCCACGAGGATACCAGGTCCGCTATAAAAGAAAAATTTTATCTTTTGGCCTCAACTCCCGCCGGCGTGTATGCCCTTGTGGATTACGTTAATTTTAGCGGAGAAGGTGTTTTGGCCACAGAGCGTTATAAGGCTCAGGGGTGGGGTCTACTTCAGGTTTTGGAAAGGATGGACGGCCAGGTAAAGAGCGGGAAAGATGCTATTTGTGAATTTGCCCGCGCAGCCGAAGAGATTCTGGCCGAAAGGGTGAAAAACTCACCTCCGGAAAGAAATGAGAAGAAATGGTTATTGGGCTGGTGCCGCAGGATAAACACTTATAGAGATGCGGCAGGTCGGTACCCTGATTAAGTCGGGGATATAACCGTTATGATCTCTAGCTATGATAAACGGAAGATGCCGAGGCAGGTCTTCTCTCCATGGCAAGATAGTTGTGAACATGGCAATAGGCAGAGAAATTATATACGCTAAGCAGTCTCTTACAGCTGGAAAGCTTGCAGTGCCTGCGTTTTTTATTTGATTTTACTATCTTAGCCATGGAGGTTACCGTTATCCTTATAAAGCCAGTTTTTATTTGCCGCTATCTTTGCGTTTTGAGAAACACTCCTTGCAATACACCGGGCGATCATCCCTTGGCTTAAACGGGACTTCGCATTCTTTTTTGCATTCCGCGCATGTCGCTTTATGCATCTCTCTCGGCATCCCGCCGAACCCGCCTCCTCCTTGATACCCCATTTTACACCTCCTTATTGTTTAACCGTTGAAAACCTATATTTATCATATCAGATATTAAAGAATTATGATACGAATATAATATATATTATGGAAAGCAACGTTCTTGTCATATAGATGCCGGTATAGTATAATCCACTCATATGACCATCAAAGAACAATACATGATACGGGCCGCGCTTATAAGTCTCTGGTTTAATATAGCGCTATTTACATTTAAGCTGGCAGCGCTTATATTGGTCCATTCTTTAGCGATAGCTACGGATTTTGCCATTACCGTAGTTGGGCTTACCGTATCTTTTATATTATATAAATCGTTGAAGCTCTCGACGAGGCCCGCCGATCTTTTCCATAACTACGGTTACGGCAAGGTCGAACACGTATGCGAGGCCATGGAGGGCATAGTCCTTATAGGGATAGCTCTTATAATGTCTTTCCAGGCGCTGGCCACGTTCTTCCGGCCGATACACGTTACATTTCCTTTTATCGGTCTTGCCTCCAGCATATTGAGCCTTTCGCTAAATTTCATAGGGGCATTCTTTCTTTTCCAGCTTGCAGATAAGAGCATGTCGCCTGCCGTCAAGGC
>JAGOLR010000103.1 GCA_017993955.1 Candidatus Omnitrophota bacterium
CTATACGACCTTGCCTTCGATTACTATTTTCCCATAATGCAGGGAAAATTCGATGACTGGCATATAAGGTTAAATGACCTGGAGGCGCTTCGTCAGATAGCCTCGCGTTATGAATCGCTCGCGGAGCTATTAGGGGATTTCGCTATCGAGCCGCCCGACAGAGGCGTTCTTAAGGTAGAGGCGAAGAGTCATGAGGACGAAAAACCTATAGTTCTTTCTACCATACACTCTGCAAAGGGTCTCGAGTGGGATACGGTATTTCTGATAGGCCTTGTAGACGGTGTCTTGCCGAGCGCATTCGCCTTAAACGATGCGGAGAGCATAGAGGAGGAGTCGCGGTTACTATATGTGGCGGTTACGCGCGCGAAAGACAGGCTGTTCCTTTCTCTTTGTCACGAAGGAATGCGAGGGGGGATAAGTCAGTTTAATAAGATATCTAGGTTTATAGATTCGTCCAATATTTTGGCGAGGCTCGATCAAAACCTGTCGGAAGAAGCGTCGGATGGTGACAGCTTCGATTTGGATGACGGTGACGGAATAACCGTGTCTTACGATAAAGATTCGCTTCTTAAAGACGTGCTCGATCTATAAAATTTTCGGAAGTCCGACTTCCGAAAATTTTAGTACTCTATCCAGACATCGACTTTGCCGTCGTTATTTGAATCGCGCTGATCCTGGACAGGCTTGCCGTTTTCGTAAATTATCCACTCGTCTATCTTGCCGTCCCCGTTAGAATCTACCTCTACCCTTGAGATCTGTCCGCTTGTGTCATAGATCTCGGTGCGGTCCACCTTACCGTCAAAGTTGGAATCCACCTCTACCTTTTTAGGAGTTACTTTTGCCTGGGATGCGTCTTCGGCCGCAAATACGCCTCCTGCGCAAAGCGCCAAAGAGACCAAAGTAATCACTATAATCGATATGCGCATATTCCCTCCTTATATTTATTGATCACCCGGTTAAATTGTGCTTGCAATTTACAGCCTGGGGGTCTATAATTTCCGAAACAACAAATAATAATATACCATGATGTCACAAAAAATGAAAGGGGAGCGTTAACATGGTAATAAAAGACAAGGTCATGAAATCCATTAATAAGCAGATAAACGCGGAGCTTTACTCAGGATATCTTTACAGAGCTATGGCGGCTTATTTCGAGTCTATCAATCTTCCCGGTTTTGCCCGCTGGATGGAAAAGCAGGCAGAGGAAGAGCATAATCACGCCATGAAGTTCTATAAATACGTTTTTGAAAGAGGCGGCAGAGTCGTCCTCGGCGCTATCGACGCCCCGCCCTCGGAATGGAAGTCTCCTCTGGATGCGTTCAAGCAAGCCTATGCTCATGAGCTCAAAGTTACAGCCCTGATAAACGAAATTATGAAAATCGCCAGATCAGAAGACGATACGGCTACCGAAAGCATGCTCAAATGGTTCATAGACGAGCAGGTGGAGGAAGAGGCTAATGCGAAGTTCATCGTTGACAGGCTTGCGCTGGTGAAAGATCATGTAGGCGGACTTATGATCATGGACCATGAGCTAGGAGAGCGTAAGTAGATGCCCCGTTTTTTCACGCGCGGAACAATAAAAAAATCGGCATTTTGCGCTGTTTTGTTATGCGCAGTATCTGTGTTGAGTTCCTGCAGGACTACCCAGTCTAGGCCGGCCAATTACTATAACTACCAGTGCAGCTACGGCCCTTCCTACAGAGCGCCGGCGGTCGAATACTCAAATGTGCAGTTGGCTCCCGGGGCCATAGTCACTCCCGGACAGAATATATTCCATGTCGTAGCGCCTGGCGAAACCGTATGGCGGCTCGGCAAGATGTATAACGTAAATCCGGACGATATCATGCGCGCTAATAATCTGCGCACTCCTCAGGAACTTGCGACGGGTCAAAGGATAGTGATCCCCGGTGCCGGGACCTCTGTGCCGCGTCCGGTGATATCGCTTTATCCTTCTGACAACTGGAAATACATCATAATACATCATAGCGCTACCGATGAAGGGAATGCCCTGGACTTTAACAAGGCCCATAATGTAAGAGGTTTTCAGGGTATAGGATATCATTTTGTAATAGATAACGGCACTAAGGGTAAGAGCGACGGCCAGATAGAGATATCTCCGCGCTGGACCAAACAGCAAAAAGGCGCTCATTGTCTGGCCTCAGGGATGAACCATAGGGGCATAGGTATATGCTTGGTCGGTAATTTCAGCCAGGATTCGGTGAGTGATAAGCAATTGGATTCCCTGGTTTATCTGGTTGGAACCCTGAAAAATTACTACAAGATACCGGATCGTAACATCATGGGCCATGGCCAGGTATACGGCGCCAGGACAGAGTGTCCGGGTAAATATTTTTCATGGCGCAAGTTTTTTCAGAAACTCGACGACTCAGCCGTAAGGTAGTGTGACTGTTTCGGCATTGACATTGCTTTTTGGTTGGATTACAATAGGCGTTCAAGATCATAAGAAAGATTTTTTAACATATAATTTTTAAAAAATGTGAGGTGTGGGATGAAAAAATTCTATTCGGTGCTAGTCGTTTTTGTTGTCCTTTTTTCGGTGTCAGGTATATCTATCGCGGAAGAGACGGTCGAAACGAAAGTGGTGCTGACCGAGGAGTCCGCCGCCAAGAAGGCATCGATGACCGAAGAAGAATTGAAATTTCAGGAACGGTTCGACTGGTGGCCGACAAGCGCCCAGCCGTGCCCTGTCCTGGATGAAAAGAAGGGTGGATACTGGTGGATGCCGAAAAACCCCACGGCCGGCACATGTGATAAAGGTAAATGTAAAGAGCTTTGGGGTAATAGAGGCTATATATATGTGCGCAAGGTCATATTCGACTACATGGAAGAAGATCTACCTGCTCCCAAACCGCAGGAGATGAGACCATCCCTTATAATACGTAAGATCATAAAGAATGTTAAAGTCTATTTCGATTACGACAAGGCCGATCTCAGGGATGATGCTTTAAGGGTGCTTGCCGAGGCGGTAAGGTCGCTTGAGAAGAATCCCGATGCGAGCATACTTATAACGGGTAATTGCGATATTCGCGGCACTGAGCAATATAACGATAAGCTCGGAAGAAAACGCGGAGATTCGGTGAAGAATTATATGCAGACACACGGCATATCCGACGACCGGATACGCATAATAAGCCGCGGTAAACTCGACGCGCTTGCCCCGGTGACCGACCTTGTCGGCATGGCAAAGGACCGCAACGCTCAATTCATGGTGGCGGTGATCGAAGAGGTGAATCTGCCGTATCCGGGTAAACCGGAAGAGATAGCCGCAAGCGGCGAGGATGTCAGACAGGTTGATGAGAACAAATATCTCGTCGAGAAGGAAGAAAAAGTAGAAGGCGACATAAAGGTCTCTACAAAAGATTATGTCATCAAAAAAGGCGACACTCTCTGGTGTATAGCCGAAAGAGAACTGGGCAGCGGTAAACGCTGGAACAACATCTACCGCCTGAATAAGTCCAAAATAAAAGACCCGAACAGGCTGAAGGCCGGAACAAAGATCGTCATACCGGTCGAATAGGTATAAGCAGCAAAAGAACATGCGTAAGCGGGGTAGAGCAATCTACCCCGCTTTCATTTTTTTTATAAATTTTTCGCCTTTGCAGTGAGGGAGCCTTCGGGTGTCCCTTCCGCTTGTCGTGAATTTCCATTAGGCATGGAAATTCACTGTGACAAAATTTTGATCGGCCAATGAACCTATATACGCCTAAAAATGTTGAGCATGCTAGTTTCATTGGCCGGTCTATATCGCCATAAGGTCCAGATTTTGACATAGCAAAATCTGGACAATCCCATAGCTATGGTGAAACCCAAAATTTGCTATGTCAAATTTTGGGCAAGGAATCAAAATTTTGTAACAGTCGCTCCAGGGAGCACCCGAAGGCTACACCTGCAGCATGCAGCGAAAAATTCCCATTCCCAGCAAGAAGTGTAGCGATGCTCAGTAATAATTTTGCGCGTTTCGCATGAATTTTTTGCACAACCGTTGTGGGGCCCTCTCCGGGTCGGTATCGACGGGGGTCTTAAAACCCAAATTTTACAAAGAAAATTTGGGTTTTACGAAGCAATATTTCCCTATGGGGAATTTGCGTCCCCCGGAGATACCGACCCGGAGAGGAGACGGCCTGATTGCAAAAAATTTCCCTCGTTTCCTTGCGAAATATAGGCTGATGTGCTACAATTCGAGCCATGAAACGCTATGAGCAGTTCGATCATACTGCCGATATCGGTGTCCGCGCTTTTGGAAGCGATAAGAAAGAGCTTTTTGAGAACGCCGCGTTCGCGATGTTCGATATCATAGCCGACCTCCAGGGGCTTACCGGTTCGGTCACCCAGGATATAACCCTTACAGCCTCCTCACCCGAAGAGCTTCTCGTGGCATGGCTCGACGAGCTACTATTCCATTTCTACACAAAGCAGATAATATTATTCAAATTCGATATAATAGAATTATCGGACACCGCCCTCAAGGCAAAGGTGCAGGGAAGGCCTATAGGCGCGAATCGTAAC
>JAGOLR010000023.1 GCA_017993955.1 Candidatus Omnitrophota bacterium
ACCCCCGATCTATCCAGGTCTTCCGATTCAGGACTACCTGGACTGGCAAACTTTATACATCTTGCACGCTCAAGCCTCTCCACCTCAAGTAGCCGCCTGCCATCGACTCGCTGCATCGCAGACCATATCGCAAGCGCTTCAGCGTCGTCTACAAATACGATGCTATTAAACAAAAACAGACAGGCTACGCCTGCCGCAATTAAACGCAATAATGTATTATATTTGTGGTGTAAAAATAACATGTGATAATTATATCATATGAATTTGTTAAGTAAATAGAAAGCTAACTATCTTTTTTCCTCTTAACGATGGAAAAAAAATTTTTGTATTGTCTTAAAGCCCCAGAAGGGTCGGTGTTGACGGGGGTCTTAAATCCAAATTTTTACAAAGCAAAATTTGGATTTACGAAGCTGGATTTCCCTGTGGGAAATCCGCGTCCCCCGGAGACACCGACCCTTCGGGGGATAATTCGCATTGGGAAAAATCTTAATTATTGTGTGGTTCGGATAAGGATGGGTTGCACAAGGCTCTTTAGGGTTGATATGCGGCTTGCAAAGCATAATGCGGCAATGATGCAAAGCGTACCGCTGATGGCAAGAGCACTGGTGGCGCCGATACGGCTGGCAAGGCTTCCGGCGATAAGACTCCCGACCGGCGCCATACCGATAAAGGCGGCAGTATAAAAACTCATCACCCTCCCCCGTTTATCATCGTCTACTATGGTCTGAATGATGGTATTGCTTGCCGCCATGTGAACCATGAACGCAAAGCCCACAAAGGCCAGAAGCAGCGCAGATAACCATACTGCCCGGGAGAAGGAAAAGACTACAAGGCTTACCGCGAATATAACGGAAAAGACGGGTATAAAATCCATGAGCCTACCCATGTTCTTCTCTGCGGCAAGGAAGAATGTGGCGGCCACCGATCCGACTCCTGCCGAGGCCATTAAAAACCCGAATGTGTTCGGGCCTCCGCCCAGGATATCCTTTGCATAAACCGGCATGAGTATCATGTAGGACGTGCCCATAACGCTCATAACCGAAAGAAGCATTATTATGGACCTGATAGGAAGAGAGCCGAATGTGTAGGTGAAACCTTCCCGCAAACCTTCCAGCATGTCTTTTTCACTTTTTACCGCGGGACGCGCCTTTATCCGCATCGCCAAAAGCGACCATATTACGGGGATAAAACTAAAGGCATTAAGAAGAAAGCATGGGCCTTCGCCCACCGCCGCGATCAATATTCCGGCTATCGAGGGCCCTATCAGCCTTGCGGAATTGAACATGAGAGAGTTTAAAGCTATGGCGTTTCCGAGGTATTCTTTATGTTCCACCATCTCGATGATGAAAGATTGGCGCGCGGGGATCTCCACGGCCCCGACGCACCCGAAGAATACCCCAAGTACCAGTATATGCCACACCTCTATCGCACCTGTCAGTGTCAGCAAGGCAAGAGATAGCGCTTGAAGCATAAATAATATCTGCGCTATGGCTAGTATTCTACGGCGGTCTATCCTGTCTATTAATACACCGGCGAACGGGCTAAGCACGAAGGATGGTATCTGGCTTAAAAAACCTACAAAACCAAGCATGAGCGCCGAACCGGTTATCCGGTAAACCAACCAACTCATGGCTATCTGCTGCATCCATGTCCCGACAAGAGATACGCTCTGCCCGGCAAAAAACAAACGGAAGTTCCTGTGTTTCAGCGCGCGGAACGTCGTCTTGAATGCCGTTTTACTCTTTAAGTGTATTCCGTTAAAATCCATTATTATGTCAAATCCTCTTATCGACCCAATTCAGGATATCGAAAAAGACCTTCTCCCTTCCCAGATCTACGGAAAGGGCGTGATACATCTCCTGGTACTCTATCATGGTCTTGTCCGCAGCCTTAGTTCTGTGAAATAGCGATTTTGTCGTTTCCGGGTCGACTATTGTGTCACTACCCGATACCAGAAATAAGACGGGCACCAGGATCTTTTGACTTTTTAAAACCAGCTTAATCTGGGTAATAGCGATACTGCCGAGCATACGCCCTGTAACTACCCTGGACTCCTCAGCCGATTCGTCCATGATCTTGCGATATAGAGGATCGCGCGTGCACATCTGCGAACCGAAAGGCATCCGGAAGGTCTTCATGGGGCAGAAGAAGAATGAATAAAATATCGCGGCGTAATCGACCGGTCCGAAAGGTAGCCTGTTACCGAACGCCGGCGACATGCATATTATGCCGTCCGACGAGGAGCTGTCGGCGCATGCGGAAAGATACGTTATCAGTCCGCCCATGCTCTCCCCTATCAAAAACACTTTTTTTGACGGATAATCACGGCTAGCTATACTCTTAAGGCGGGCTATGTCTTGTATATAACAATCTATAGAATCTACGTAACCGTGCGTAGTGCCGCTTTGCCCGAAGCCCCGAAGTTCCAGGGCGAACGACGCAAAGCCGTTATTAGAAAGAAAATCCGCCAAAAACTCCCAGCGGCCGGAATGAGCCCCGAGGCCATGAATCAGTATAAAGACCGCCTTGGCGCCGGGTTGGCTCCAGCGTCTGTAGGCGATCCCCGAAGATGAGTCGTTTATTATGGGTGATATCATAACGCCTTCAGCACCATGAGCGTTATGTCGTCGAACTGAGGCTGTTTTCCGACGAATCTGCTTATCTCGTCCTGTATTGAAGTTATTATACCGCCGGCGGAAGAGAGGCGGTTTTTATTCACCACCTCGGCAAGCCTTTCGGTCTCAAATCTCTCTCCATCGTCATTTATCGCTTCCGTCACACCATCCGTGTAAAGAGTAACTACATTACCGGGTTTGATCTTTACTGTATTCATTTCCAGTTTTAGCTCGGAAGACAGCCCAAGCGGTACCCCTTGGGCCTTTAAGAGCACTATATCTCCCGGTCTCTCCCCTACTATGATCGGTGGATTGTGCCCGGCATTGACATAATCAAGCGTCATCTTGGAGGAATCTACTATCGCGTAAAAAAGCGTAACAAACATATTGGCCCTGTTATCCTCTATAATAAGTTTGTTGGCGCGTTCAATAGCGGCAGCCGGTGAAGTGACACCTGCAGCGCTTGCGTGGACAAGTGTTCTGGAAAGCGCCATAAAGAGCGCTGCCGGCATGCCTTTTCCTGATACATCGGCTACTACCAATCCCCACCTGTCTTTCCCAAAAGGTATGAAATCATAAAAATCACCGCCCACAACACGGGCTGGAGCGGTAACGGCCGATATATCTATACGGTCCATGACGGGAGCCGACGTAGGAAGGAAACTTTGCTGAATGCCTTTTGCGATTTCGAGCTCTTTTAATAGCCTTTCCTTTTCGGCGGTTGTCCTGTTCAACTCCTCTATATGCGTTTTTAGGTCCCGGGCCATGCTGTTAAAGGACCTGCCCAGTTCGGCTATTTCGTCATCGCCGGAAACCGGCATCTTGTAATCGAGCTCCCCTTTTGCTATATGGCGCGTGCCCAGGACAAGCCTCGATACGGGATAAGCCACTCTCGAAGATATAAAGGCCCCGAGGAGTATTGAAAATAACGTCGCAAAAATCAGTATGCTCCGAACGCGCCTGGCCACTTCGCGTTCCATAGCTTTTACATCTTCGGCAGACATGTCGATACCCAGTATAGCCACGGTATCTCCCAGTCGATTCTTGACTGGCGCATATCCGGACATAAATACGCCCCATTCGTCCCTGCCAAGTTTTTTGTCTGCCGCGGATCCATCCCACCCCTTCACAAGTTCCGGGAAGTTCGCGGCGTCGTACTCTTCCCCCGGATAAGCGCCGGGATCCTCGGCGTCCTCTCCTTTTGGTTCGGGGTCCACTATGAAGTTGAATATACCGGGCTTCGCGGATTTCGTAAGAGTATATATATATGTAATACTGGGAACAGCGAGCTTTATCTCTAAAAGCTTATCCGCTATCTCTTTGTAGGCCGGTTCGGTAGCGCCTGCCTTTGTAAGCCCTATTGTGGACAACAAATCTCCGTCGATCATGAGGGCGGATATCCGAGCTACTATCATCAGACGATTACGCAGCTCTTGGAACTGGCGTTCAAGAGCATACTGGTATATTACAAGATCACTTGCCAGACAGGCAAATAGCATAGAAAATACCAGTATTAAGGTTACTTTCACGCGGAAGCTTTTTAATAAATTCATAAATATCCCGTCAAACACCGGCTCCTATTAGACCACCCACTATCCCCAGGAGGGTAGCCGTCTGAAAGGGCTTCGCCACATACGCCGCCGCGCCGAGAGCCAACCCTTCCTTGGTATCCTCTATATCGGTTCTTGCGGTAAGCATTATTATAGGTATCTCTCTGAACGATTTATCGGAGCGTAATGTCTTGGCGACCTCCAAACCGCTCATCTTGGGCATGACAATATCAAGTATCACAAGATCGGGCGACATAGACCGCATCTTTGAGATCGCCTCTTCTCCGTCATTTGCCACAAAAACCTGATAGCCGCGTGACTGAAATATATCCTTAAGGGTCGCGGTCATATCCGATTCGTCGTCAACAACCAATATCTTCTTTGCCATGTTTTATATTTAGACTAGCCCCGACCTTACCGATTCCGGCACCCTCTGAACCTTCAAGGAAGCCGTGACACATGCCCAAACGGTCTTCGCGGACAATATAGTCTTCTCTCCTTTTTTTATCTCCTGAGTAAAATAAATCGATGCGTTCCCGACCTTATCGGGCTTTGTATATATACGCAGATGATCGCCATATCTGGCCGGGGATTTGTAGTCTACTTCCAGACGCACCACGGGAAATATTATACCTTCCGAGGCCAATTTTACTAGATCTATACCTCTACTGCTGCAGTACTCGGCTCTGGCCTCTTCCAGATGCTCGAGATATCGGGCATAATAGACTACGCCGCCGGCATCGGTATCATGATAATAGACTTTCTTCTCCAAAAAAAATTCTCCCATGCCATCTCCTTTTTTATTATGGAGTATTATATCATCTGCATATCCAATTAACAAAAATAAAATCCTTCGACAAATGCTCAGGATTTTATCCTGAGTTATATCGAAGGATAAAAAGGCAACCCGGAAAGATCCCGGGTTGCCTTTTTAATGCTATATTTTCAGATATTACTGTCCGGAAATTAAACCGGCTTCATAACCTGTCGCGGTATCGTTACGGGCATCGCCTTCCAGATTCGTGTAGACAGGCACTCTGTTTCCTAGAACGTCTCTCCTATATTCCATGCAAACTGGCTTCGCGCATGGCGCACACGGAGCGCATGGCTTCGGGCACGTTACGCAAGGTCTGGCGCATGGCTTGCATGACATGCAAGAACCGCATTTATCATTCGGCATGCAAGGCTTCGGCGGACATTTTACACAGCTTGTGCAGCTATTCTTGCCGCAAGCGCTGCATGGTTGTTTCGCGCATGGTCCGCAAGACTTGCCGGGATTACATGAAGTGGATAATGCCGCGAAGGCTTCCGCGCTGAAAGCCACAGCAACAAGAACCGCTAAAACCATAATTCCAAGTTTCTTCATTCAACACCTCCGTCTTAAAATGCGTAGCCGGGGCTTTAACCCCGGCTACGATAAACACAATACTTATTCTACGCAGAGCTCTGCCTTCGGCTTATCGTGTATGCAAGCCGTGTAGCAAGCAAATGAAGTGCTGCACTGCGTGCCCTTCTGGTCATCGACGCACAAGGTTACCCTGTAAGTGCCGGCTTCTTTGTAAACATGGGTCGGCTTTGCACCGTCAGCAGTGGTGCCATCTCCGAAATCCCATGAATACTTGAGCGCATCCCCGTCCGGATCACTGGATGAGGAACCGTCCCAGAGGATCTCTTTTCCGACGCAGCATGCATCGCAAGGAGCGATGACTGCGTTCGGACGGCCATTGACCTTAACTACCATACTGGCCGAATCCACTGAGCAAGGAGTACCCTTGCAATCGTCTATCGTAACTTTAACTGTATATGTGCCGCCTTTATCGAAGGAGTAGCACATAACGTGGCACCCTTCCTGCGCGCCTTTCCCGTCTCCGAAATCCCATGTGAACTTCAGGGCATCATTATCGGGATCATTTGAAGCGCTGGCATCGAACTTTATATTTTCGCCAGTGCAGGCATTCTCTGGGCCGCAAAGCCCGGCGCCAGGTACGGTATTCAACTCAACGCAAGCTGTATCGCATGATACGCACTCGCCGTCTGTCACGGTAAGAGTGGCGACATAGTTACCGCCGCATTTATACATATGCGACACTTTTACGCCTTCACCCATCTCGCCATCACCGAAGTCCCATGTATACTTGGGACTCGATCCGTATACAACCGATTTCGAACCATCGAGATTTATAGCATTACCGACGCACTCTTTTATATCGCCGCCGGCATCAGCTATTGGATTGTAGGAAATATAAACGGTTTTGCAATCAGAACCGGTGCTGCATGTGGAGTTGCACCCGTCATTTACGACAAGCGTGGCCTTATAAGTGCCGGGCTTCTCGTATCTGTGAGCAACATTCTGCCCTTCGGCGGAAGTGCCGTCGCCAAAGTTCCACATATAGGTAAGGCAATCCCCTTCGGGATCGCTTCCGGAACCCTGGAAGCATATCTCTTGGTTGGCATCGGGACATATGCACTGCATGCATACATCAGGACCTGCTTCTGCGCAAGGAGCCGAATTTACTCGGACATCCATATAAGCGCAATCCTTGCAGCAATTACTGCAAGAACCATCGTCTACCACAAGAGTAACGCGTTTGCATCCGCCGCAATCATAGACATGCTTAACTACTTTTCCTTCGCCGGTGCAACCATCGCCAAAATCCCATGTGTAGTTGAGTTCTTTGGCTGTTTCGCTAGTGGAGGCAGAGGCATCAAATGTGATCTCCTGGCCGGCGCAAGCACAATCCGGACCGCTAAATGCAGCCTTCGGAGGGCAGTTGACCTTCACGACCTGGGAAATAGCATCAGTATTGCATGGTAGACCTGAATTGTCGGTAACAGTCAACTTCACCGTATACTCACCCGGTTTTTCATAGCAGTGAGTAACACACATGCCCTCACCTGTAGTGCCATCACCAAAATCCCATGTGTAGCACAGCGTTGAAGCGCATGGACCTACGCCGTTAGCGCAGGACTTTGACGCATCGAAAGTGAACGGCTCGCCTATGCATTTCTCATATTTAGCGCATGGCGCGCATTTCGCATCCGACGCAGAGTACGATACCCCGCACAGCATGGCCATAAAAGTCACGACCAGGGCCGTGCATAATACTACTTTCCTCATACGTCCTCCTTTCATACCTTTTGATATATATACAATAATCCTGCCTTACCCCACGGATAAAGCTGTAATACCAATTATATCTACCTTTTGACAAAAGTTAAGAAAAACTAGCACTTTTTCAACAATTTGACATTACCGGAAGCCGTAATAGGCGACTTCGCTTTATTTAGGCCCGACATCTGCCTGGACCTCGAATATTATGAGAGGATTGGCCACTGAATCGGTATGCACAAAAAGTTGGCGCTTACGAACGCCGGGATACCCTTTGGTATCGAACTCAAGCTCAACAGGTACTTCCTGGCCGGCCGCCAAGGTCTTTACATCTACTTTAGATGAAGTGCAGGCGCAAGAGGTGTTAACGCCTACTATGTTTACGGGCTTATCCTCTTTGTTCTTCAAAATAAACGTATGTTTTATAATATCCCCTTCCTTTACTTTGCCGAAGTCATAGAAATTAGGGTCGCTCTGCGCCTCTCCTTGCAGCTTAGCCTGTTCAGGTGCCTTAACGTTTACAGCATCGGTAGTGTCCGCGTATAAGAGACTGACCCCCAGGAAGAAGAACAAGAGAGCCATAAATACCTTTATGAATACCATATTCTTTTTAAGCGCCATAGAGAACCTTTCCGAAGTTACGCCCGCCATTGCAAGCAGGTATATAGCAAAGAGCGGCACGGTAAACATAACGTTATACATGACTAGATAGAAGAATGCCATGAGCTTGTGCTCAGTGGTCTTAAAGACGAACATTATAGTAGGAAGATATAATTGTCCTGTACATACAGACTCAAATATAGATACGAGGAAGCCCACCCCCAAGGCGCTGAAGAAAAGGGCTACTGGACTTAAAGACTTTCCGGTATTTTCTTTCTTTCTGTACTCTTTCCCTATTATGGAATGTATACGGTTCTTGATACTTTTCGGCAGCTGCAAGAGCATATCCTCGGCTTTTCCGCGCCTGGCAAAGATTATAGCGTCATAAAGAGAGAGCGCCCCTAGAGATATCGCCAAGAGCGCTATAACAATATTAACCACCGCGGTTACAAACCAAAAGCCTTTCATGGCATGAAGCCAGCCAAATAATCCCAATCCTATAAGAACATAGGTGGTAAAGACCGCCATTATAAAGGCCAGCCCCACAAGAGCGATGTGTTTTTTGGTATAGTTATGGAAAAATAGAAATGATATAAAAAAAACTATGACAGTGAATGCGCATGGGTTTATCCCGTCTACAAAACCGGCCACCATTATTGCGACTGGCTGTATCTCCTTGAAATATTTAAGTATATCGGAATCGCTCGCAGTAGATACATGCTTGGCTTCTTTCCCAAGAGAGCTCTCTATGAACGCGGTAAGAGACGAGTGCGTAAGGTTAGATTCGTCCCGTCCGTCTGTGAACTTGCCGCCAAAATAAAGGACCGGGAATACATTCTGCTCGTCTGCCTTGGCGTTTCTCTTCATGCTGAAAAGAAGTTTGTAATTCTCGGGGTCGCTTATGTCTTTATAGTCGACGCTCACTTTCCCTTTAAAACGCTCCTCTATATAAGGCATGACGTTCTCGCGGGTGGCTATGCACCTGTGGCAACTGGGAGAGAAGAAATAGATAAGCGTATCGGTCTTGTCGTCAGCGGACGATACTCCGCCGAAGTTGGATAATACCAGAACAAAAGCTGCTGCAGATATTAATTGTCTTATTTTTTTCATGGTTATTATTAGATTACATCATCGTATATCAAAAATCAATGGAAATCGTTTCGGATCAGCTCATCGCTATTAGGATAATGCCGGCTATTACTAAGAAAGTGCCTATAACCTTCATCCTGTCGATCTTCTCACCCAGAAAATAATGCGCAAGCACAAGTATCAAAAGATACTGCATGCTGCCCAACGAAAATACGAGGCTTAAATCACCTTGAGCCAGGGCCAACAACCATGCCACAAGCCCCAGCCCCATCATAAATAGACCTAACCACAAACCGCTCCGGCTCAATGCGTCCTTAAATAATCTGACATGAGATCCGATCTTGCCGAGATTGTAGGTATCCAGGGAATTAGCGGACTTTTTTAGCATTATCTGCCCGACAACTGTCAGGATTTCGGCTATAAGCACAAGTAGTATTATTTTTATCATACGATCTGCCCGCTTCCCGAAGCATCCTTTTTACTTTTAGACACAAAATGTATACCCAGCACTATAAGAGCTATCCCCACCCATCGCAAAATACTTATATGTTCCCCCAAAAAGAACACGGCCACCAGGGGAACGAATATATAGCTAGTGCTTCCCACCGGCATGGCAATGCTCAAATCCACTTTATATAATATGACTATCCATACAAAAAAGTTGAGGGCAAATACCGCCAGCCCTAGCCATAGCAACCCCGAGCCGGCGCTCCTTGCAAGGAAGTCGGCTATGTTAGAAAATGTAACGCAAGTTATCCCGGTCTGCGCCAAGCCTTTCTTCATGAAAAACTGAGCTATGGTATCGCCTACGTCATTCAGGACTATCAGAAGAAATACTTTAAGGGTCAGGTGCCCGGCCTTCATCTCTTCGCCTTCTTCTTGGCTATCTTAAGCGACGGGTCGAAATTCTCGAACTTCAAAAACTGGCATATAAAAGTAAAAGCGGGCCTGAGCATCCTGTTGCGCAGTTTGACGTATAAATAGAGCGGGATAAAATCAAATCCCAGGCGTCTCTTGGGTTCGTAACCGGTAATACCCATCTCGTACCTTTTTATACCGTGCTTTATGCACCAGTTAAGTACATCGCGGAATTTTATGAAATAGAGATGGTACTTTAACGCCACCTCGTAGTCAAGCCCCACGTAGTAATCTATGAGCTCTTGACCGGAAACAAGACACAACAAAAAAGCTGCCAGTTTACCGTCTATAGTCCAGAGAAAAAATTTCGTGTTATGCGGCATGTGTCTGGATATCTGAACAAAAAAATCCTTTGGCAGCACCTCAAATCCCATATCGTGCTTATCCAGCATATTAAGGTAAAGCCGATAGACGTCGTCCAGCACAGCATGGTCCAGCTTATCAACGACTTCGACTTTTATATTAACGTGTCCGTCAACCTTCTTGAATTTCCTGCGGAGATCATACCGGTTGGGGGCGCTTAAGGTCTTAAGATACTCCTCGAAATCTTTGTACCATACGTTCAGTTCTGTCGAAGGAAGACTGTCAAATTTTTTAAAACCGTTCTTTTGTATGGGATCCAGAATGGCGGTATGAGCGTGATCGAAGTCTTTGAATGCAACTATCGGCGCGCGCTCCTTCTTGGCTATGGATTCGATCCTGCGCAATATAACATGCATGACCTTTTCCGGTTCGGCGCCGGATATTCCCACGCGCCCCGGGCACAAAGGCATACCACAGGCAAGAGCCCTTATGCTGAATATGCGGGGAATAACCCGTTTTATGGAATTTGTTATCCGTCGGAGAGGACCGTTTATACTGGTATCCAAAGAATAATCGGTCAAAAAACATGTGGTAGCGGCGATCGGCCTGTCGCGCTCATAGACCATGATATAATAGAAAGAAAACTGCTCCAGACGAGAATCGTCTACCGCCCTGAAAAAATTATAGCTTTCGATTATATCCGGATATACCTTGTTCCAGTCTGCGGCGGGAATATCTTCTATCTTCTTTGCAATCTTAGTCCTTAAAGGCGATTTTTTATGGCGTCTGGATATTATCACTGTCTACACCTTACTAAATGCGATGGTTCTCCGGGTCAACAGGGCACTCGATGGTCCCGCTAACTGCGCAGGGAAGATAAGGGGTATTTCTGTGCGGGCAGGCCGGCCAGGTCTTTATGTAATGCGGGACAAGATCTGCAGTCGTAGGAACGTCTGAAGGGCTCTTATTCTCCCCGATCGCCCAGTTCTGTATAGAATCTTCCACGCGCCTCATATTCGTAACGCATATATTGGTATATGCCATCTGCCTGGCGCGTACAAAATTCACAATAGCCACAGCTGACAATACCCCTATAATGGCTACGACTATCACGATCTCGGCTATAGTAAAGCCGCCGTTTTTAAACCTATACATTTTAGACATAGCAGCTACTTTGTATCTTACAGCTTGACTATCCTGGTCGTGTTTTTCGGTCTTTGTCTTTGGCGTTTTCTGCGGACCATATCCAGGACTTCTTTATTAACTGCCTGAAGGTCTACGGGTTTGCCGGCCGCTTTCAGTTCCTTTACCTTCTTGCGCACCATCATGCGCCGGATCTCTTTTCTTTCCGCAACGGTCTTTTTTTTCTTCGGTCTGCTGAAACCGGAATAAACCGGATAGATCGACATTTTACATCTCCTTCTTTTATGCTACGGTTATAACTTACGGCTATCGTAAGCCCAATGCAATAACGCCTGACGCTGTCTGCGGCGGCATTTCACATCTCCTGGCTCGCAATGTTTCTTGAGCTGAGCTATATGCCTCTGTATAGCCTTCCATCTGGCGATCTGGCGTTCGTCTTCTCCCGGAAGGCGTCTGCCCAGATAATACCGGCAGTACCACTGGAACCAACCCCTCGGATCGCCGCGGTATATCCAGTGCTTCTGGCGCCAGTAAGAAAGCGGTTTGCTGGCGTCTACTCCGAAATAATTTAAAGACGGATCCCGTTTCTCCGGAGAGAGCTTCGCTTTTTTAAACCAGCTTCGGGGAAACTCTCCGCGACAATCGGTCATATATTTGCCGCCAAATACCCCCATCGCCAGCATATCCTTAGGCGTCAGCTGCGGTCTAAAATCCGGGTGGAAATTCCTGCCGGGTGGTTCCGTGAGGGTATACATATACCCCTTCTGCATCTTGTCATTTACTATTACCCTCTTAGCCCTCATCGGATATTTCCCGTGTATATCTAAGCCTTCTTATAGTTAAAATATTATACGACATATAAAACTTTATTCAATGATAAATAAATGCGCTGAAATTATTACTCATTCAGAGGTTTGTTTATCTTTTCCAATAGCTCGCCCACCTTTTCGCCTACCATCTTATCCATAGACCCCTCGGATGTTTCTATTGTCACTTCGTATTGTCTACTATCGTCAACGTCAAGTCGAGCCATTAAAAGATCCACCTTTATGGACGCGCCGTCTTTTTTAAATTCACCGCCCACCAATATATCGGCCGTATTCATGGCTTTAAAGAAACTGTTCAGCGTGCCCTTACTGGAATGCGACATCTCTTGCAGATATTTCAAGTTTTCCGGACCATATTCTTTGTTAAGATCGACGGGTTCACTAACCTTTATCTCTTCATTACCAGTTACGACCTTGACGAATTCTGTTGGCGACATGTATTTAACCCCTTTAAAACGCATCACTTCTTCGGAACATATTATAGATAACTTCTTGGCGACCTCTTCATTCCCGTCCTCGCTTTCAAAGATCGCCACCATGACCCTGGGATCGTCGGCATGCATATAGGTCGTCTGCAAAAGTAGAAAAACCGTTACGAATATCTTATATATAATCTTCATTGACAGACCTACTCCCTTCTGGTCTTTAACCTGTTATAAATAGCGGCGGCCTTTTCAGTGTCGGCATCGTAACCGAATTGGCTATAAAGGTTCTCCTTCAGTCCCTTAGTGGTCTTGTCGATAAACCCGTTAAAATGCCACTGATCGATCTGTTTTGCCAGCGCGTCGGAATCGCGCTCTTCCTTACTGTAAGCTATCCCGTCTACACTAAGACCGACGAACTTTTTTCTGGAGCCTATGTCGGTCTGGTACATCCAGACCTTACCGGTCCTCGTATCGACCAAAAAAGGCACCATCTCGTTACCTATCTTCACATCGTGAAGCTGGTAGCGGCCATCGCCCTTATCAGAGCCGCTTTCCTGAGCAAACAGGTAAGCCGGTAAAAGACTTAAATATACGCAAACCGATACCGCAAAAATAAAAGATCGCTTCATGATACAGCCTCCTTTAGCAGACTATCGCTTCAAGAATCTCACAACTTTAGAGATAAATACCTTCGGGTTTTCAACGTGAACGCAGTGACCGGTACCTTTTATCTGCGCAAAAAGACTGCCTCTTATCCCCTTTGCGAGCCTCATCGATTCCGTCGGATAAATAAGTATATCGTCGCTTCCCGCAATTACCAGGGTCTTGGCTTTGATATTTTTTATTTCGGAAGATATATTGAATGAGGCTATGGCATCGATCTGACTCTTAAAAGCTTTGGCCGATTGCGCGTACGGATGAGCCGACGCGTGCTTTATAAATGCCGCGATATAGTTTTTGCGCTCGAATGCTTTCGGAGAAAATAGCCAATATGACCACGACCGCATCAGTTCTTCGTTATCACGGCTCTTTTCGAAACGTCCCAAAAGGTCTTTTAGCAAGACATCGTTTCGGATAGATGAGGCGGGAGCCGTAGCCTCGAGCACCAGCTTACAGATTCTTTCAGGATGGCGTAAGGCCATCACCTGCGCTATATACCCGCCCATTGAATGGCCTACGACATGACATTTTTTTATCTGCAGATAGTTTAGAAGGCCCGCGGCATCCTCGGCCATTTCGCGGACGGAATACCTACCCTTCGGCATGCTGCTTCTGCCTGATGCGCGGTTATCGAATGTTATAACCCGGAAATACTTAGCAAGCTTCTCACAAACTCCGGCCCAGCTTGCACTATCCGCATTAATACCGGATATCAGTAAAAGCGGATGGCCCTTCCCGCGAATTTCATAATATAATGACATGGTACTCAGTTTTGCTTTAGGCATAGATAAAAAATATTTTACCTGGGATCGGCGCGCGATATTCCTGCCTGTTGCGCGCGTCTAATTATCGTTGTCCGCTTTGCACTTATTCATCTCTTTGTTAAGAAAGAAGCTTATAACGGTCCTTATGGCCACCATCGATCCGAGGACAGCCAGCTCCTGGAGTGAAGGCCTTATCAAAGTGCGCACTATGTCCGCGCCTATCATAAATTCCAGGCCCATCAAAAGATAAAAACCCAGATGCTGCCTTATCAAGGCCCGGCTGGCAAAAGAATTATCCCCCGAGAACCTCTTCAACTCTGCGGCACAGAACTCTATCGCCGATACGAGAGAGCCCCATACTATAACGGCCACTCCGAAAGAACCGATACCTAAAGATACTATATTTATTATCTGCATGGTCACCTCCATCGTTATCGTAAGCTACGGATACCTGGAACCTAGGGCTTCAGACAATCTGCACGCGGCTAATTATCCCTGCCCGACATCCTTACCAGGTCCGCGCGAAGTTTCTGATCGATATTATACCCCAGCGATTCCGCCTTATGCAGGTCCTGCCAGGCGCGGTCATAGTCATGTTCCACGAAGCAATGGACTATCCAACGATTGTTGTAAGCATCGGCTACACCGGGATCGAGTTCGATGGCCTTATTGTAGTCGGCCAATGCCTTATCATAATCTTTTTGGGCATAATATGCATTGCCACGCTTCACATACCCGGCTGGATCTTCCGGCCGCAGTGCCACGGCTTTATTAAAATCATAAAATGCCTGTTTTATATTCGACTGGTTGTAATGAATATCTCCGCGGTTCAGATATGCGGAAAAATATTCCGGATCGAGTTCGATCGTTTTGTTATAACCGGCCAGCGCCTTATCCGACTCCTTCAGTCGGCCATACCCATACGCGCGGTTATAGTGGGCTACGGCGTTATCCGGCTCCAGTTCGATCGATCTTGTGTAATCCGTGATCGCCTGGGCGAAATTCTGCTGTTCTCCGTATACGAAGGCCCGCTGAAAATACGCGGCCGCGTACTTAGGATCGATCTCTATGGCTTTCGTATAGTCGGACACCGCCTCTGCGTACTTTTTCTGGTCGGCGTAAGCGTTGCCGCGATTTTTATAATACATCTTATCGCCTGGAGCAAGCTCTATAGCCCGGGTATAATCAGATACAGCCTCCGCGTAATTATTCTGGTCACAATGCACCGCGGCTCGGCCATTATACGCATCCGCGGTCTTCGGATTAATCTCGATTATTTTGGTATAGTCCGATATGGCCCTGGCGTAATCCTTGGTGTCCTGGTAAGCGATAGCACGGTTAAAATAAGCGTCTATATTTTTCGGGTCGAGCTCGATCGCTCTGGTAAGGTCTGCTATTGCTTCAGCATATTGATTTTTCTCATAATATGCCTTACCGCGGCCGTAGTATGAATTTGCGTATTTCGGATTAAGCTCTATGGATTTTGTATAAGCGGCGATGGCCTTGTCGATCACACCTTTCGCGATATACGTCGAGCCCAGGCTGTAATATGGTTTAAAGTTACCCGGATCAAGCTCTATAGCTTTATTTGTATAGTATATTGCCTCATCGTAGTCCTTCTTATCGTAATAAACACTTCCTTTTTTTAGGGCATCGTCCAGGTCGCGTGGCGCAAAAGGATCGCCCGTTCCCGAGTCCTTTTTAAGATTCTCGAGGAAATCGGTATCCTCCTTATCCGGTTTATATCCGAGCAATTCCGCCTTATGCAGATCTCTCCAGGCGTTTGGATATTCCTTCTTACCGTGATACGCGATAGCCCTGCCCGCATAGGCCACCGCCAGGCCAGGCTCAAGCTCTATCGCCTTGGAATAATCAGAAACCGCCTTATCAATTTCGCCCGTCTTAAGGTAGGCGTAGGCGCGGCTCTTATAAGCCCACCCGTCACGTGTATCAAATTCCATATACCTTGTAATATCGGCTATGGCCTTATCGTACTTCTCCTGCCCTATATAGGCGACGGCGCGGTCATAATAAACGTCTTTTTCAGCGGGGTCTATCTCGATGGCTTTGGTAAGGTCGGCTATGGCCTGGTCGAATTTTTTTTGTTCCGCATAAGTATTACCACGGCTCTGATAACCTATTAGATTATTTGGATCGAGCTCTATCGCCTTAGTATAATCCAGGATAGCCCGGTCAAAGTCATTTTTCGCGTAATACACGTCGCCGCGGCGGTTGTAATTCTCCGCGGCAGGACGAATCTCCAAGGCTTTATTCATATCGGCTATGGCGGCGTCGTAATTCTTCACTCTGTAATAGCCCCGCGCGCGGCCTCTATAAGAATCGGCCTTACCCGGGTCCAGTTCGATCGACCTAGTAAAATCTGCAATGGCCAGGTCATATTTCCCCATTTCGATATAATCACCGCCGCGGTTATTGTATGCATCCGCATTATATGAACCGAGTTCTATACACCTGGTATAGTCCGCGATCGCCTGGGCATAATTCTCCTGTTCGGAATAAGCCGCGCCCCGGTTTAAATAATAGACCGCCTCCGACGGCTCTATCTCTATAGCCCTAGTATAATCGGATATGGCCTGCGTATAATTTTTCTCTCTGTCGTAAGCGTACCCGCGGCCGGCATAGGCCTCCGAGACCTGCGGGGCGAGCTTGATCGCCTCGTTATAGTCAAGGATAGCTCGGGAGTACTCCTTCTCGGCGGAGTAGACATCGGCTCTGTTTAAATACGCTCGAGCGTAACCGGGATCAATCGAGATGGCACTTGTGTAGTCTGAGATAGCAGAAGGGCGGTTATGCTGTTTTAAATGGGCGTTAGCACGATTAAAATAGGCCCTTTTATTCCTAGGATCGATCGCAAGCACCTGGCCATAATCAATGATCGCCTGATCATAGTTGCCCTGTCCGTAGTAGGCGTTGCCACGGTCGATGTAAATATCGGCAAGATTGTCCAAATTGTAGGCAACGGCCTGGCTGAAATCCGATATGGCCTGGTCATATTGATAGCTATCCAGGTACGCGATACCACGGTAATAGTAAGCGTAGGCGGTGACTTCGTTATCGTCGCTTAACCGGAGGGCCTCATTGTAATCTGATATGGCCTGGTCATATTCTTTTTTGTGGTAATATGCGAAACCGCGGTCGAGGTAGGATACCGCCCAGGACGGGTCTAACGACATGGCGGCATTAAAACTCGATATGGCGGCGTCGTAATTGCCGTCTTCGCCGTAACGGACGCCGCGGTCTATATAGTCATCTACTTGATCGGCATGCGCGTAAGGAACGCACAGGAATAACATCCATGCCGTCATGAGCCCCAGCAATGCTATATACCTCGACCTTGCCATGACTAGTGCTCCGTAGTCGCTATCCGCGCCTGTTCTATGATTATTCGAGTACGTCTGTAAATTTTACCAGCAACTTTTGGGCAAAGGTCAGATGAGCCCTCGATATCTTCGCGAACATATGGTATCTGATGCATATGCAGTACCTATTTCAGAAATAGGCGGATGGCGCTATTTTTTACATCGCTCATTGAATGTCGAACACAAGTTAATTCGAACCCACGAGACCCCGACAAGAGCCCCGAGGGTTCGAATTGGTTAAACTGGCGGACGCGAGTGCAACCAATTCGAACCGATAAGTGTCCTGCTTCGCTCTCCAACTCGAAAACAATGGTAGAGCTTCGCAGGGACATTCTGCTTTCAACATGCTGCAATTTCTGCGAAGCCATACCCGAGCTTTGCTCGTTGAATGGCGAAGCAGAATGGCGGAGAGGGTCTACTTCGCCTTCACCTGTAAATATGACTGTGGCTTCGTAGGACCGTAAAACACCATCCTGCTTTGCCAATCTCTACGAAGCTCAAAGCTGAAAAGCTTTGAGCGAAGTAGGATGGCGGAGAGGGAGGGATTTGGCGACTTCGGCGTCCTGAGGCCGCCTCCGTCGCCAACTCGGCCGCTGTCGGCCATAGGCCTTTTCCTCGCTATTCGCTCGGCGCGGCCTCGCTTCAAATCCCCGGCTCGTTGCCTTATAAAACTGACTTAGACTGACTTAATATGGCGGACGCGAGTGCAACCAATTCGAACCGATAAGTGTCCTGCTTCGCTCTCCAACTCGAAAACAATGGTAGAGCTTCGCAGGGACATTCTGCTTTCAACATGCTGCAATTTCTGCGAAGCCATACCCGAGTTTTGCTCGTTGAATGGCGAAGCAGAATGGCGGAGAGGGAGGGATTTGAACCCCCGGAGCCCTTTCGAGCTCTCACGCTTTCGAGGCGTGCGCCTTAAACCACTCAGCCACCTCTCCGCTTGCAATCACTTTACGCTTGGCAAGAGGATATCGAGGTCACCGAAGGTGACCGAGATATCTTACAGCCCGCCATTAACTCCATCTTCTTTTTCCTGCTAAAACCCGTGATCTGGACCTCTCGTTTCCTTGCACTTCCATAGTTCTCGCAAATCTCGCTATATCGCAAAATAAGCGGTTTCCGGAAACAAGTATATCTGCACTTGTTTGTATAGTTATGTTCCTTTATCCGCCTCTCTAAATCTAACGATATTCCTGTGTAGAACGTTCCGTCTCGACACTCGGCTATATAAACAAACCATGTCTTATCGATCATATCTTAGATCTCTCACCCCTCACTTCGTTCGGGGTTCGAGAACATCTCGTCCTCGCTATCGCTCGGCCTCGATGTCCACTCAGCCACCTCTCCGCAATTTTCTCTGAAAATTGCGTTTCGGAAACGAATTATTAAATTTTAATCTTTTATCATTAGAAAGATTAAAATTTTAAAGAGTGCTTCCGAAGAGATAAATTCTCTGAAAATTGCGCTTCAAAAGCGAATAATTGAATTCCAATATTGTATCATTAGCAATATTGGAATTTAAAAGAGCGCTTTTGAAGCAATAAAACTTCGAAATTTTCGTCTCGAGACCACATTAATAACTTTATTTTCTATCGTTAAGAAAAATAAAGTTGTAAAAAGCCGAAGGACCTAAACAAAATAAGAGATTGCTTCGGCTCACCGCCTTCGGCGGTGGCCTCGCAATGACGATCCTAGAAATGCTCTTTCAATATCGAACATAGCTTGGTATTAAGCTCAAAACTGTCGGTGTTCCACGACTCTATGATCGCCCGGCGTTCCTTCTTCCATAGACCATAGAAAGTCTCCCATCCGGCGACAGGCCCCTGCCTGCGGACCCATGGCGGGTTATCCAGATATCTGTAGATACCGTCAGGAAATACATTATTGGCCACGCTCTTATAGGTCCAGTAGGTCCAGCTCATATTATATTTATCGAGCATATAGAGCACGTCTTTGACCCAATTCAATTCGCCATAAAGGCTATCGCGATACTGCACGCCGAATTCACCGACGTATATGGGCACTTCGTGTTTATCCATTATGCGTCGGTACTGCCGGGCCAGTATATCGAACGCATTCCTGTTCCATGTGACGCCGTATTGTTTAACCGGGTACTCAAGCCCCGGAACAAAATTGAAGGTGAAGTCGGTGGGAAAATATACGTGTATGCTGTAGACCGAGTTTTTATCCCAGGGCTTACCCATGAACGCTATTCGCTGGGCCCACTCGGTCCCTTCAAAAAATAGTATATGCTTAGGGTCGACATCCCGGATCTCTTTGGTCACCTTTTGATAAAGGTCGCGGACTTGGCCTTCCTGCACGATGTTTATTATGGGCTCGTTCAACACATCGTATCCGGCCACATTACTGCAGTCTTTGTACCTGTCGGCTATGAAATGCCAAAGGCGCAGGTATCTCTCCTGATTAAACGGGTCGGTGAATAGTTCGGGTCTGGCGGAACAGTCCGAATGCCAGTCCGGGTTCTGAGCACCGGGGGCGGCATGCATATCCAAGATACAATATATGCCGTTTCTTTCGCACCAGTCCACGGCGCGATCAAGGAAGGCAAGGCCTTCTTCATTTAAACTAAAAGGCCGGTTCTCGTGTTCTATCAATCGGTAATTGAAAGGTATGCGGATGCAATTCGCCCCCCATCCCTTTATAGTCTTTATATCTTCTTCCCGGATAAACGCATCGCGAAAAGAATTTGTAAAATCATCCAGGGCCTCTTTACCCAGGACCTTCTCAAAGCCCTCTTTAAAGGACCTCTCGGCTATATTTCGGCCGCAGAGCATATAGCCTTCCATCATAAGCCAACCGCCAAGCGCCACGCCCTTAAGCCGGACCGGACGACCGCTTGCATTAACTATCTCGGATTTATTTACATGCAAAAAAGGTAACTTAGCCATCTAAGACCCCCATCCTTATCATATATTTATGGTAATAAAGTATATCATATTAAAGATATTTCTATAATGTTTTTTCTCCAAAAAAATAGAGGCCCCTCCCAAAAAACGCGGGCCTCTATTTATGATTCCCCTACGGATATTATGCGAATATTTTAACTATCTGTGTAAACCCGTTGACAGCAAGCTTCTGTGCCGGACCTATGAGCTTACCGATAAGATACCCGAATCTCATAAGTACATTTATGCTGCCATCCGGATTTATAAGATTAGCTATGTATTGCTCCGCCTCTTTGTCGTTCTCAAATATCATCGTCAACAGAGCCTTCAATACAAGGTAGTTTTTCGTTGCCTTGTATTCTCTGCCCGGCTCGATTCCGGCAGCTAATAAGGCCATGGTCAATACACCCCGCTGGCAAGACCTTTGCGTCGAGATATCCCTTAACACATCGGCCAATTCCGGATCCACATTGAAGAGCATTGCATTACTAAATACCCGTTCATTCCTTTTAATGATCCCCGTCATGTCGCCGGTTTTGAGGCCTATAGTTATAAGTACCTTGCGGGAACCGTCATGCCTGGGATCGGCCATCATCGCCGGCAGATCCTGAAGCTGGGTATGCTGATTGAATGTTACAAATTTTGCGCCAGAAAATGCGCGCATTAATTCTCTGCACCGGTCGGCATTCGCAAAATCTTGTGATACAAATACTGTAATGTTTGAATTGCGCGCCTCTCCGGCGGCAATCTCGATGGCTGTCTCATCGATACCATCCGGGAACCGCGCATCCGCTCCCTCGCTGGCGGCAAGTTCTACTTCGAAAGCGGCCATCTTCCTGCGGTATGCCTCTTCCGGAGTTTCCGTTATGCTAGCGCCACCCCTGCGTTCACAAGTAAGGGCACCGCAAACGCTCGCGCCTTTGGCGGAATCCTGAGGCGTCCAACCGCTTGCTACCGCGCAGGCAATAAATGCGCTGTAGCTATCCCCTGCGCCGGTGCTGTCTTCAAATCCAATAACGGTAGTTGACGGCATATGCATATCGACCGCTACGCCAAAGACGCTCCCTTGGGTCGTAGATACTTCCGAGCCATTGGCGCCGTTCTTGAGGAATATAGCTACCTTGGCTCCAAGTTTTCGAAAGAAACCCAGATTCTCTTCTACGCTAGCCATGCCGGAGATCTTGACGGCCTCTTTCATGCTGGGGGTGATATAATCCACCTTACCCATAAGTGCCGAGACCGCTTTCTCTTTGCCGTAAAGATCGACTACGGTATCCCAGCCGACTTTAACGCCCCTGGCTTTAGCGCGGTCGATCAGTCCGGCAAGCCCATCCATCAGTTTTGAATTAATGGCAATACCGCCAAGATGCAACACCGCGGCAC
>JAGOLR010000024.1 GCA_017993955.1 Candidatus Omnitrophota bacterium
CATCAACAGCGCCGGGTGGTCTACTTTTTGCAAAAACTCCAAAAGGTCCGCGGCATCGGTAGCTATAGTCTCGTCGGCTATCTTATTTATTAGATCCGGGTCACCTATCTCTTCGCACCGCCTTTTAAGCTTATCAGATAGCGCCTCCTTGAGCTCTTTGGGCATCCAAACGACACGATTAAGACCGCCTTCGGCGGATATGAATTTTTTACTTACTATATAAAGACGGCCAACCCCTAAAAACCCGGGAGTTTGAAGCCCTCCTCCCACAGTAGTGGCAAGAGTGGTGAACTTCATTCCCACAGGGGTATCGCCGGCATATTCGCGGTTGACTATCATAACGCCGTTCGCCTCGGGCACTATAGCGACTATACATTCGAAGCAGCCGCAGGAGGTCATAGGGGATTCCATTATAGAATATACGGCCATCTCCTGGGTCTGGTGGCGGGAACTGTCATATACGAATTTATTCACGCCGTCCCACATCCCCCTAACGCCGTCTATACAAGAGCCCTTTTTTATAGGTTGGTTCCCTCCGGTAGGGGTTATTTCGTGAGCGGCCTTGGCGTCAAGCCAGGAGTAAGCGCCGCAAAGCCCAAGGCGTTCCGGGCTAACTACACACACATGGTTCGGCGCAAAACTTTGGCACAGAGTACAGCTATAAAAAGTATCCACGGATTCGTCGGTCATCCCGGCGATCCTGGCGTCGCGCGACTCGTAGGCAAGCCTCGCCTCCGGTAGGGCCTTGTCTACATCTGCTTCGTTCGTATAGATAGTGACCTGGACCTTATCTACTATCGCTCCGAACTCATCGTGTAATTTAGCGACCAATATATCACCTAGATGCCTTATCTTGAATCCGGCCTTTTTGGCATCTTTAGATATCCTTACCCAGTTCATATCCCGCTGGCCCATATGGAATATCCCCATCGCGTAATTTAAGAACTTATGGACCTGGCGCTCCAGTATAGGCTCGTAATCATGGTTCATCTTTCGCCCCGCAACTTCGATAAATAAGCCAAGCGGCGACGATGACCCCTCAGACATACCGTCGATCTCCGGACCAATAACTTCTATTCTACCGTCCTCTACCTCATCCATATTCCGCATCTTTAGATATTCAAAAGCGGTAGAATATTTACCGCCGAACTGAACATACGTATCGGCCTTCCTGACCCTTTCACCTTCAAATGCTGCGGAAAAAGGCACAGGTATAGGAACTTGGGTAAGTTTTATCTTTATACCTCGGGACTCTATAGCTTTCTGGACGATCTTCTTATGATCTGGCTCTTTAACAAGACATTCATTATGAGCGCATACACCCGGAACTACTATCTCAGGAAGGTCCAAATCGGTGATTATCGGAACACCGGCGGCAAGGGCACCGCCGCCTGTGGCGGCCTTTTCCTCATCCACCCCGCCCAACAAAAGCACAAAAGCAGGCACTCTTTCTCTTACATAATCCACGCATGCCTTGGTATTTCCGGCCTTGATGCCTCCGAAAGTAAGCGCCGCCCTGATAGCAAAATTAAGAACATAAGCCACCGATATAGTATCGCGGCCGAAAGGGACGACATATGATTCCAGCCCCATGCGTAAACCGCCTTGCTCAAGCTGGTCGATTATACTCACGTTATCAACACTGCCCCCAACGAGGGTCAGTATGTTGCGCTTTTGCAACTCCCTAACCATACTAACCGCAGTAGGCGAATCAGGGGCCTTGCCTAGGAGAACTGCTATACCGGAGATTCTGCCGTCAACTAGTTGTATCCCCAGCGAACGCAGCAGGTTGTCGGAGAAGAACCCGGGACATCCAGGCTGCGGCTCTTCTCCGTAAAGGTATCGTATGGCAAGTATTATCTCCTCTGCCAATATGGCCGCCACGCCCGCATTAAGGGCGTCTTTAAGAAAATTATCCCATTTATCTTCGGAAACCACAGAGGGTATGAGATCTTTTATTTTCGCAAGAACTTCAGACGCATCATTGAGCGTCTTTATTTCAGCGCCCAATAGTGCATTCGAAAAAGGCAGGTAAAATGCCGTATCGGGGAAGGCAATGAGGGCCTTATCCGTCTTCTCCCGGCAAGCCTTTAAAAGAAGATCTTCTGTTTTTTGCAATATCTTACCAGCGCCTTTGACTATCAGAGAAGCAACTGTTTTTGACATATCCGCTCCGTTATAATCCGGCCGCATCCATTACAAGCGGCACCTTATCGTAAAGCCCTATAGGCATTATATGCACTCCTTGACATAAAGGCCTCAATGCTTTTACGAGCCGGGTTGCTATTTCTATAGACTTAGCCAGCGGGTCTTCGGCAGACTCCATCTCCCGTATTATATCGTCTGGAACAAATACGCCGGCAATATTTTTATTCATATATCGCGCCATATTTGCCGACTTTAATATCACTATACCGGCCAATATGCTTGTTTTGATATGTTTAGCGCTATCAATGAATTTCTTAAACTTATCTATATCATAAACTGCCTGGGTCTGGAAAAAATCCGCACCTGCGGCAACCTTCTTTTCCATCTTTATTATCTCGGGCTCTAACGGATCGGCTCCAGGATTTACCACAGCCCCGATACAGAACCTGGGCGCGCCTTTTAGAGGGTTGCCCTTCATATCTGTCCCCTTCTGGAGAGTCGAGGCGACCTCTATAAGCTGTACGGCGTCAAGATCGAATACTGGCTTAGCCTCCGGGTGGTCTCCAAGCGTGGTGTAATCTCCTGTCAGAAGAAGAAGATTATCTATACCCAGGACGCTTGCCGACAACAGCTCGGACTGTAGGGCTAGACGGTTTCTGTCTCGACAGGTAAGCTGAAATACCGGCTCTATACCGCGCTCCTTCAAGATACGACACACCGCAAGACTGCCGACCTTCATGACCGAGCTCTGAAGGTCGGTTACGTTAACTGCATCCACCCTCCCCTTAAAAAGCTCTGCGCCGCGAAGCGCATGGTCCAGCTCGGTACCTTTTGGGGGTCCGATCTCGCTCGTGACTATGAACTTCCCTGATTTTATCTTTTCGCAAAGATTCATATTTACTTAAGCCGATATCTGTTTTTTAAATAAAGCCAGAACGTTCCGCATCAGCATAGTTGTGGTCAGCGGCCCAACTCCTCCGGGCACCGGCGTAATAAAGGATGCCTTGTTTCTCGCCGATTCAAATTCTACGTCCCCAACTATCTTATCGCCCACTTTATTTATACCTACATCCAATACGATAGCTCCTGGCTTTATCCAATCACCCCGTATAAGGTTGGGCTTGCCCACAGCGACGACGAGCACCTCTGCCCGCGCGACATTATCGCGCAGCAATCCCCTCTCTCCTGTCGCGATATGGCATACCGTAGTAGTGGCAAATTTAGTCAATAGCAGCATAGCAAGCGGCTTCCCAACAATTTCGGAATGCCCTACCACAACAACCTCTTTCCCATAAAGCTCTACATTAGTTGATCGAATAAGCTCCATAATCGCAAGAGCCGTACAAGGAGCTACATCGAAATGGCCGGAAAAGAGCTTTCCCAGATTATAGGGATTCATCCCCTCTGCGTCTTTGCCGGGAGCTATCTTGTCTAAAAGCTTTTTAGCGTCTATGTCTTTGGGCACAGGAAGCTGCAATATAACGGCGCTCACCTCGCTCTTGCCATTTAATTGCACCAATATTTGCTCTACATCATTTTGAGACAAATTCCCGGGTATAGTCTTTATCTCGTAAGCTATCCCAAGCTCTTCGGCAAGCCGCGCCTGTGATCTGACATATACGGCTGAGGAGGCGCTTTCCCCGATCTGGACTGCGACAAGCCTGGGGGTTTTGCTAATTTTTTTCCTCAACACTTCGACTTCGGCCCGTATAGAGGCCCTTATGGACTCCGCTATAACTTTGCCTTCTAAAATAATTCCGGCCATATTGGGCTCCTATTTACGGTCCAATACCGATATAAATCACCTACTTATAACATCCTCGCATGACTCCAAAATCTCTTCTTTAAGCTTTGGGATAGCGTCCTCCAGCGGGGATAAAACAGAATGAATGCTTTCGATAAATTTTATGTCTTTTATTGATTTCAGGTTTGCGTAAACATTGTATTTTGCAGAAAAGAATGCGGCCTCCAGCATCACAGCTGCAACTGCGGTATCCGATATCAGGCTCTTATTGCCGCACACAACCAACCTTAGGCAAAGCTTCAGGCATTCGGCAGATATTTTACACACTTCGAACGGCGGGTACAAAGCCTCTTTAAACA
The DNA here is from genome assembly GCA_017993955.1 of Candidatus Omnitrophota bacterium. Lineage (GTDB taxonomy): Bacteria > Omnitrophota > Gorgyraeia > 2-01-FULL-45-10 > 2-01-FULL-45-10 > JAGOLR01. Next base: position 4,252 of record JAGOLR010000024.1, read on the forward strand.
CGTTTTCAAGAGCGGCTTTATCGCTTTTTAGTTCTTTCATACGGCTTGATAATTTTTCGTAAGCCGCCACGTCCTTGTCTATCAAATCGTATAACTCTGCGTTGAACTGCTGCGCTTTAACCATTATATCGGCAGCCTCGCTTTCCGATTCCCTATATTTCGGATTTCCTATGGTGTAATTGGCCACCATGGACATAAGGCTTACCCCCAGCGACGCGGACAAGGCTGCAGCGCTTCCGCCTCCGGGAGCCGGCTTCTTTGCAGAAAGATTGTCGAGATATGTGCGCAAAGAATTATCTATGTACATAACTCACCTCTTTGGTTAATTCCGTCTTTTCTTTTGCACCCGCCAAGCCGACCATATTACCTTTCGAGTCCACATCTATGTGTTCGCCCACCGGATGAGAAGGCAGACTCGGCATTGTCAGCACCTTACCGCACAATGCATACAAAAATCCGGCACCTATAGAAGGCTTGACATCTCTGACAGGCAGCACAAAATCCCGCGGCCTGCCTTTGAGCAGCGGATCATGAGACAGCGAAAGATGGGTTTTGGCCATGCATATGGGAAGCTTTGTAAATTTGAGTTTTTCGTATAGCTTTATATGCTCCTCGGCATCTTTTTCATAGTGGACCGCCTTGGCACCGTATATCTTTTTAGCTATTACCTCGATCTTCGATTTTATGCTTATATCATCGGGATACAGAAAATCGAAATTATTCCTGCCTCGGCTTGCGTTTATCACCGCCCGGGCCAGGTCTTCTCCGCCTTTAGAGCCGTATCTAAACATATCGCTTACCACGCACTCAAAAGCCCCATTCTCGTGCGCCACCCTCTTTATCACGTCTATCTCTTTTTCGGTATCGGACTTAAACCTGTTCACTACTACTACACAAGGGATCCCGAAAAATCTGACGTTCTCTATCTGCTTTTCCAGATTGGCGCAACCAACCTCCACTGCGTATGTATTCTCGCGGTCCAGATCCTTACCCAGAGGTTTACCCACAACCATCCGCAACCTGCCGGAATGTATCTTAAGCGCCCTTACAGACGTTACAAGCACGGCGGCATTCGGCCTCAATCCACTCGTTCTGCATTTAATGTCCGCGAATTTCTCAAGCCCGCAGTCCGCGCCAAATCCGGCTTCCGTAATCACAAAATCGCTGAATGCCATGGCGATCCTATCCGCGATTATCGAACTATTGCCATGAGTAATATTAGCGAACGGGCCTGTGTGAACCAAGCAAGGCGTACCTTCGCTGGTCTGGACCAGGTTGGGCTTTAATGCATCGGTCAATAGAGCCGCCATTGCTCCTGAGACCTTAAGCTCTTCGCACGTGACCGGTTTTCCATTTTTCGTAAATGCCACAACAGTCCTTGCAAGACGCTCCCGCATATCTTTTAAAGACTGGGATAGGGCAAGTATGGCCATCACTTCGCTGGCCGCAGTTATCTCAAAACCGGAATCGCGCTCGAACCCGGAATCGCCTCCGCCAAGAGCTACGCGCACTTTTCTCAGAGAACGGTCGTTGATATCTACAACGCGTCTCCAAACTATCGTTTTGGGATCGATACCCATCTTATTGCCGCGGTACAAATGGTTATCTATAAACGCGGCGCACAGATTATGGGCAGCACTGACAGCATGCATATCGCCTGTAAAATGAAGACTTATATCATCGGAGGGTAAAGCCTGACAGGAACCGCCTCCTACTCCGCCGCCCTTGACCCCGAAGAACGGGCCCAAAGAAGGTTCCCGTATGCTCGCCACAGAGCGCTTTCCCAGCCTGTTTAAAGCCATCGATAAGCCCAGGGTAGTCACGGTCTTACCCTCACCCAAGTGAGTCGGGGTTATCCCCGTAACAACTACATAGGAACAGGTCTTTTTAGGCCTGAATTTCTTCAATACATCGAGAGAGATTTTGGCCTTATAGTCACCGTAAAGCTCTATGTATTTCTTTGGAATGCCTAACTTTTCGGCAATATAAGATATCGGTAATAGTTTATTGTTCATATTAGGTTATTATTTTATTATAAAGGGATATCAGGGTCAAGCAAATACAGGGTGATACGTCCTACGATGTATGGGACAATAACCATGAACCTTTAGGGCGGCTTTATGGTTCTTTGTAGGATAGCCTTTATGGCGGGCAAAGCCATATTGAGGGTAGAGCTTGTCATATTCTACCATGATCTTATCGCGCGTTACCTTCGCCACAATAGAGGCTGCAGCTATGGAAAGACAACGGGAATCGCCTTTTATGATAGACATGTACGGACAATCAGTGGCAAGCCTTATAATACCATCGACCAAAACATAATCAGGCTTTATCGGGAGATTATCCAGGGCCATCTGCATGGCCTTTTTGGTAGCCTGGTGTATATTTATCTCGTCGATATCTTTTTCGCAGACTATACCCAGGCCGGTCATGCCGTTCTTGACAATTTCCAGGTAGGCCGCGTTACGCTGTCTTTCCGACAGTTTCTTTGAATCATCTACGCGGTTAGTGAAATGCGGGACCTTCAGTATCACTGCGCCGGCGACTACCGGGCCCGCGAGAGGACCCCTGCCGGCCTCATCTACACCTGCGATTAGCTTAAAACCTTCTCTATTTAGCCGCTTCTCCAGCCTGAGGAGCCGATTCGCCGTGCGTGTGTTCGATCTTTTCTTCAACTCTCGAACCCTTACCTATTTTGCGCTTAAGGTAATACAGTTTGGCGCGTCTTACATCGCCTTTTTTCGCGACCTTTATCCTATCGATAGACGGAGAGTGGAGCGGGAAGACCATCTCGACCCCTTCGCCGTAGGAGATTTTACGCACTGTAAATGTCTCCCCCAGACCGGAACCGGCTCTTGCTATAACGACTCCTTCGAAAGTCTGTATACGGGTTTTCCCTTCTTCGACGATCTTCAGCTGAACGTCAACGGTATCGCCGATATTAAATTCGGGAATATCCTTCTTCAGGTTCTTCGCTTGAATCAGTGATAATATGTTATGCATTTTCTATCCTTTCGGTTTTTTGCTCTTCGCTTTACATTTTACGTTTCAGTAAATCTGGCCTTAGCTCCTTAGTCCGCTTAATCGCTTCCTTACTTCTCCATTCGGCGATTCGTTTATGATCGCCGCTCATCAATACATCCGGCACAGTCATGCCTTTAAATTCAGCCGGCCTTGTATATTGAGGATACTCCAGAAGATTATTTTCAAAAGATTCAAACTCGGCCGATTGGCTGTGCCCTAAAACACCCGGTAGCAACCTGGCCACGGAATCTACAATAACGAGCGCCGGTATTTCACCGCACGTCAATATATAATCGCCTATCGATATTTCTTCATCGACAAGACCTCTCACTCGCTCGTCGACACCTTCATAGTGCCCGCAGATCAATATAAGACGTTTTTCCTTGGCCAATTCCTTGACCAAACCCTGTTCTAGCTTCCGGCCTTGGGGCGTCAACAAAATTATCTTTGCTTTTCTAGTCTGTCCGCTTAACCGACTAATCGGTAAACCGGGCAACTGACCAACCAATTGCTTTAATGCCAGATATATCGGCTCTACCTTCATCACCATTCCGGCGCCGCCCCCGAAAGGTTTGTCGTCGGCAGTGCGGTGCGAATCAAAAGTCCAGTCCCTTAGATCGTGCAGATGTACCGCAATCTTTCCCTTCGCCCGGGCTCGTTTTATTATCGACTCCCCCAGAACACTATCGAACATCTTCGGGAATAATGTCAGTATGTCAATTCGCATAATTGGACTTAAGATTTAGGTTAAGGCTAAGGTTTAGTCATCTGAGCCTTAACCTAAGCCTTAGCCTTAAGCGCTATTTTTTTACAGCCGGTTGTTTCTTTATTCCCTGTTTCTTAAAGAGCGTCTTCACTATCGCGGTGGGCATTGCGCCAACCCCGAGCCAATACTCGGCGCGTTCTTTTTTAACCTTGATGGTAGCCGGATCGGTTTTGGGGTCATAAGAACCCAGTACTTCTATCTCTTCGCTGTTGCGCGCCTTACGCTTATCGATCACCACGATTCGGTGCGCAGGCTTCTTCAAAGTGCCCATTCTTTTCAACCTTATCACTGCTGGCATTTTTCCTCCCTTTACATATACGTTAGTGTAAAGCTTAAAGCGAAAAGTGTAATGTTAAGGTGTCGCTAAAGCGACCTATATATTCAGGTCCGAAGGACACAACAGCTTTGCGTTTTTCGCTTTAAATTTTACGTTTACTACTCTTTCTCTCTCCAGACTTTCGCGCCTAATTGGCTCAACTTCTTTTCTATCTTCTCATATCCTCTGTCCAGATGATATATCCTGTGGACATCGGTCCTTCCCTTTGAAACAAGTCCCGCTAAAACTAACGCGGCGGAAGCGCGTAAGTCCGAAGCCATGACAGGCGCTCCGCTTAACCCCTTAACCCCTTTAACTATCGCACTGGGGCCCTCCAATACTATATCGGCGCCCATCCTGTTCAGTTCGCTTATATGGATAAATCTCTCCGGGTATATCTTCTCGGTAACCACGCTTATTCCGTTAGTTATAGACATAAGGCTCATAAACTGGGCCTGCATATCAGTCGGAAATCCGGGATAAGGAAGCGTCGTCAGGTCTATGGGCTTCAAAGATCTGACGTGCCTGACCCTTATTCCGTTGGGTACCTTTGTTATCGAAACACCGGCTTCAACAAGCTTATCGGCTACTGCGACCATATGCTCAAGTTTAGCATGTTTTAAAACACAGTCGCCCTTGGTTATGGCGGCGGCCACCATATAAGTACCGGCCTCGATTCTGTCGGGAATAACCGAATGCTCTGCTCCATGCAGCCTGTTCACGCCCTCTATGATAAGCCTATGGGTTCCGGCGCCTTTTATCTTAGCGCCCATTTTTATGAGAAAATTTGTAAGGTCTTCTACTTCCGGTTCGCAGGCAGCGTTCTCGATAATAGTAACACCTTTTATCAATACAGCCGCCATGAGCGTATTGGCTGTAGCAAGAACGCTCGATCCGAAATGGCCACCCAGATAGACATGGCCTCCGCGCATCTTCCTGCCGTCAGCCACTATATAGCCGCGTTCTACTTTTAATTCGGCGCCCAAAGCCCGTAAGCCTTTTAAATGCAGATCGATGGGGCGCGGTCCTATGGCGCAACCACCCGGATAAGAAACCTCGGCCTTCTTTTGTTTACCAAGGAGCGGCCCTAAGACGCATATCGATGCGCGCATAGTGCTGACAAGTTCGTATGGTGCTATATATTTCTTATAACCTTTAGGCTCTATCGTTATCACGTCCCCGTCCTGGTGAACCTTTATATCGAGATTCTTGAATATCTTAAGCATCGTCGATATATCACGTAAGGCGGGGGTGTTTTTAATTACACATCTCTCATCTGTCAAAAGACACGCGGCTAATATCGGAAGGCAGGCATTTTTAGCGCCACTTATCCTCACCGTACCCGATAGCCTTTTCGAACCTTCTATTACAAGTTTATCCATTATATGCGTTCTTCTTTGCCACTACGACACGGTCGATGCCGTTAAAATCTTTCTTTACATCCTTTATTAAAAAACCATTTCCGGCAAGTATCCTGCCGACATCTTCAAGCTGGCCGTAGCCTATCTCAAAAACAAAGTAACCTTCGGGAGAGATATAAGAGGCCCCCTCACTTGATATGCGACGATAAAAATCCAGACCATCGTCTCCCCCGTACAGAGCGCGATGCGGTTCTCTCAAGACTTCCCTGGGCAGCCCCTCAAACTCATAGCCCGCAATATACGGAGGGTTGGTTACTATAATATCGAATGTTCCGTTTAAATTCCCGAAGAGATCGCTTTGTATAAAACTTATTTCGCCTGAGATACCATGTCTTTGGGCGTTCTTTTTAGCGACAGCCAATGCGGATTCCGATATATCCGAAGCCGATATTATACAATTAGTTAGGTTACGTGTCAACCTAACAAAAAGCGAGATGGCAATACACCCAGAGCCTGTACACAGATCCAAAATTCTCGGACTATGGACTATGGACCGCGGACCGCGGGCCATCTCCACTACAATCTCAACCAACATCTCGGTCTCAGGCCTGGGGATCAAAACATTATCGTCGACCTCGAAATCCAGCCCACAGAATTCGGTTTTGCCGATTATGTACTGGACGGGAGTGAAAGGAGCTATAGTTCTCATGCCGTCGCCGCCTTTAACCTTAAGGCCCTTTCTTCGGCCTTTAAGGCATTGACCACTTCGTCCAGATCCCCTTCAAGGACCTCCTCAAGGTTGTGCACCGTAAAACCTATCCTGTGGTCGGTTACCCTCCTATCAGGGAAATTGTATGTCCTTATCTTCTCGGACCTGTCACCCGTACCTACCTGAGCACGTCGTTCGGCGGTTATCTTCGCACTTTGGGCGCTCTTCTGGGCATCAAATAGTCTTGCCCGCAAGACCCTCATAGCCTTTGATTTATTCTTGAGCTGGGACCGTTCATCCTGACAAGTCACCACCATACCTGTTGGTATGTGAGTTAGTCTCACAGCCGAGTCTGTCCTGTTAACGCCCTGGCCGCCCGCTCCGCCGGATCTGAATACGTCTATACGGAGGTCCTCCGGCTTGATGTCTATGTCTATCTCCTCTGCCTCGGGTAAAACCGCTACGGTAGCGGCAGATGTGTGGATGCGCCCGCTGGCCTCCGTCTCGGGGACCCTTTGGACCCTATGAGTACCGCTTTCGAATTTAAAGACGCCATATGCGCCTTTGCCGGTTATGGAAACTATAACTTCTTTATATCCGCCCTTCTCAGACATGCTCGAATCGATAAATTCTACTTTAAGGCCTTTCTTCGCGGCATATTTGGAGTACATCCTTAGCAGGTCACCGGCAAAGAGGCTGGCTTCTAGACCGCCCGTCCCTGCCCTTATCTCCAGTATTATATCCCTGTCAGAACCGGATTCCTTCTCCAGAAGCATCTCTTCTATGCGGTCCCCCGACTCCTTGCGAAAGGTCTCGAGTTTATGCCTCTCTTCCTCGACAAGTACGAGAAACTCTTTGTCATGTCCTTTCTCTCTAAGAACATGGTCGAGGTCTCTGATATCTTTGGATATCTTCTGGTACTCGGAATATTCGTTTATAAGAGGCGTCAACGACGCCAGCTCTTTTGCCAATTTCTGATACTCCGACGTATTAGCTATAACGTTGGCATCTGAAAGCAAAAGGTGCAACTCGTCGAAACGCCTCTTCTTTTCGGCTATTATCTTTTCGAACATATCTTTACATTAAGCCTTCGGGGCATCCTGCGGAGGAACTTCCCCTTCTTCCTTTTTGGAAACTTTGGCCTTGCCGGCGTAGCGCTTGGCGAATTTCTCGACGCGGCCTGCCGCATCGACTAATTTCTGCTTGCCGGTAAAAAACGGATGGCACTTAGAGCAGATATCGACGTGGATATTCTGCTTCGTAGAGCGGGTATGTATGACCTCTCCACATACGCATGCTATCGTGGTCTCTTTGTACTCCGGATGTATCTTATCTTTCACGTTACAGCCTCCTTGTTATACAGTCTCTATACGCGTTAGTTAAAAGTGAAAAATGAAAAGTGAAAAATAACTTGCCGGTTTTATTTACAAGTCCTTTTTTACACTTTTCTATTTACGCTTTGCACTAACCTCCACTTTTCTCACTTCTGGTTCATGCTCATTAAAAACTCGGCATTCGTCTTAGTCTTTGCAAGCTTTTCTATAAGAAGCTGCATCGCTTCGTCCGTGTTCAGCTCATTCAATACTTTTCTCATAAGCCATATCCGCTTAAGCTCATCCGGATGGACCAGAAGCTCTTCCTTTCTTGTGTTGGACCTTTTTATGTCTATGGCCGGATATATGCGCTTCTGGAATAATGTCCTGTCGAGCTGTAATTCCATGTTGCCCGTGCCTTTAAACTCTTCGAATATGACTTCATCCATCCTCGACCCTGTATCGACAAGCGCTGTGGCCATTATGGTGATACTGCCTCCTTCCTCGATATTACGGGCCGCGCCAAGGAATCTCTTGGGCTTCTGGAGCGCGTTGGAATCTACACCTCCCGAGAGTATTTTACCTGAATGCGGTACACAGGCATTATACGCTCTTGCCAGACGAGTGATAGAGTCCAATAGTATCACAACGTCCTTCTTCGCTTCGACGAGCCTTTTGGCCTTTTCCAGGACAACCTCGGCCACCTGTATGTGTCGCTCTGCCGGTTCATCAAATGTAGAGCTTATTACTTCACCTTTGACGGAACGCTGCATGTCGGTTACTTCCTCAGGACGCTCGTCGATCAAAAGCACTATCAGCACAGCGTCCGGATGGTTCGTAGTTATCGCATTGGCAAACTTCTGCATAAGGACGGTCTTGCCGCTGTACGGAGGAGCGACTATCATGCCGCGCTGACCTTTCCCCACAGGAGTTAACAGGTCCATGATTCGCATAGACACCTCTTCCGGCTTTGTCTCCAGTATGAACCTCTCGTCCGGATATAGCGGAGTAAGGTTGTCAAACAATGTGCGAACTTTGCCTTCTTCAGGATTATTAAAATTCACGGCCTCGACTTTAAGAAGCGCAAAATACCTCTCGCCTTCCTTAGGAGGTCGTATCTGACCGCTTACCGTATCGCCGGTCATCAGATTGAACCTTCTTATCTGAGACGGCGAAACATATATATCATCCGGACCCGGAAGGTAATTATAGTCCGGGCTTCTCAAGAATCCGAAACCGTCTGGCAATATCTCCAGCACCCCTTCGCCGAAGATGAGCCCCTCCTTCTTAGTCTTAGCCTCCAGGATCTTGAATATAAGGTCCTGTTTTTTGAGCCCGCTAAAACCGTTCACATTAAGCTCTTTGGCCAGTTTGGTCAACTCAGCGATGCTCATGGTTTTGAGTTCGGCTATTTCCATATCTGCCTCCATACCTTTCTCGTTTGCTTGCGCGTCTCGGACATAGTGCCATCATTATCGATAACAAAATCCGCCATCAGTATTTTATTATTTAAAGGGATCTGGCAGGCTATCCTGCTCTCTACATCCCGTTTATCCATACCGAATTTTTTCATGCAACGCTCGATCTGCTTTTTGTGAGAGGACTTAACCACCACCATAATGTCTACAATCTCACCGAGTCCCGCCTCTACCAAGAGAGGCGCATCTATTACCACCACGTCCGACAATTTCGCCTTCGCTATACCATCCATTATCGATCGTATGATCGCAAGGTGGACTATCTTTTCGAGGGCAGCCCGCCTCACATCGTTAGAAAAAACTTCCGCCGCCAACCGCTTTCTGTCTATCGACCCTTCGGCGGATAATATGCTATCCCCGAATTCCTTTACGACTTCCCTGTATACGGCGGTCCCTTTTTTAAGACACCCTTTAGCGAGTTTATCAGCGTCGATAACCTTGGCGCCCAGAGAACTGAATATCGAGGCCACGAATGTCTTGCCTGTACCGAAACTCCCCGTCAGCCCGACTATCTTCATTATTTCGATATCATCCTATCGTAAAGCCTGACATATTCTCCGGCCGATACGCGCCAAGAAAAATCCAGAGACATTATACGTTTCACCAGATCCCGCCAGGCGGTCTTATTGGTGTAAGTAAAAAGAGCTCTCTTGACAGCACCCAGAAAAGCTTCGGGCTTATAATCCGTAAAGGTAAACCCCGTTCCGGCGCGTGTCTTCTGATCATATTCGATAACGCTATCTTTTAAACCGCCCGTCTGCCGCACAACAGGGACGACCCCGTATTTAAAGCATATCATCTGGGATAGGCCGCACGGCTCGTATCTTGACGGAATAAGAAATATATCGCTGGAGGCGTATATCTTTTCCGCAAGAACCGCATCAAACTTAAGATTGACTGAAGAATTCTTAGGGTGGGCCTTGGAGGCCTTCTCTAAAAGTATATGATATTTATTATCACCGGTACCTAAAAGTACGAATTGGACCTTTATGTCAAGTATATCGTGTACTATTCGCGCCAGAAGGTCTAGCCCCTTCTGATCGGCAAGCCTCGATATCATTCCTATCATGGGAATATCGCGGTCCATCTTAAACCCGAGCTCTTTCTGAAGCTTCTCCTTATTGGCGTAACGATCGACAATAGTGGTCAGTGAATATCTCTTATATATCTTTTTATCCGTAGCAGGATTCCAGATATCGTAATCTATTCCGTTCAATATCCCTGTAACGGTATCCGGCCTTGACTTAAGAACACCTTCCAACCCGCACCCGAGATCCGGCCCTACTATCTCGCGCGCATAGGTTGGGCTGACCGTACTCACGGCGTCAGCATATATCAAGCCAGCCTTCATAAGGTTGACCTTACCGTAAAATTCAAAATATTTTATATCGAACAAAGACCAATCCAAACCCGTCTTTGGAAATTCTTCTTTATCAAAAAGCCCCTGGTAGGCCATATTGTGTATGGTAAATAGGACCTTAACGCCTTTTCCGTTGAAGAAAGGGTCGTATTTGTATATCGTATTAAGATATACTGGTATAAGAGCGGTCTGCCAGTCATTGCAATGTATAACGTCCGGTTTAAAGTTCTCCAGCTTGCATCTCTCTAAAACCTGACGGCAGAAGAATGCAAACCTGTCCAGGTTGTCGGCGTAGTCTCCGAACTTATCTCCGTAAAGCTCTTTCCGGTTAAAGTAGTCGTCGTTTCTTATAAAATACACCTTTACCGATTTGCCTATTACTGCCTCATCCTTTTCGCACTTTACGGAAGCGAATCTGGGCATCGCGACCCGAACATCAACGCCCTCTTCTTCCAAAGCTATCGGCAGGCTGCCAGCCACATCGGCCAATCCACCGGTCTTAGCGAAAGGGGCCACCTCACTTGAGACATACAATACTTTCATATTTCTCCTGTTTCAGTTTTCACTAACAATAGACCTATGATGCATGAGAGCTCATCTCGAGCCAGTTATCGCCTATCTCTATATGCGCCGTAACCGGCACATCGAGTTTAATCACATCTTCCATACCGGCCTTGATCAATTTCATCATCTCTTTCTCCTCGGCCTTGGCCACATCGAAGACCAGCTCATCATGCACCTGCAAAATCATCTTTGACGCGAATCCACCCTTATCCAAATTCTCCTGGATGGCTATCATCGCTACCTTTATTATATCGGCTGCAGAGCCCTGTATGGGGGTATTAAGAGCAGCTCTTTCCGCAAATTGCCTTATCCGGACATCCTGGCTGTTTATATCCGGGATATATCTACGCCTGCCTAAAATAGTGGTCACAAACCCCTTATGTCGAGCCTCAGCTATAAGGCTATCCAGGTATCGTTTGACGTCCGGATACCTTTCAAAATATGAGTCGATAAACTCTTTCGCCTTATCCACTTCTATACCCAAGCCCTGGGACAAACCGTACGGGCTCATCCCGTATATTATGCCGAAGTTAACGGTCTTGGCCATGCTCCTCATCTCTTCGCTTACATCTTTCTCTTTAATGCCCATCACAAGACTGGCGGTAAATGTATGTATATCAAGTCCTTCTTTGAATGCCTTTATGAGATTTTTGTCGCCTGAAAGATGCGCCAGTACCCTCAACTCTATCTGGGAATAGTCGGCCGATATCAATACATTCCCTTCGGAAGGAACAAACGCCTTGCGTATCTTCCTGCCCTCCTCGGTCTTAATGGGTATGTTCTGCAGGTTTGGATCGCTCGAAGACAGCCTACCGGTCGCAGTCACCGTCTGGTTGAAGGAAGTATGCACCTTACCCGTATTTGGGTTCACGAGTTCAGGCAGAGTATCTACGTAAGTGGACTTTAACTTAGCCAGCTCCCTGTATTCCAAAAGGGCTTTTGGCAGTTTATGCTTAGCGGCAAGCTTGGTCAATACGCTCTCATCTGTAGAGATACCGGTCTTAGTCTTCTTTATTACAGGAAGTTTAAGTTTTTCAAAAAGTATACCGGCAAGCTGCTTAGGAGAATTTATATTGAACTCTTCCCCCGCTATCTCATATATATGTTTGGTAAGCTTCTCCAGCTTCTTCTCCATCTCGCCGGAAAGCTTAGAAAGGTAGCCCCGGTCTATGGAAATGCCGTTTATCTCCATGACTGCAAGCGCCTCTACGAGCGGCATCTCGACCTGGCAAAAAAGTTTTCCCAGCCCCTTGTCGGTCAGTTCTTTAGAGAGGACTTCTTTGAGTCTGAAAGTAACATCGCTATCTTCACAGCAATATTGCGAGACTTTATTCACATCCACCTTGTCCATGGTGATGGCGGATTTGCCTTTACCTATAAGATCCTCTATGGGAGTAGTCATCTTGTGGGCTAAATAGTCTATCGATATGTCGTCAAGACCGTGGCTCATCTTTGAAGGGTTGAGAAGATAGGACGCCACCATAGTATCGAACAATATTCCTCTCAGTCTTACTCCATACCGGGAAAGAACTATATATTCGTATTTTATATTCTGCCCTATCTTTTTTATCTTATCGTTCTCGAAGATAGGCTTTAAAAACCCGATTACCTCTTCCACGGCGAAATACTTGTTAACCGGTATATAACAAGCCCGGCCGGTCTTCCAGGAAAACGACACGCCTACAAGATCCGCCCTCATCGGGTCTTCGCTAGTCGTCTCAAAATCGAATGCAAACTCGCTCTGGAGCGACAAGTCGAGCACTACCTTTGCTAAAACCTTATCATCGGAAACTAGCTCGTATGTGGAATCAAGCTGCCCCTTAGGAGTAAAATCCCTTAACAGGGACTTGAATTCCAATTCCTTGAATAATTCCATTAGCGCAGGCTGGTCCGGCGCCTTAACCTTTAGATAGTCAAAATCGATCTTGATAGGTACGTCTTCGTCCAATACGGCAAGTTCCCGGGAGAGATGGGCCATCTCGACATTTTCCTTCAATGCCTTCTGCCTAGACTCACCCTTGACTTTGTCGATATTCTTTAAAAGATTATCCAAACTGCCGAATTCTTTTATAAGATCCAAAGCGGTCTTCTCACCTATGCCCGGGACACCTGGTATATTGTCGGTGGCATCTCCCATAAGGCTCATAAGATCTACTACCTGCCCCGGACCGATGCCATATACCTCTTCTATCTTTGCCTTATCATAAATAAGGCCTTCCTTATGAGTGCTAAAAACCTTTATATGCGGTCCGACTAATTGCAGGGCATCCTTGTCGCCCGTCACTATGAATACGTCTATATCGCGCGCCTCTGCTTTCCTAGCAAGCGTCGCCAAGACGTCATCGGCTTCATAGCCCTGTATTTCGTATATGGGTATATTGTAAGCCCTGACGGCCTTCTTTATATAATCCATCTGGCTGGCCAAGTCGTCAGGCATAGGCTTGCGGTGAACCTTATACTCCTCATACTTCTCATGCCGGAAAGTTGGGCCTTTTACATCAAAAGCCACGGCAAGCATATCGGGCCTGTTATCTTTGACTATCTTGTTTAGCATGGTAACAAAACCGTAAATGGCATTGGTGGGCATACCTTTAGAATTTGCCAGGCTTCTTATAGCATAATACGCCCTGTAACAAAACGAATTGCCGTCTATGAGGAAGAGTTTCTTTCTAGACATTACACACGAAGGCCTTATAAGAGGTTTGAATACAGAAAGGCGTCTATGGACATTATGATAATTTTACCGGTATTTTTGGGAAATTGTTATACGAATTGAATTTCTTATCCCGCACCTAGCAGGATCAAAGCGAGGAAATTCTTTAATGGTTGGTATTAATTATACAAATACCCCATATTTTGTCAATAAAATAATTGATAAACTATTTTTTAAGGTGTTCGGAGAAATAATTACCCGTAAGGTCGTCGATAGCCTGGGTAAGTTCCTGAACCCTCAACTCTTTTTCATATCTGAACCGCGGATCCTGCGGCGGGTTTGCCATTAGCTCGAATTGCAGCCTCTTTCTTTCAAAGTATGCCCTTCTCAAATCATCGAGGATATCGTTGCGTAGCTGTGTGGTGAGTCTTGAGCGTACATCTATGCTCGTCTGGTCGTTGTTCCAGATAAGATCCCCAAGCTCCCAGGATACCGATATGTCCCAGCCATCATCAAGATCATCCGGTCCGGTAATAATATATCTACTTGTAGCGCTTGTGTATATCTCGTTATTTGTAGATTTGCCATGGTCTACACCTACAGATAATTTAGGCAAAAGCGCCCTCATCCTGGCTTGTTTGCGCCAGTCAGATATCTTTACAGGATCGACCTCGGCAAAATCCATGGCTGCCATCTGCAACTCTTTAAAAGAAGGCTCATTATCGTAAGCTATAGACATGGGTTTCATATTCTTTTCAACATCGACATATTTGACCTCTGCTTCAGGAGACCATTCCAGTTTATATAATCCATTATCTGTTATTGCCCACATAGACTTCTCGTTACCATCCTCATAGGCGATACTGTTCGCATTAAATGCCTTATCGGTACCTTTATACACTTGACGCCATGTTGTCATGTTGCCGTCTGAGGCGGCGCCATTTTCCATGACATATACACCTTTGGTCGTAGCGCAAGAAATACTCCCGGACTTTGGAAGGACTTTAATATAGTTCACCGATCCGGAAAGCCCCGCGGAAGATAAACCCGTCCAAGATCGCCCTGCGTCATCAGAATATAATATCGCCTTACCCACCCCGATATACAACCTGCCCCCCTTATTTGTGATGCAATTCACCATGCGCCCCATGTCGATCTCTTCCGGCGCGGCCCCTCCATCAGCTGAATCGACGGCCTCGGAATCGGCCGATACCTCTTCCACGCGGCTTAGAACGTAAATACGCTCCCACGCTCCGGCAGGTTCGGTCTTACTGACATACAAGCCGTCATCGGTACACGCGTACATAGAACCGTTGATAAGGGCAGCGTATTTAACTCTCTTACTTTTGAGACTGGAACTTATATCCTGCCACCGCTCACCCGCGTTATCGCTCAAAAATATTCCGCCTTCAGTGCCTATTATCAACCTTTTCGGGTTGTTACCGGCCGTAGCTATAGACAGGACGTTATTCTTTTCCGGGACCATTGCCTTAAAAACATTCTTCCATGTCCTGCCATAATCCTGAGAGCGAAACAATCCTCTCTTTGTTCCGGCATATATAATACCGAAACTCCCTCCGAGACAATTTATCTCATTTGAGCCCGGAGGCAGGATAAATATTGAATCCCATTTACCGCTCGAGCCAGAAGAGCGGTATATCTCGCTGCGTGTAGCCACATATAGCTCTCCGTTGTCGGCCAGCATAGCCCTGCCGTCCAGATTCCTGATATTACCATCTTTACCGGCGACCATGTCCTGGGCGCTCACCATATTAACGCAATAAACCAAGAACAATATAAGTGTTTGAAAAATAATTTTACCGACCATATCGCCCCCTTTTCTTTGAGGCGACAGAATACCATTTAATTAATTTTTTGTCAACTTATTTTTTATTATTAATCAAATAGTTATCCAAAAAAAGATCTCTTAGGTCGTGGCCTCCAGGGCCCATACGAAAGCCTTAACGCCTTCTTTGCCGAATTTAGACCTAAGAGACCTTATGCAGCCCAGCAGCTGGGAGGCCTGACTTTCATCGCAAGCAACGAACAGTATGTTGTTTTTGCCGGGCCAAACATCGGTGCCCAGATGGGTACCGGAAGTCCCGCCCTTACCGAATATTCCGGGTATCTTTGTGTAATTATTCATAACGCAATTCTCCAACACCTCCATAACCTCATCATCCATTGCTTCGTTATATGATATCATTATCATCTTTTGCGCTATCGCCATTATCAACCTCTCTTATTTTTTACCCCGATTAAAAGACCCGATGAACCGGGTTATCTTTTTTGATATGTAGCCAATCTCGCGAGCAAAGAAATTAATAACCAATGGCAGCGTAATGGGCGTCTTACGAAGTTTTACTTTCGACTCAACTATAGCATACAGGGTTGGGATAAAAAGCATCGTGACTATTGTAGACACGCTCAACCCACCTAGCATGGTTATCCCCAGAGGTTGCCATGATTCAGAACCCTCCCCCCTGGAAACGGCCAAAGGTAAAAGCCCGGCAAGGGTAGTTATTGTGGTCATCAGTACGGGCCTTAATCTGTCTTTACCACCCATAGTCACGGCCTCCACCATAGAATACCCCCTTGCGCGCAGGATGCCGATATAGCTTATAAGAACTATCGCATTGTTAACGACTATACCTGTCAACATTATCATGCCTAGAAAAGTTATAACGCTCAAAGTGGTTCTGGTAACTAAAAGAGCGGCTAAAACGCCGGTAAGGGTAAACGGCACTGAAAACATTACAATAAACGGATCGACCAGAGATTCAAATTGGGCGGCCATTACCATATAGACAAGTACTATCCCGAGGGCTAAAAGCAACATCAGATCTTTAAACGCCTTTGCCTGTTCTTCAGCCTCCCCTCCAAGATTTATAATCATGTCGGCCGGGACAGCGATCTTTTTTATCTCTTTCATTATATCTTCCTGGACCTTGCCGGTAGAGCGGTTATAAACGTTACACTCCACCATAACTACGCGCTCCCTGTTCTGGCGCTCTATGGATACAGGCCCTTTAGCCTCTACGATCTTTGCTATATTAGATAGTCTTATCTGCTTACCGGTTACCGGGGATACGAGCGTTATATTCTCGATATCCTCGAGTCTGGATCTGGACGTCTCTTCGAGCCGCAATACTATATCATAGGTCTCACCCTTCTCCCTGTACCTGGTAGCGGTCGAGCCTTCAACAAAAGTCTTCATAGAGTTGGCTATGGTAGACATCGTAAGTCCCAACGCCGCGGCCTTCTGCCTATCCACCTCTATACGCAACTCCGGCCGGTCTATCTCCCTCGAGAT
>JAGOLR010000104.1 GCA_017993955.1 Candidatus Omnitrophota bacterium
ACATCCCCAGGTCTTTTTTAATCCTGGGTACCATAGATTCGGCAGCGCCTATTCCCTCGGCTATCATCTCTTTGTGTCTATGGAATGACACCTGGTCTATGCCCTCAAGTCCCACTTTGATTACCATATCAGCTTCGTTTGCCTGATATTTATTAAGCTCCTCACCTCCGATTTGAAATGACTGCAGTATCATCTGGAATATGTTGTCCACTCTGCCCTTTTTAACGCAAAAACCTACATCGACCGCTATGATATATTCAGCGCCCAAGGCCTTGGCTATTTTTGTAGGTACACTGTTCTTTATCCCGCCGTCTGAAAGCAATCGCCCGTCTATGCGGACTGGGTTGAATATCCCGGGCCAGGAACAGCTCGCTCGTATTACTTTCACGAGATCGCCTTTTTGGTGCACTACCTCATCACCTGTCTCGATATCTGTGGTTACTACGGATAAGGGTATTCTGCAATCCTCAAACTTCTTATTATACACAAGCTCCTTGATTATCGCCTCCAGCCTGTTACCGGCCAGAAGCCCCATTTTCGGTACGGTCATGTCCAAGAGCCTATTGAGGGAGAATTTGCAAGCCAGCGCTTCCATCTCTTTAGTGGGCATGCCGACAGAATATGCCGCTCCCACAACCGCCCCCATACTTGTACCGACAATGTTCTTTATTGGTATGCGTTCTCTCTCGAGTACTTTAAGTACTCCTATGTGCGCCAGCCCCCTTGCTGACCCCCCGCCAAGGACCAGGGTTGGAAAAGGCTTCTTTTTCCAGAATTTCATCATCGAAAAGCTCCTATCTGATTATAACGCCGGCATAACCCACAACCGAGGAATAATCTCCGGTAATATCTCCGCTATTAGAGTATCTTACGAGCTTGGCGTCGGTGGCTCCGAGTTCTTTGGCTGCAGCAATCATTATGGCAACCGGGGCGTATCCGCACATGCTTATATTCAACTCCGAGACCTTTTTCACAAGCACCGATTCATCAAGATTTAATATGGCCTTTATGGCTATACCGTCTTTTTCTTTCGCTGTGTCGGAAGGTTCGTAGTGCGACATGTCTGTGGAGGCTATTATGGTCGCCTCTTTCTCCAATCCTAGCTTTTTAACCGCTCCGGCTATTCCCGATCCTATGCTTCGATATACGTCAAGGTCGGCATAGGAAATTATTATTGGCACAAAGGAAAAGTCTTTATTCAGAAACTGCAGGAAAGGTATCTGCACCTCTACGGAATGCTCGGCCAAACATGAGAGATCGTCATATTTCACATAACCGGAAAGGCGCACTATCTCATCGGCTAAAGGCTTATCTATTAATGCGTTACCAAGCGGGGTCTTCCATGAATCTGCCGAAGATATCCCAAACGGCCTACCCATACCTGTGTGGTTGGGGCCTATTATTATATAATGCCGCTTACCTTTCAGGGATCCTATAGTAGCGCCTGCGACTGAACCGGAATACGGATAGCCAGCGTGGGGCGACATCGCCCCTATGGCATCTATATCAGCTGACCCCCTACCGGTCAACGACTTCAACTCTTTTATCAAAGATTCTTTCGAACCGGGATAGAACTGTCCTGCAACGGCCGGGTCCCTGACCATAATTTATACCGTTAATTAAATATCTTATCCAGATATGCCACGCTCCTGCGGAGCTCTTCGGCTGTCGCAGGTTGATGCGCCTCTATTACTTTTATGGTATCTTTTTTAATATAAGGCTTTAGCATACGAAAATCAAAAGTTCCGCACCCGGGAGCCTTGTGATCGTTTATCGGGCCAATTATATCATGCAGGTGGACCCCTAGCAAGCGGTTTGAAAATTTGCGAAGCATCTCTTCATGGACGGCTAGGCCCAAGCGGTCAAATACCTCAGCGTGTCCGGCGTCATGCCAGTAACACAATGTATCCGTTTTGAATTTTTTGAATATATATTCGAGTTCATCGCTCAAAGGTATTTCGCGATAATAGTATCTGTTCTCCAGGCCGAGGCGTATCATCTTTTTTGAGGCATATGGCACCAGTATTTTCAGACTCGATAAAAGATTATCCACACACCCGCCGCTTTTTTCTGCGCGCTCGCGCGCCATATCGCCTCTTATTAGAGCCGCTTTCCCCGCATCATCGATAACCGATGCGAGCTCTCTGGTCCTGTCTTTGATAGGCACTCTTCCACCGTGCAGCACTACAGCCGCGGCGCCCAATTTGGATGCGTAATCTACCGAGTCCTGCGCAGCCTTTAAGGCCATAGCCCGCTCGTTAGCGTCTCCGGATGCAAGAGAATAGTAATCCGGGGATGCCTCACTCTGTTTGATCTCATCCGGCAAGGGGCACATGTTGTGAAGGCTGGAAACCGCTATTTCCGCATCTTTCTTTATCTCTGCTATCTCATCTACCATGGCTCGGGTAAGCGCGAAATTCAATTCGACCGCATCGAATCCCGCGGACCTGATCTCTTCCAGCATAGTAGATGCCGAAACGTGTAAGCGGTAATTCCAGGATGTAGATAGGCTGAATGGCATTTATGGGGGCGATATGGTAACTTCTGCGGTTTTATCCGGATCGAGATACTTAAGAGCGCTTCTTTTGATATCTTCTGCCGTAACACGATTTATAGAATCTGCGTAATTAAACACGCGGTCTGCGCCATTACCACATAGTTCCTCGATCGCGGCGTTTGTCGATATATATTCATTTGACTGCGCTGATATCAGATACCGCGTCACAAGCTCTTTCCGGGCCATCTCGAGCTCCTTCTCCGGAACCGCGGATCTTCTGATAGATGATATCTGTTCAACCACCGTTTTCTTGACATCATTGATTTTTTCCTTGGACGTGGCCACGTAGAATATGAATAGGCCCGTATCGATAGAAGACCTCTGGATGCAGCCAAGCGAATATGCCAACGATCTTTTATCCCGGAGTTCGTCAAACATTCTTCCGGATTGTCCGGATAAGACGGAACTCACCACTTCCATCGAGTATCTGTCGCTGTCTCTCATGCTTGCGGAATGGAAGCCAGACATATAAAGGCTTTCATCCCTTTGCATGGAAATATTTTTTGAAACCGGTCCGCTCGGCGCCGTCGCGCTACCAAGGATCGGGGTGGATTGTTCTGATCTTGCGATCCCGGAAAATATGCGGCTCAGTTTCTGCTTCAGTTGGGACACCTCGACATCGCCCGATACCGATACGACCAAATTATTTGCCGTGTAATATCTTTTATAAAAATCCTGTAATAAGGGCCTGGTCATATTCTTTATGGAGGACTCCTCTCCAAGATATCTCATGCCATATGGAGATCCGGGGTACATTTCGCCTCGCAATGCGTTCATGCCCCGTTCTAGTATCGCATCATCTTCTTCTTTTATCATCGCCAGGGTCAAACTCTTCTCTTTCTCCAGCTCTTCCTGCGGGAACGTCGCATTGGCCAGAACATCCATGGATATATCCAGGACGGTATCCAGATCTTCTTTAAGGCATTTTATCGTGAAACCAAAACTCGAGGAGGCGCTGAATGTGTCGGCGCTTCCGCCCATACGTTCTATAGCGCCTATAAGCTCGCTCTCTTTGCGGTTTTTTGTGCCTTTGAATATCATCCTGGATACGAGACTTGATATCCCGTTTGTCTTCTCATCTTCGACCATTATGCCTCCTATGCCCGCTACCGTGACAGCAACGGAGGGAGAAGAACTATTTTTATGTATAAGCACCTTAAGACCGTTAGGCAGGGTGCTTTTCTCGACACGGGCTTTTGACTTATCGGGCTGCAAAAGAGCCGTTTTTTGAGATGAGGTTCCGCGCGGCATCAGTCTTATTTCGGTAAGGTTCGTATTTACAAGATATTTCTTTGCCACGCGTCGTACATCATCCCGAGATACGCCTCTTATGCCTTCTATGTAGCGTTCCGAAAATCCGGGGCTGCCGGTCAGCATGAAGTTCGAGCCTATATCATCGGCCAAGCCTTCGGTGGTTTCGCGCCGGAATATATAGTCGGATAATACCGTACGCCGCGCCGTTTCCAATTCCTCTTCTGTCAAGCCGCCGTCTTTTACGGCTTCGATCTCCTCAAGCACGGAGGCTACCGTTTTTTCTGCATTATCGGGAGGCAATATAGCCGTTACCACAAAAAGCCCCGGGTATTTTGGAGTGTAATTCCAGGCCGATATAGTATGGACCAGTCCCTTATTCTTATAAAGCGTCCTATTGAGCCTTGAATTGTCGCCACGACCCAGGATCATCGACAATATATCCATAGCGTAAAGGTCTTCATGATTCAGCGCGGTTGAGTGAAAGCCTAGGGCTATG
>JAGOLR010000025.1 GCA_017993955.1 Candidatus Omnitrophota bacterium
TTTCTTCCGGTCTCAAGTCTCCGGAGTTCAAAAATTTTATTAAGGACAATTCATATTGGCTGGACGACTTCGCCCTCTTCAAGGTCCTGAAGGCCGGGCATGGCGGCAAACCATGGTATGAATGGGAAGAGGGATATCAGCTAAGAGACGGGGATGCTCTCGATATAGTACGACGTGACAACGCAGACGAGATATCTTTTCATAAGTGGGTCCAATGGCAGGTGTATATTCAATTCTGCGAAGCTAAAAGATATGCCGCTTCCAAAGGAGTTTTCTTAAAGGGCGATCTGCCTATACTGATTTCACGGGATAGCGCTGACGTATGGGCGCACCCTGAGTTTTTTAAGCTGGATGTCTCCGCCGGAGCGCCTCCGGACATGTATTGCGCAAAAGGCCAGAGATGGGGGATGCCGACCTATAATTGGGAAAATATACAATCTGACGGATACCGTTATCATAAAGAGAAGTTAAAATACGCCAGGAATTTTTATGATATCTTGAGGGTTGACCATGTGGTTGGGCTTTTCCGCATATGGAGCATACCGGTCAACGACCCTGCGGAGAACATCGGTCTTAACGGCTATTTTGATCCGAAAGATGAATCTTTGTGGGAGGAGCATGGTAAGAAGATACTTAGCATGGTGCTTGAAAATACCGATATGCTTATGTGCGCTGAAGACCTGGGTATAATACCTAAGGCCTGTACCGATACTCTGAAGGAATACGGGATGCCTGGTAATGAAGTGCAGAGATGGGTCAAGGACTGGTCTTTAAAGCACGATTTTTTGGAGCCGGATGGATACCGGAAGCTTGCCGTAGCCATGCTTTCCACGCATGATACCACCAATTGGGCTGCCTGGTGGGAGAACGAGGCCGGCACGGTCGATGAGGCGCTATTTATCAGAAAATGCGCCGACAGGGGCATCGATTATGAACGGGTAAAGACCAGACTCTTCGATCCCAAGCTTTCAAGGCGCGGCAGGTTACGCTGGAATACGGATATCAGATCTAAGGATGCCTATATAGAGATGCTGGGTAAGCGGCCGGAAGAGCTTATGGACTTTATAGATCTATACGAAAATAGTTATAAGGAGAAGGAGAAACTTTGGAAGCATCTCGGGCTCAAAGGATCAATGCGGGAGAGGTCAGACTCAGAGATAGTAGGCGCCGCCCTTGGCATCACCATGTCATCGGCTTCCGTGTTTTGCATAGAATTAATTTTTGACAGGTTGTTTTTAGCGGGTATAATTAAAGGAGACCCTTATCTGTACAGGGTTAATACTCCCGGCACGGTAAATAGGTCAAACTGGTCACTCACAATACCGGCGCCCCTTGAAGATATAATGAGCCTGGAGGTTTGGAGCGGTATAAAGTCGAGAGTGGAGGCCTCCGGGAGAGGTTAGGTCGCTAAATGGCAAAGAGATCCAAAAGTAAAAAGCACGTAGTATTTTTAGACTTCGATAATACCATAACCAGCTATGACGTATTTGACAATATCCTTGAGAATTTTGCTGAAGATCAAGGGTGGCTTAAGCTTGAAAAGAGATGGAAAAAAGGCGAGATAGGTTCCAGGGAGTGCCTGGCCGGTCAGATGGAATGCGTAAGAGTGGCCAGAAGGATCCTGGACAGGTACCTGGATAAGGTGAAGATAGACCCTTATTCTAAAAGGCTATTGGAGCTTCTGCGCGATCATAATATAAAGACCTTTATTTTAAGCGATAATTTCGACTACATATTAAAAAGAGTATTATCCAGTAAAGGCATACCGCCCCCTCCCATATATTCTAATCGGCTAAAAATATCGGAAGACAAACTTATACCGCATTTTCCTTTTACAAATAGACGTTGTGCGGACTGCGCTCATTGTAAGACTAACAACCTTGTTGCAAAAGCAGGCAAAGATGCTACCATAGTTTACGTGGGAGACGGCAGGTCAGACACATGCCCGTCGGAGCATGCCGACGTCGTATTCGCTAAAGAATATCTGGAAGAGCATTGCCGTAAAAAACGTATCAATTATATACCTTTCGAAGGCCTTAAAGACGTATACGACTATTTCAAAAATATATATAACTGATAAACCGGGAGAATGTATGGCGCAAAACAAGAGAACTGCTACGGCGAAAATCGAAAGGCCTTCAAAGGAGAATGATCTCCTTAAGCTTGAAGCTAAATATTGTTCATGGGGTGATACAGTTCACTATGTCAAGGACCCGAATATATTTGCAGACTGCCGTGGTAGTTTTCTTTACGATATAGACGGCGTAGAGTACCTGGACCTTCAGATGCTGTATTCGGCTGTGAACTTCGGATATAAGAACCAGAGGGTGAATAATTCTCTCAAGGCTCAGATAGACCGATTGCCGCATCTGGCATGCCAGTACCTCCACAAAGAGAAGATACTCCTTGCCGCAAATCTCTCCCAGCGCTCCGAGAGGACCTTTGAGGAGAAAGGCAGAGTCCATTTTAACGTAGGCGGTTCGGCTGCCGTAGAAGATGCGCTGAAACTTGTCCGTAACCATACTGGCCGCAGTCTTGTATTCGCATTCATGGGCGGTTATCATGGCCGTACCCTGGCGGCTTCGGCTATAACTTCGAGCTTCCGCTACCGCGAGAAATACGGCCACTTTGGTGACAGGGCATGCTTCATACCGTTCCCTTATTGTTTCCGTTGCCCGTACGAGAAGAAGCGCGAGTCATGTAATATGTACTGCCTGAAGCAGTTCGAGCGGCTCTTTGAGACCGAATATTACGGCGTGATCAATAAGAAGACCAATCAGTGCGAGTTTGCGGCTTTCTGCGCGGAGATGATACAGGGTACCGGCGGTTACGTAATTCCGCCCGAAGGATATTTTACCGGTCTTAAAGATATCCTGGACCGTTACAATATACTTTTGATCGACGACGAGATACAGATGGGATTCTTCAGGACCGGCAAGTTCTGGGCTATAGAACATTGCAATATCGCTCCCGATATATTGGTATTCGGTAAAGCGCTTACCAACGGCGTCAATCCGTTATCGGGAGTATGGGCCAAAGAGAAGTTGATATCTCCCGATGTCTTCGGTCCCGGGT
Organism: Candidatus Omnitrophota bacterium; assembly: GCA_017993955.1. Classification (GTDB taxonomy): domain Bacteria; phylum Omnitrophota; class Gorgyraeia; order 2-01-FULL-45-10; family 2-01-FULL-45-10; genus JAGOLR01. The sequence continues at coordinate 3,076 of JAGOLR010000025.1, forward strand.
CCACTCACGCGACCTTTTCTTCGAATCCGCTCGGTACGGCGGTAGGGCTGGAGGTTATGAAGCTCATCGAGGAATCCGACTTCGCAACCCAGATACCGAAAAAAGGCCAGTATTTCCTGAACAGGTTGAAGACTTTGCAGAAGAAGTACCCTCAGATAGGAAATGTAGACGGCCTGGGCCTTGCCCTCAGGATAGAGATGTGCCAGAAGGACGGTTACACTCCGAACAAGGAGCTGACCGATGCTATCGAGGAGATAGGCCTCTCCGGCAAGCTCAGTGCCGGCGGAAAACGCCGTGGGCTTGTCCTGGATGTAGGCGGTTACTACAAGAACACATTTACCCTGGCGCCGTCTTTTTATATTACCGAGGAAGAGATAGACCTTGGGGTCGAACTCTTCGAGGAAGCGCTGGTTAAAGCGCTGAAAAAGTAATATCCTATGTTATCTGCTTTAGCAGATAAAATAGCCGTGTCTCTCCCGGCCGAATCCTTAGGCGGGATAATACGCACTACGCCCAGGTCTCTCACAGACTGGAAACGCGATCAGGCATTCCGCAAGCTCATCCTATATGCCTACAATAATTCTCCTTTTTACAGAAAGAAATTCAAAGAGCTCGGCATCGATCCTAAGAAGGTAGCAAAACCTTCGGACCTCGGGGATTTTTATACCACAACTCTTGATGTAATAGAGCATGCCGAAGAATTTTTATGCAAGCCCCCTCACATGGTCTTTGAATCATCCGGCACTACAGGGCGCAATAAGCGTGTTTATTTCAGCCAGACGGAATTGGACGACATCGGCCATTTCAATGCCGCCGGGCTTTTTCTCGGGGGCGTTCTTAAGACCGACAGGTTCATAAACGCGTTCGATTTCAATATCTGGATACCCGGGATGATAACGCACAAATCCATAGAACATGCGAGAATATTGGGCATGGCCGCCGGGAAAGTAGATCCCATGGAGGTCTATAAAAGGATACCGGTTTACAATTTTAACGTTGTTCTCGGGGAGCCGACTTGGCTTATAAAGTTGACCGAGATAGCGGAGAAGAAAGGGGCGTTCCCGCTAAAATTCATTATTGCCGGGGCTGAGGCTATGCCCTATGCGGCCCGACCCTGGATGGAAAAGGTCTGGCATGGGGCCAAGGTGCGTATGGTCTATGCCTCAGTAGAATCAGGCGGCATAATAGCCTTTGAACCTTTCGGAGAGTGCAATAGCTATCACATAGATGAGAATAATTTTTACGTCGAAGTGGTGAACCAGGCAGAAGACGGATACGGCGAGATAGTCTTCTCGACGTTGACGCGCAGGACGATGCCGCTTATCAGATATAAAAATAACGACATCTCAAAGATAATAGAAGAAAAGTGTGCCTGCGGGATACCGTATAGAAGGCTTGCCTTTATGCGGGGGAGATCGGACGAGATGGTTATAGCATCCGGCGGCAACCTTTACCCTCTTATGTTCGACGATATAATGAAAGACGTGGAAGGTATAACCAGCGACTGGCAGATAATATTCAGGCTGCGTGGCGTCAAAGAGGTCATGGAATTTAACCTTGAGTTGAAAGAAGGCGCTTCCAAAGATATGGTGAAGGGTAGGATATTTTCGAATATACAAAGCCGCTATCCCGATCTCTGGAAGAATATGGATATAGCGATATTTGAAACTGAATTCGCGTATCACCAGCCGGGCTTCATAAGAGCCGGTAAACATAAGATACTTCGCCTCATAGATAAGAGATATTGAGCATGGCCAAGAAGAGACACGCATGGGGGACGAGGCTGGGCATCATCATGGCAGTGGCTGGCAGCGCTGTAGGTCTTGGGAACTTTTTGAGGTTCCCGGTGCAGGCCGCCTCGAATGGCGGCGGCGCCTTTATGATACCTTATTTTGTGTCGCTGCTTCTACTCGGGATACCGCTTATGTGGGTGGAGTGGGCTCTGGGCCGTTACGGCGGAGGTTTCGAACACGGCACAGCTCCCGGTATATTTCACACCATGTGGAAGAAGAACCGTTTTATAAAATATTTCGGCGTCATAGGCATTTTCGGGCCTCTGGGCATATTCATATATTATACATATATAGAATCATGGACGCTGGCCTACAGTTTCTTTTCCCTTTCCGGTAAGTGTGTCGGGATAAACAACGAAGCATCGATGCAGGCCTTTTTGAAAGGTTTTCAGGGGCTGGACAAAAACCAATATTTTTCAAATATTGCTCCCGCGTACTTCTTCTTCATAATAACATTCATCGCGAATATAAGCGTTATATATTACGGTATAAAAGGCGGTATAGAGAGATTATGCAAGATAGCTATGCCGATACTTTTTATATTCGGGATCATAATCATGGTTAGGGTGCTTACTCTCGGCACGCCGGATCCCTCAAAGCCTTCGTGGAATCTCTTTAATGGCCTTGGGTTTCTATGGAATCCGGATTTTTCAGCTCTTAAGAGCGCCAAGGTATGGCTTGCCGCAGCCGGGCAGACATTCTTTACCCTTAGCGTCGGGATAGGCGTTATAATAACTTACGCAAGCTATCTTTCTAAAGGAGATGACGTAGTCCTTTCGGGTTTATCCGCTGTGAGCATGAACGAATTGGCCGAGGTTATAATAGGCGGGAGCATTATAATACCGGCGGCCTTCGTATTCTTCGGGCCGGAGCAGATACAGTCTATAGCAAAAGGCGGGGCCTTCAACCTGGGGTTTGTAACGATGCCTTTAATATTCGGCAAGATATTCATGGGCGCGTTTTTCGGAGGCATGTGGTTTCTGCTTCTATTTCTCGCCGGTATAACCAGCTCTGTATCGCTTGCCCAGCCGGCCGTGGCTTTTCTGGAGGACGAATTTAATATTTCCAGGGGGAAGGCGGTTTCTATATTTGCCATAGCCACTTTTATCCTGTGCCAACCCGCGGTCTTCTTTCTCGGAAACGGCGTAGTTAACGAGTTGGATTTCTGGTGCGGCACTTTCTGCCTGGTGGTGTTCGCTACTGTAGAGATAATAGTATTTGCCTGGGTCTTCGGGATGAATAATGCCTGGCAGGAGATACATCACGGTGCGGATATGCGCCTGCCGGGCATATATAAGTTTATAATAAAATATGTTACGCCCGTATTTTTGCTAGTCGTTCTGGGCGCCTGGTTGTACCAGGAGGGCATACCCACCATGCTCCTGAAAGGCGTCTCTCAAGCCGACAAACCTTTTATATTGGCTTCCAGGTTGTTCCTTATCGCTATATTTATCGTATTGGCGGCAATGGTAAAGATATCCTGGTACAAGAAGAAGAGGGCTGGTAAGATATGACGCTCGGCGGATGGGTATTTATAGTATTCTCCTGGGGCTTCATCATAGGCCTTTCCATATTCTGTTTCTATAAGGTATTCACCAAAAAGAAGGTGGAGTAAATTTTTTCGCCTTCTATTGCAGGCGGTTACTTTCATGTCCGCCTTCCGCTTGTCGCAAATTTCCATTAGGCATGGAAATTTGCTGTGACAAAATTTTGATCGGCCAATGAACCTAAACATGCTAAAAAGTTGAGCAGGCTAGTTTCATTGGCCGGTCTAAATTGCCTATAGGAATCAAAATTTTGTTACAGTCGCTCCAGGCGTCCTTAAAGTAACCGCCTGCGACATGCAGCGAAAAAATTCAAGTGATGAGCGAGGGAATTTTTGCCTCGTACTGAAGGGGCCCCCGATGGGTCGGTATCGACGGGGGTCTTAAAGCCCGAATTTTACAAAGAAAATTCGGGCTTTACGAAGGGAATTTTCATTTGGAAAATTCACGTCCCCCGGAGATACCGACCCTGAGAGGGGATAACTTCTGGTGGCAAAAATTTGTGAGTGAAAAATTTATGAGTGGTAAGATCGATATAAAGAGTCTGTCGCAGGAAGAGCTGGGGAAGCGTATCAAGGCGCTTGGGGCAGAGGCGTATAGGGCCAAACAGGTATTCCGTTGGCTTTATAAAACGGGGGTCCGGTCATTCGATGATATGACCGATATTCCCGAGGGTTTGCGGAATAAATTAAAGAGCGCATGCCATATAACCCATCCGACGCTTCTCGATACCCGCCGATCGGCCCTGGACGGCACGACAAAGTATCTTTTAAAGCTTGAGGACGGCAACACGGTAGAAACCGTTTTTTTGCCTGAGTCATCGCGAAGCACGATATGCCTCTCTTCTCAGGTAGGATGTAAATACGCGTGCAGTTTCTGCGCCAGCGCTCCTTTCGGATTTAAGCGGAATCTCCACGCTTCCGAGATGATAGATGAAGTGCTTTTCGTCAAATCGGCCAACCCCGATAGCAAAATCACAAACCTTGTATTCATGGGTATAGGGGAGCCTTTGGATAATTACGATAATACCCTTCGCGCCATAAGAACATTTAACGATAAGGACGCATTTTATATAGGCGCGAGAAAGATCACTATATCGACTTGCGGCCTTATACCCGGTATGGAGAGACTTTCCGAGGAGGGTATGCAGATAGAGCTTTCTGTCTCGCTCCATTCCGCGGATGACGCCGTAAGATCTAAGATAGTCCCCATAAATAAAAAATATCCTTTGGCAGACCTGATGGAGGCGTGTAGACGTTACACCGAAAAGACGAATCGCATAATAACCTTTGAATATGTTCTTATAAATGGCGTAAATTCTTCTTCGGGTGACGCCTCGAAGCTCGTTCGGTTGCTGAAAGGCATGAAATGCAAGGTCAATACAATAGCGTATAATCAGATAAGATCACTTGGGTTCGATCCGCCTTCCGATAAGGATGTCAGGGCATTTCTGGCTATTCTAAAAGAAGGCGGGATAAACGCTATGCACCGTAAGTCTAAAGGCGAAGATATAGATGCCGGTTGCGGGCAACTGCGTATAGCGCGGATGTGAAATCAAAGATGACTCACGATAAGATCAAGACAAGCCTAAGGTATTCTCTTCTGGACGGCATATTTGCAAGCATAATGATCGGTTTTACAGATACGTTTATCGCTCCTTACGCCCTTGCTATGGGTGCCGGCTCAAGTATTATAGGAGTCCTTTCTTCTGTACCGAACCTCGTGGGCGCTTTTTTTCAAAATCTATCCGCTTCCATAGTCGAACGTCTTGGTTCACGGCAGGCCCTTATAAACAGAGCTGTATTATTGCACGCACTTGTCCTCATACCCATCATATCAATACCTTATCTCTTTAAGGCCAGGGAGGTCTTCTGGCTAATAATATTCTATACCGCTTTTGTATCGTTAAATCTTTTGGCTTTTCCGGCTTGGTCCAGCATGATGGCTGACCATATACCGGAGAGCGAGCGCGGCAGGGTATTCGGGATGCGGAACCGTATCTTCGGTATTACGAACGTCTCGGCAATGTTTCTGGCCGGATTGATTCTTTACCTAGTTCAGAGGTACGTATCCCTTCGAGGCACGCCTTTAGAGGTGTATTCAGGTGTATTCGGTTTTAGTCTTATATTCACGATCGCTTTCGCAGCCCGCATAATATCATGGAAATTTCTTACCAAGATGTATGAGCCCCGGCTTGATATAAGGCCGGAGCACCGGTTTACTATATGGAGCTTCCTGAGGCGTTTGCCAAAGACCAATTTCGGAAGGTTCGTAATATTCATGGCATGCATGAACTTCACCGTTAACATATCTGGGCCGTTTCTGCCGGTATATATGATAAAAGAATTGAAATTCGATTACCTTACATATACAGTAATAACGCTCACTGCGACATTGACTATATTCTTCATGATGAACTGGTGGGGCATACACGCAGACCATATAGGCAATAGGCGCGTAATAAGGCTGTCGTCATTTTTTATTCCGCTAGTGCCTTTTATGTGGCTCTTCTCCCATAATGTAGTTTATCTCGTAGCGGTTCAGATATTCGCCGGTTTCTTCTGGGCCGGTTTCAATCTGAGTTCATCGAATTTCATATATGACGCGGTGACTCCGGAGAAGCGAACCAGGTGCATCGCCTATTACAGCGTAATAAATTGCATAGCGATATTCCTGGGAGCGCTTACCGGTGCCGGACTTATAAAGATAATCCCGCCTTTATTCGGCTATAAGATAATGTCTTTGTTCATCATATCTACAGTGGGAAGAGGCCTAGTCGTATTATTTCTTTCTGGATTCAGAGAGGTGAGGCAGGTTAAACATGTATCTCACAGAGAGCTTTTTTACAGTGTGATAGGTCTTAGACCTATAATCCCGGCGTTATCCAGGAGCGAATAGCCATGCAAAGCTTAGACCGAATAATGAGGATGGCAGCTTTCTATTTTTCCGTCGCGCTATTTCTGGCGCTCTTGCCGATCGTCCTTTCCTATGCCCTTGGGTATAAAATAGACTATAGCGCTTTCAAGATATACAAGACAGGGATATTGCATCTAAACAGTAATCCCGCAGGAGCCGCTATATATATAAACGGAAGGCTAAACAGAGACGCCACTCCCGCGCAGATAGAGGAGCTTAAGCCCGGTACTTATAAGGTTGAGATAAGGCGCGAGGGGTTTTACCCATGGGAAATGGAGCTTTTGGTCAGGCCTAATATGGTAACCCGGGCCGACAGGATAGTGCTCTTTCCGGTAAAGCAGGATATGAAGGTTCTGAGCGAGCAAGAAGTGATGGATTTTACCGTTTCTGACAATAACTATATATACTTTTTCAGCAAGAACGGGCTCTTCAGGGTAGGCGTTGACGGTTCGGGCCTTAAAAAGATATCGTCACATTCTATTTGGCCCGATGGGAGGGTGGTAAAAAAGTTTTCCCCTGACGGGACAAAGATATTATTATACAGTGATAACAAGATATGGGTGATATATCTTACTATAGAGAAGACTCTTATGAGAGAAGCCGAGGAGGCCAGGGTAGAGGAGATATTTACATCAGGCGATCAGATAATGGATGTATTTTGGTATTCTCAATCTACTTATCTGGTGGTAGTTACATGTAGGGATATAAAGGTCGTTGAACTGAAAGGCGGGGACAGGCGTAACATTGCCCTCTTGTACAAATTTACCACCCGTCCCAGGGGCATATACTATGATGAAGACAGGGATGCGTTATATTTTACCGACGCTGGCAAGAGCGCTGAATCAGGCGGTGGCACATACCTCTATAAGCTTGACTTACGCCAGAAATATACGGATTCATTGCTTAAATTGCTTTTGAAGCGCGACACAGAGGCCGAATATGAGTCGAAATGAGCTTAAGCGCATATTCGAGATAATCCCGGGGCTGCTTACCTGGACTACTATAATAGGGTTATTCGTACTGGCCTTCATAAAACCTTTGTGGGTTGCGATATTTGTGATAACTTTTGACCTTTATTGGGTGATAAGGATCTCTTATCTTACGTCGCTTCTGGTATTCGCTTACAGGAGGCTGGAGCGTGAAAAAAAGATGGATTGGCTGGCGGCAGCTCGAAATCTCGGGATCGTAGACGGGTTTTCGGTGGAAAATATTTATCAGGCCGTTCTGTTTCCTGTATATAAGGAGGGGCCGGATGTAGTCGAGCCATCCCTGAATGCCCTGGCGAACGCAAATTATCCTCAGAAGAATATTATAGTAGTCCTTAGCGTGGAAGATAGGGCGGGGGAAGACGCTTATAAAGCGATGTTATCGCTTAGGGATGCCTATAGCGGCGTGTTTTTCGAATTAATAGTAACGCGCCACCCCTCAGATCTGCCGGGCGAAGTTAAGGTAAAAGGAGCTAACGCTACATGGGGGGCGAAAGTTCTTAAGAGATTCCTGGATTCCAAAAAGATACCTTATGACAAGGTGGTCATATCCTGTTTTGACGCCGATACTTGCGCTGAGAAGGAATATTTCGGATGTCTGGCTTACCACTATATAAGTGTGCCAGAAAGGTTCCGGTCGAGCTACCAGCCGATACCGGTTTATAACAATAATATATGGCATGCGCGGTCTATAGCAAGGATACTGGAATTGGGATCCAGTTTTATGCAGATGATCGAGACTATGAGGCTCGAAAAGTTCGTGACATTTTCAAGCCATAGCATGTCTTTCAAGACCTTGGTCGATGTCGATTATTGGCCTGTTGACATGATATCCGACGATTCGGTCATTTATTGGAAATGCTTTCTCCATTTCGACGGCAAATATTCGGTCATTCCACTGTATGTTACGGTGTCAATGGATATAGCTACCGAACCCGGTATGTTAGCTACAATAGCCAAACAGTACAGGCAGAAGAGGCGGTGGGCATGGGGTATAGAAAACTTTCCGTTTGTCATGATGGGTTTTATCGATAATGGCAGGATACCTCTTGCGACCAAGATACGCCGCGCTTTCAATCTGATAGAGAGCCACTATACATGGGCTATTTGGGCGATAATAATAACATTCATAGCCCCGCTACCTTTGATATTTGGCGGAGGGTTATTCAGACAGACCGCCATTGGATATAACCTGCCGAGTGTTTCGGCCGCCCTCTTCAGGATATCTCTCGTAACGCTCCTTGTCTGTCTCCTGATCAGTATAAGGCTTCTTCCGCCGCGTCCGTCTGACGTCCGCCCCGCACGGACATTCAAGATGTATCTGCAATGGGTTATGGCCCCGGTCTTTGTAGCGATACTCGGCTCGACGCCGGCCATAGACGCGCAGACGCGGCTCATGCTGGGTAAATATATGCACTTTTATGTGACCTCAAAGTCACGCCATCATCAAGTGCCGAAAAAATCCGTACAAGATATCGTGGTCTGAAAAAAATCGCGGGTTCGAAAACTAAAACTGCAAAATTTTATGGAAAATTTCTTGCAAGGTAATGCGCGCTATGTTATACTCTCGATGTTATCATATGATTCTTAAGAAAGGAGAGTTTCGATAATGGGTAAGTATGCCAGTGTAATAATAGGGGCCATTGTTGCGGTTCTCGGACTCTTAGGTTTCATCAGATGGTGGGGGAATTTCATGGTAGTTGTCAAAGGCACTCTCCCGGCCATGCTCATATTCGGCGGCGCTATCGCGGCTATCGCCGGTTTAAGTGAATTGAAGGACGAACAGCAAGCTAAGAAAGAAACTCAAGAAGAAAAGAAGTAATTTCCAAGGCGCAGGTCGCGCCAGACGAGACCTGCGCCTTTTTCCCGCCCACCTGCAATACCACTACTAATAGTATCCAGTAATTTATAAACCACAATATATTGTGTTTTTATCTTGACTTACATGGCCTTCTGTGATATATTTTACGCGGAAGGAGAGAATCCTTCGTTTATGATTTTGTCATATAGGGGAGGAAGTGAAAATGGCGCGTTTTATAGACGTTAATTCTCAGATAACCGAGAACGCCCGCAAGGTGCTGGAGAAACGGTATCTGGCTAAAGATGACAACAGCGGTAAGGTCATCGAGACGCCCGAAGATATGTTCCGCCGTGTTGCCAGAAATATAGCCACGGCAGATTCTTTCTACGGGAAGACCCCCAAAGAAATAGCCAAGTCCGAGGAAGAATTTTTTGAGATGATGGCGCGTTTCGAGTTTCTCCCGAATTCGCCTACACTCATGAACGCCGGAAGGGACTTGCAGCAATTATCGGCATGTTTTGTGTTATCTATAGAAGATTCCATGGAGTCTATATTCAATACGATAAAAGATACAGCACTTATACATAAATCAGGCGGAGGCACGGGTTTTAGCTTTTCGCGTTTGCGCCCCATGAATTCACCGGTGCGTTCTACCGGAGGTGTTTCCAGCGGGCCGGTTTCGTTCATGAAGGTATTCAATGCCGCAACCCAGGCGGTTAAGCAGGGCGGAACACGCAGGGGCGCGAATATGGGGATATTGAGGGTTGACCATCCCGACATTCTCGAGTTCATAACATGTAAGGAGAATGACAAAGAGATAACGAATTTCAATATATCGATAGCTATCACAGAAGATTTCATGTCCAAGGCGGTAAAGAACGAGTCTTATGATCTTTTAGATCCCCGTTCCAAAAAGCCGGTTGGAAAACTGAACGCCAAAGAGGTCTTCGATCTTATCATCAAAATGGCCTGGAAAAACGGCGAACCTGGAATAGTGTTTATAGACAGGATGAATAAAGATAACCCGACCCCTAAGGTAGGGGAGATAGAGTCGACCAACCCTTGCGGGGAGCAGCCGTTGTTACCTTATGAAAGCTGCAACCTCGGGTCGGTGAATATGGCTAAGATGGTAAATGAGAAAGAGATAGACTGGAAACGCCTGGGCGAGACCGTAAGAAAGGCGGTCCATTTCCTCGATAATGTAATAGATATGAACGCTTATCCTTTAAAGCGTATCGAGGAGACCACCAAGTCTAACCGGAAGATAGGTCTGGGCGTGATGGGGTTCGCGGATATGCTCTTGATGCTTGGCATAGAATATGATTCCGATATCGCTATCAGAACGGCCGAGAAGGTAATGAAGTTCGTGCTTGACGAGGCGCGCGCTGCGTCGGAAAAGATAGCCGAAGAAAGGGGACCATTCCCCAATTTTAAAGGTTCCATCTACGATAAGCGCAACGCAAGGCCTCTGCGCAATGCGACCCTTACGACAATCGCTCCCACCGGTACGTTGTCGATAATAGCTAATTGTTCAAGCGGCATAGAGCCGGTCTTCGCCATATCCTATATAAGGAATATAATGGATAATACCAAGATGGTGGAGGTCCATCCTTATTTTAAAGAAGTGGCTGAAAAACGCGGATTTTATACGGTTGAGCTGATGAACATAATAGCCCAGAAGGGTACCGCCCGTGGCCTGGACGAGATACCGGAAGATCTCCAGAAGCTTTTTGTGACGGCCCATGATATCGAACCGGTATGGCACATAAGGATGCAGGCGGCATTTCAAAATCACACTAATAATGCTGTCTCGAAGACCGTGAACCTGCCCCACGACGCTACAGTCGATGATGTTAAGGCCATATATATGCTGGCTTATCAGAGCGGTTGCAAGGGAGTTACGATATACCGCGATAAGTCCAGGGAGGAGCAAGTTCTGAACATAGCCGTTTCCAAGGATAGTCCGGAAAAGCAGGCATCTCCCGCGCCAACCGGCAAAATCATGCCCAAGCCTCGCCCAACCGTAACAGTAGGCACAACTACAAAGATAGCGACCGGATGCGGCAATTTGTACGTCACAATAAATGAAGACGCCAAAGGGCTGCCCTTCGAAGTATTTATGTCTATGGGCAAGGCCGGAGGATGCGCCATGAGCCAGCTTGAAGCTATAGGCAGGCTCGTATCGCTTGCGCTAAGGAGCGGTATAGACACAAGCTCGATAATTGAACAGTTGCGCGGGATAAGATGCCCCTCACCCAGCTGGGAGAAGGGGGGCAGGATATTCTCTTGCAGTGACGCTATAGCGCGCGTAATAGAGCGTAGGATACTTGATGCCAAAGAGCGTTCAGCGTCCACCTCTCAGACTGACACAAAGCCTCAACCTCAGAGCACAGATAATCCTTCCGATTCGGAGGCATTTCCATCAGGGGGTGGTACTGCAAAGAGCACGACCGCTAAAGTAGGAAATATAGTTGGGGTATGTCCCGATTGCGGCAGCGCGCTGTGGCATATAGAAGGCTGTATGGTATGCAAGTCTTGCGGTTATTCTAAGTGCGGTTGACGGATATTTTTTAATACAAGCCCTTGCAAAATCAGGATTTTGTGGTAATCTTTCTTGTAACTATTCCCATATAATTAGTTAATAGGGAATAAAAAAAGGAGGATGCTGTATGGGTGAAACGATGACAGTCGCTCTTATCGACCCGATCAAGGCGATGTTGGTCAAGATCTGGGGCTATGTGCCTTCAATATTGGGCGCTATACTGATTCTTGTAATCGGTTCTTTCATAGCCAAGCTTATCGAAACAGTCGTAGCCCGCGTTCTTAAGATGGTGAAGCTCGATATGGCCAGCGAAAAGGCCGGAATCGAGAAGATCCTTGCGCAGGGGGACGTGAAGATGACGCTTTCCGAGATAATAGCAGCGATCATCTATTGGTGCGCGATACTTATAGTTATAGCTACAGCGCTTAGCGCCCTTAACCTGAATGTGGCCGCAGAGCTGATTACGAGGCTTGCGGAATACGTTCCTAGTATACTTGCTGCCGTATTTATCATAGTCCTAGGATCGTTCCTTGCCAATTTTGTAGGTACCGTTGTGAGAACTTCCGCATCAAATGCCGGAGTAGGTACTGCGAAACTGCTTGGCAAGATAGCCCAGGTTATATTGATGGTATTTGCTGTCATCGTAGCCATAGAACAGTTGAAGATCGCTACGGCCCTTATAATACTATCGGCCAATATAGTACTGATGGCTATAGGCCTGGGGCTTGCGATAGCATTCGGGCTTGGCTGCAAGGACATAGCGGGCAAGTTCGTACAGGATGCGATAAACAGTCTTAAGAAATAGCGGTATAAATTAAATTTAAAAGCAGCTGACGTTTAAACGTCAGCTGCTTTTTTTTATGATATAATGCGGTTATCATGGACACATCCCTTTATATACATATACCATTCTGCAGACAGAGATGCATATATTGCGACTTCTATAGCGCTATATACAAAGAAAACGTTGCATCGGAATATATAGATGTGATAATCGAGCAGACGAAAAATCTCGCATATAGCATACCTACGCTATATATAGGCGGAGGGACTCCTACCGTTTTAAGTCGCGAGATAATGACGGGACTTTTAAAGTCGCTTGCGAAATATTCCGAAAAGGCCTCAGAGTTTACCATAGAGGCGAACCCTGAAAGCTTGACCGAAGATAAGCTAAAGCTTATGAGGGACCTCGGAGTAAACAGGATAAGCATAGGTGTACAGTCTTTTGACGGCCGCAAATTGAAGGCGCTCGGACGTATTCACACGGCGAAGAAAGCCGAAGATGCCGTAAGGATGGCCTCGCGGAACGGTTTCAAAAATATAAGTATAGACATAATTTTCGGTGCATGGATGGAAAACCCGGAATCATGGAAAAAAGAATTGGATAAGGCGGCGGCTCTTCCGGTAACGCATGTGTCGTGTTACGGCCTTACCTATGAAAAGTCCGCACCGCTTTTCCAGGCAGTGAAGAATAAGAGCGTTGTGCCTCTGGACGATGAGGTCGTGGCTTCAATGTACGAATGCGCAATAGAGACCCTGTCTGTGCGAGGTTTCAAGCAGTATGAAGTATCGAATTTCGCAAAGGAAGGTTTCCGATGCCTGCACAATATCCGCTACTGGGATAACGAGCCATATGTGGGGCTCGGGGCTTCGGCGGTATCGTATATCGACGGGGTCAGGGCTAAGAACGTGGCCGATGTCGCCGAGTATATAGAAAGGTTTCACGACAACAGGTTTCTGATAGAGTCGAGCGAAAAGCTTTCGCCTTTAAGGAGGGCCAAAGAGACCGCCGCCATAAAGATAAGGACAAAGGATGGCGTAGACTTCAAGTGGTTCAGGGATAAGACCGGTTTTGATTTTCAAGAACTGGAACATAAGGTGCTTCCGAGACTAGTCGAAGACGGACTTGTTAAATATATAAAAGAGGACAATATTCCCACCGGTATTGCCTTGAAACGCAAGGGCTTCCTCTTCTGCGACACCGTCTCCTCTGCCTTATTGTGAAACATTTAAAAACGAAACCTTTGGGCGGTCCTTCCGCTTGTCGCAAATTTCCATTAGGCATGGAAATTTGCTGTGACAAAATTTTGATCGGCCAATGAACCTAAACAAGCTAGAAGTTTGAGCAGGCTAGTTTCATTGGCCGGTCTATATGGCCAAGAGGAATCAAAATTTTGTAACAGTCGCTTCAGGACCGCCCAAAGGTTTCGTTGGCAACAAACCTAAAAATTTTGAGTGGGGCGCTTCTAGGCAAGTCCGCGTCTCGTTATAGTAGCGTATGGGTGACACTACCGAGGCTTTTGTCGCATAGGGGCTCTACGGCGCTGGAGGGGACACGACCGGATCGGTAGTCCTATAAAGGGGTTGATATACGCCTCGAGGCCGTTGAAAGCCCCTATAGAACAAAAGACGAGGTAGTGGCAGGACCCGAAGTTATTAGTAGTGATATGACCTGCTACTCGAAGGGATGGCTTGTCGAGAAGGAAAATTTCAAGTGGCGGTTTGGGGCGGGTTGGTATATAATACCTTAATCTAAGGAGGTATTTTGCGATGAAGAAATTGGTGCTTTTGAGGCATGGTGAAAGTTCCTGGAACAAGGAGAACAGGTTTACGGGGTGGACGGATGTGGACCTCTCGGAAAAAGGTATTTCCGAAGCCAGGAAGGCGGGAGAGGTTCTAAAAAAAGAAGGCTATGTATTCGATGTTGCCTATACATCGGTATTGAAGCGGGCCATAAGGACTCTTTGGATAACGCTGGATATGATGGACCTTATGTGGATACCCGTATTAAATTCCTGGCGTCTTAACGAAAGGCACTACGGAGGACTCCAAGGCTTGAACAAAGCCGAGACTGCCGCAAAGTACGGCGAGGATCAGGTCCTCATATGGCGCAGAAGCTACGATGTCCCGCCTCCTCCGCTTGAGAAGAACGATCCAAGGTACCCCGGCAGTGATCCAAGATATAAGTCCCTGACCCAGAAGGAGCTTCCGCTTACCGAGTGCCTTAAAGACACCGTGGCAAGGTTTCTACCTTATTGGCACGAGACTATAGCGCCTGCCGTAAAGAGCGGCAAGCGCGTAATAGTGGCGGCGCACGGCAACAGTTTAAGGGCCTTGGTAAAATATCTGGATAACGTTTCCGATCAGGATATAGTAGGCCTTAATATTCCTACGGGGTTACCCCTTATATATGAGCTTGACGATAACCTGAAGCCTATTAAACACTACTATCTCGGTGATCCCGAAGAGGTGAAGAAAGCGATGGAGGCTGTCGCGAACCAGGGAAAAGCAAAAAAGTAGTTCATAGTTCTTGGTTCCTAGTTGTTAGTAAAGAAAGTGTAAAATGGTAAAAATAAAGCGCGCGGTGATAAGCGTTTCGGACAAGACGGGGCTTGAGGAGCTGGTAAAAGCCCTTAATAAGTTCGGCGTTGAGATAATATCTACTGGCGGTACAGCAAAGTCTATACGATCGCTTAATATACCGGTTAAGGATATGTCGGATTATACCGGTTTTCCCGAGATGCTGGATGGAAGGGTTAAGACGCTCCATCCTAAAATACACGGCGGTCTTTTGGCGCTACGCGAAGATTCCAAACACATGGATACCGCTAAAGAACACGGCATAGGGCTTATAGACATGGTCGTGGTAAATCTCTATCCTTTCGAAAAGACCGTATCAAAAACCGGCGTCGAGCTTTCGGAAGCTGTTGAGAATATCGACATAGGAGGCCCTTCAATGTTGAGGAGCGCGGCCAAGAACTACAGATCGGTATGTGTTGTATGCGATACCGCAGATTATGGCCGCGTCATAGAAGAACTGGAGCGCGGAAAGGGCGGTTTGCCGGAAGAACTTCTTGCAGAGCTTGGAATAAAAGTCTTCGGCAAGACTTCAAAGTATGACGCGGCTATATATGAATATCTGAAGGTTCACGGCGCGCGGTCCGAGACGAGTGTCGGCTCATCCGGGTTTCCCGACAAGCTCACCCTAAGTTTTACAAAGGCACAGGACCTGCGATACGGCGAGAACCCGCACCAGAAGGCGGCTTTTTATAAGGATGATGCCGTAGGGGTGTTTGGCGTGGCCGGGGCAGCGCAACTACACGGCAAAGAGCTTTCGTTTAATAATATAATAGACATAAATGCGGCCCTGGAGATGGTAAAAGATTTTGACGAACCAGCAGCTGCCATAATAAAACATACCAATCCATGCGGCGCAGCGGTAGCAGGGAATATCAGAGATGCTTATATAGACGCCCTTGATTGTGATAGGCTGAGCGCTTTTGGCAGCATCGTAGGTTTTAACAGGGGTGTGGATATAGAATTGGCCAAGACGATACTAGAAGAGGCCGATTTTGTAGAATGTATTATAGCGCCTTCTTATGACGGGGCTGCGCTTGAAGCGCTGCGCGTTAAAAAGAATCTCAGGCTTCTAGAGTTGAAAGACCTGTATTCGAAAAAGGCGCCAGGATTTTATGATTTGAAGAAGGTATCGGGGGGATTGCTTGTACAGGACCAAGACAAGGTATCGGTGAAAGAGACAGATCTTAATATAGTTACTAAATTAAAGCCTACAAAAGAAGATATCTCCGCGATGTTATTCGGATGGAAGGTTGTAAAGCATGTCAAGTCCAACGCCATAGTGCTTTGCCATGGAACGAAGACCGTCGGTGTGGGTGCAGGGCAGATGTCAAGGGTCGATTCTGTGATGATCGCAACCCGTAAGGCGGGCAACCGCTCGAAAGGCTCTGTCCTTGCCTCAGATGCTTTTTTCCCCAAGGAAGACGGAATAGAACAAGCCGCTAGCTCAGGCGTCAGAGCAATAATACAACCCGGCGGCTCGGTCCGCGATGCCGAAGTAATAAAGGCCGCCGACAAGTTCGGTATTGCCATGGTCTTTACAGGCATCCGGCACTTCAAACATTAATATTCCGTAGTTGGACACCAAACACAAAATAAGCTTACAATTTCAAGAAATGACTTATCCCGAAGCTCTCCGGTATTTCGATTCATTCGTAAATTATGAGACTAAGAGCGAATATGACTACAGAAAGTCCCTGGGTCTGGAGCGCATCGCCAAGCTATGCGCATTATTGGGCAACCCGCAGGACAGCATTAGGTCTATGCATGTTGCAGGCACGAAAGGTAAAGGCTCGACTTCCGCTTTTATATACTACATATTACGTGCTGCAGGATATACGGTCGGGCTCTACACCTCTCCGCATCTGGTCTCTTTCAGGGAGCGGATACGCGTGGACGGGGAACTTATAAGCGAATCAGATATCGGCCGCCTGGCAGATACGCTTAAGGATAGCGCTCAGAAAATGGCGGGAGAGGCGTTATCTTTTTTTGAGCTTTATACCGCCTTGGCGTACCTTTATTTTAAGGAAAGGCGCGTAGATTTTGCGGTCTATGAAGTGGGCTTGGGGGGCAGACTTGACGCGACTAATATAATAAATCCTCTTGTTTCGGTCATAACCCCTATAAGTTATGAGCATACCGATAAATTGGGCGGTTCTCTTGCCCGGATAGCTTTCGAAAAAGGCGGAATAATCAAAAAGGGCATAACCTGCGTATCCTCCCCGCAAAAAAAAGAGGCTGAAGATGAGATAAAAAATATATGCCTCGAGAGGGGTTCGAAACTGGTCATGGTAGGACGCGATGTTATTTACAAAGAGTTACATGCCGACGAGAGGGCAGAGCATTTCGAAGTCACGGGACGTTTAGGTCAATATAAA
>JAGOLR010000026.1 GCA_017993955.1 Candidatus Omnitrophota bacterium
CTCCACTGTGAAGGGATAAGGGTGGGAGATATAGCCTCTAAGGTAGGCACACCTTTCTATCTTTACAGTTACAAGACCCTGATCGACCATTTCAGGAAACTGCAGAATGCATTCAAGCCGGTCAACGCCCTGATATGTTTTTCCATGAAGTCTAACTCGAACCTGGCGGTGATCAGGGCTTTGGTTAAAAACGGCGCCGGATTGGATATAGTTTCCGGGGGGGAGCTCTATCGCGCCCGGATCGCAGGAGTTAATCCCAAGAAGATCGTATATGCCGGAGTGGGAAAAAGGCATGACGAGATCTACGAAGCCATAAATTTCGGAATACTGTTTTTTAACGTAGAATCCGAGGATGAGCTCGACGAGATACAGCGCGTCGCATCTTCTCTCAAGAAAAAGGTTAATATAGCTATAAGGATAAACCCGGATGTGGTGCCGAAGACCCATAAATATATAGTGACCGGTAAAGGTGAGACTAAGTTCGGTATGGATTTCGACACCGTTCATAAGATATTTAACTCAAGTTGGAAGTACCCTAACCTTAAGATACGCGGCGTGCATATTCATATAGGCTCTCAGATATTGAACGCTCAGCCTTTCGAGAAGGCTATAGAGAAGACACTTCTCTTCATAAAAGAACGCAAGATCCCTGTCGATTATCTGAATATAGGAGGAGGACTTGGCATCAGCTACTCCGTAGAGAATCCGCAGACGGCAAAAGCATTCGCGAAAAAAGTGTTACCGCTTCTTAAGGCGTCCAAGTTAAAAATAATACTGGAGCCGGGGCGTTTCATATCCGGAAATAGCGGCGTTCTCGTAACGCGAGTCATATATACAAAGCGCACTCCCAGGAAAAAATTTATAATCGTCGATAGCGGTATGAGCGATCTTATAAGGCCTAGCCTTTATGAAGCATATCATAAGATCGTCCCCGTTCGCGTCGGCGAAGACACTTCCAGCTCCTCGGAGCGCGTGGACGTGGTAGGGCCCATATGCGAGTCGGGAGACTTTTTGGGCAAGGACAGGCTGTTACCGCTTATGCACAAAGGCGAGCTTCTGGCGGTAATGGGAGCAGGGGCTTACGGTTTTACCATGTCGAGCAATTATAATTCCCGCCCCAGAGCGTCGGAAGTCATGGTTATAGGGAATAAATTCTACATAACGCGAAGGCAGGAGTCTTATCGGGACCTTGTCCGCGGAGAATCCATACCGTCGGTGCTTAAATAGGTTAATATGATCAAATTTACTAAGGCCGTTGCTACCGGTAATGATTTTGTAATAGTCGATAACAGGCGTTCAACGATACCCGGCAGACTATCGGCCTTTGCCAAATCTGTTTGTGACAGAAAATACTCCGTCGGCGCCGATGGGCTTCTTCTTGTCGAGAGTTCCGGGTCGGCAGATTTCAAGATGCGCATATTTAACTCGGATGGCAGTGAGGCCGAGATGTGCGGGAACGGCTCGCGTTGTATTGCCCTGTATGCCGCGGTAAAAAAGATAGCCCAATCGAAGATGACAATAGATACCATGGCCGGGAAACTTAACGCTTATGTAAAAGGCCAAGAGGTGAAAGTGAAGTTGACTGATCCTCGGGATATAAAGTGGAACCTGTGTCTTATGATACACAAGTGCCCTTACAAGGTAAATTTTGTTAACACCGGCGTTCCTCACACCGTACATTTTGTAGAGGACCTGGAAAAGATAGATGTAAAGAACCTGGGCTCTCACATAAGATATCACGGCGAGTTCGCACCTGCAGGTACAAATGCCGATTTTGTGAAGATAGTCAATAGTAAAAAGATAAAGGTCAGGACCTACGAACGCGGAGTGGAAGACGAGACTCTTGCGTGCGGCACTGGAGCGGTTGCCAGCGCGATAATAGCGGCCGAGGCCGAGAAGATGGTCTCGCCGATAACGGTCGAAACCCAGGGCGGGGAAAAGCTTCGCGTACATTTTAATCTGGTGAGCGGCGAGTTTAAAGACGTATATCTGGAAGGTGAGGCGAAGCTGGTATTCGATGGGTTTATTCGTTAATGGTTTATCGGTAATCGTTAATTTAAAAGATAGCGATGGGCTAAGAACGAACTTCATATAAAGGAGCAATAGACATGTTCAAAGGATCAATGGTAGCGCTTATTACGCCTTTTCGCGCCGGCAAGATAGATGAAAAGGCCTTAAAGACGCTTGTCGATTTTCACGTGAAGAACGGTACTTCCGCGCTGGTCCCATGCGGTACGACCGGAGAATCTGCGACGCTTTCTTATCCCGAGCACGATAAGGTCATAGAGCTTACTATAGAGTACGCGGCCGGCAGGATACCGGTTATAGCAGGTACCGGATCGAATTCCACTGACGAGGCCATCATGCTTACCAAACACGCCAAAAAGGCCGGCGCTAGCGCCTCGCTTCAGGTCAGTCCGTACTATAACCGTCCGACTCAAAAAGGTCTTTATCTGCACTTTAAGGCCATTGCTGAGGAAGTAGATATCCCGATAATACTTTATAATATAGCTTCGCGCACCGGAGTTAATATCGAGCCCGATACTTTCGCGAAGCTTTCAGAGATAAAAAATATTATAGGCGTAAAAGAAGCCAGCGGCAGTCTCGAACAGATGGCCAGGATAAAGAATGTTTGTCGCAAAGATTTTCTACTGATATCGGGCGATGATGCCCTTACTTTGCCTGTTATGGCCATAGGAGGCGTTGGGGTTATATCGGTTGTGGCCAATATAGTCCCCAAGGATGTGGCGGATATGTGTGCATACTTCGAGACTGGCAATACGAAGAAGGCCGAGGAGCTACATTACAGAATGTTGCCCCTGGTAAAGTCTATGTTTATAGAAACTAATCCGATACCGGTCAAGACGGCTATGAGTATTATGAAGATGTGCTCCCCGGATATGAGGTTACCGCTGTGCGAAATGCTTCCGGAAAATCGCGATAAGCTTGCGGCGGAACTAAAGGCGTATAAACTGATATAGGATTCGTTTATAGTCGTTCATCATACGCATTCTGTCATATAGATGTTTTTACGATCAGCGATTAACGAATGACGAATAACGAAAGGTTGATTTATGACTAAAATATGCGTGAGTGGTTCAAAGGGGCGTATAGGTTTGCGTTTAATAGCTCTTGCTAAGGACGACCCTTCATTGCAGGTTACGGGTGAATTTGATATAGGGCAGGATGCCGAACCCTTGATCGAACAATGCGATTGTCTTATAGAGTTTACATCTCCGCAGGCTACTATGGAGCACCTGGCTTTATGCGAAAAGCATAAAAAGGCCATAGTTATAGGCACTACAGGCCTGTCTGAAGAAGAACGTTCGGCGGTTAAAAACGCGTCAGCCAACATACCCGTAGTCTTCTCTCCCAACATGTCCGTCGGGGTAAATCTTCTATTTAAGGTCGTAAGAGATGCCGCGAAAGTTCTTGGCGCCGACTACAATATAGAGATAGTAGAAGCTCACCACGTTAATAAAAAAGACGCGCCGAGCGGCACTGCCAAGGAGCTTGCCGGCATAGTCAAGGAAGAGCGCGGCGACGTAAAGATACCCATAGATTCGGTAAGGGAAGAGGATATCGTCGGAGAGCACACTATCACTTTTGACAGCCCCGTCGATACGATCGAGTTCACCCACAGCGCTAAGACTCGTGACATATTCGTGAAGGGTGCGCTGCAGGCGGCCAAGTTCGTTGTCGGCAAGAAGCAAGGTTTGTTCACTATGAAGGAAGTGTTGGGGCTGTAAATTTTCCACCTTTGACAGATCAAAAAGATCGCAGAGTGAGCTAGGAAAATTTCGGGTGACACTACCGAGGCTTTTGCCATATAGGGGCTCTACGGCGCTGGAGGGGACACGACCGGATCGGTAGTCCTAATATAGTGTTGATATACGCCTCGAGGCCGTCGAAAGCCCCTATAGAACAAAAGACGAGGTAGTGGCAGGACCCGAAATTTTAATACCAGGATGCCGACCTGCAATAGTGGGCTGAATCGAAGGCAAAATTTGCAAAAGGAGTTCAAGTAATGATCAAGTTTGAGCAATCTGAGAGACTGAAGAAACTACCGCCTTATCTTTTTGTTGAGATCGATAAGGCAAAGAAGAAGGCCCGCGACGAGGGACGCGATATAATAGACCTTGGCATCGGCGATCCTGATATCCCGACCCCAGATTTTGTAATAGACGCGATGAATAAGGCGATGCGGGATCCGAAAAATCACCGCTATCCTCTCGATCAGGGTCTGCCGGAATTCAGGCAAGCTTGCGCCAAGTGGTTTAAGAACCGTTTCGGCGTGGACCTGAATCCGGAAAACGAGATATTGCCGCTTATCGGTTCCAAGGAAGGGATCGCGCACATGCCTCTGGCTTTCATTAATCCCGGAGATGTTGTGCTGGTGCCCGATCCTTGTTATCCGCCCTATAAGTCCGGTACTTATTTTGCGGGCGGGGATGTCGAGATAATGCCGCTTAAAGAAAATCACCGGTTTCTGCCGGATATAAAATCCGTAAATCATCACATAATTCACAAGGTCAGGATGATGCATGTCAATTATCCCAACAACCCTACCGGAGCGGTTTGTGATCTTGGATTTTTTAAAGATATAGTGAACTTCGCGTCTAAACACAACATAATAGTCTGCCAGGATGCGGCTTATTCCGAGATGGGATATGACGACTACAAGGCGCCTAGTATATTTGAAGTCGATGGCGCCAAGGATGTGGCTATCGAGTTCCATTCTTTATCCAAGACTTTCAACATGACCGGGTGGCGCATAGGTTTCGCGTGCGGTAACCGGGACCTTATCGCCGCTCTTAGCAAGGTAAAGTCGAATCTGGATTCAGGCGTCTTCTTTGCCATACAATGGGCCGGAGTTGCGGCTCTTGAAAATTACGATAAACACATCAAATCCGTCATGAAGATATACAAGGAACGCAGGGATTGCCTGGTCGACGGTCTTAATGAAATTGGATGGGAAGTGGTCAAACCTAAGGCGACATTCTACGTATGGGCAAAAGTTCCGCCTCGGTATACTTCCGCGACATTCGCTAAGGCGCTGCTTGATAAGGCTGACATAATAGCCACTCCAGGCAATGGTTTTGGCAGCCACGGGGAGGGATATATCCGCATGGCTCTTACTGTGGACAAAAAGCGGATAAAGGAAGCGGTGAAAAGGATCAGGGAGCGGCTTTCGTAGCGTTTAGCGTAGAGCGTATAGTATTTATTTAAAAAATATTTTTCTATATGCTATACGCTAAACGCTATACGCTATACGCTAAAAGAGATGACAACCTGCTACATAGGTATCGGTTCGAACATCGGCGACAGATATTCGTATATAGATAAGGCCATAGGCGCGATGCGCGGTTATCCAGGTATTATTGTGAAGCGCGTTTCAGATATATACGAGACCGAGCCAGTAAGCGATATACCGCAGGGCAGATTTCTTAACGGTGTTGTAGAGATTAAAACCCGGCTATCTCCCAGAGATCTTCTGAAAAGCCTTAACCTTATCGAAAAGGACCTTGGCAGGTCCAGAATCGTAAGGAATGGTCCGCGTACAATAGACCTCGATATATTGTATTACGGGGATGAGATTATACAGGAAAAAGACCTTGTCATACCACACCCCCGCATAAATGAGAGGGAGTTCGTTCTGCGCGGGTTGCGGCAGCTTGGCAGGGTCAGGTAATTTTAGCGATACAGGGATTGTGAATATATGAAAGTAGTTGATAGCATATCGCGCATGTCTACCTTGTCTAAGTTGTTGAGGAAGGAGGGTAAGACTGTCGGGTTTGTCCCCACTATGGGGTATCTCCACGAAGGTCACCTTTCGCTTGTCAGCACGGCCAAGAAACATACCGATACGGTGGTGGCGAGCATATTCGTCAATCCTCTGCAGTTCGGCCCTTCCGAAGATTTCGAGAAGTACCCGCGCGATTTCAAACGCGATGAAACTCTCGCCATGAATGGCGGGGTCGACATATTATTCTATCCTTCCCTAAAAGAGATGTACCCGGAAGGCCACTCCACCTATATAAAAGTCGAGAATTTGACTAGCGGCCTTTGCGGTGCTTCAAGACCATGCCATTTCCGCGGGGTGACTACGGTAGTGGCTAAGCTTTTCGGTATAGTAAAACCCTCTGTGGCTTATTTCGGTCAAAAGGATGCTCAGCAGGCCTATGTTATCAAGAAGATGGCTGAAGACCTCAATATGGATGTGGAGATAAAGATATTACCCACCGTACGCGAGTCGGACGGGCTTGCGATGAGCTCAAGGAATATATATCTTTCCGACGCTGAGCGTGCCGATGCCGCAGTATTATACAAATCGCTTACTAAGGCGCAAAGCCTGTTGGAGGCAGGAGAGAGAAGGCCAGAGGTTATAATCCGCGAAATGACCGCTATGATAAGCGAGGCGCCTTCCGCTAAGATAGACTATATTCACATAGTGGACACCAAGTCGCTTAAACCGGTGGATATGATATCGGGTGAAGTCCTGGTCGCCTTGGCGGTCCTTATAGGTAAGACCAGATTAATAGATAACATAATAAAGAAAGTGTGAACGGATGCAAGCCATAAAAAAAGACGATTTAAAATATAAGGCGGATCTCAAAAAGACCATAGAGCGGCTGAAGAAGAAACGAAATGCCGTTATAATAGCGCATAATTATCAGCGCGACGAGATACAGGAGATAGCCGATATCAGCGGCGACAGCCTGGCCCTTGCGCAAGCCGCGGTCAGGACTGATGCCGAGGTGATAGTATTCTGCGGAGTCCAGTTTATGGCGGAATCGGCTTCGATATTGAACCCCGGGAAGAAGGTGTTATTGCCGGTTCCGGAAGCTGGCTGCCCTCTGGCTGATATGATAACTGCCGAGAAACTGCGTAATAAAAGAAAGCAGCATCCGCATGCCGCTGTCGTATGTTATGTAAATTCAAGCGCGGAGGTAAAGGCCGAAAGCGACATATCATGCACCTCCAGCAACGCAGTCGAGATAGTACGTTCTTTAGAAGAAAAAGACGTTATATTCGTTCCGGATAAGAACCTCGGCAGGTATGTCCAATCCCAGGTGCCCGAGAAGAATATAATATTATGGGAAGGTTTTTGCCCTACCCACATACGCGTTCAGGAAGAGGACGTTTTAAAGGCGAAAAAGATTTATCCTAAAGCGGAGGTCCTGGCCCATCCGGAGTGTAACCCCGAAGTCCTGGCTTTGGCAGATCATATATGTTCTACGGGCGGGATGTTCAAATACGTCAAAGATTCACAGGCCGAAGAATTTATAATTTCAACCGAGTGCGGCATGCTTTACAAGCTCCATAGAGATAACCCGTCCAAGAGATTCTATCTGCCTACGGATCATCTCGTTTGCGCTAATATGAAATTGATAACTCTCGGATGGGTGGCCAACAGCCTCGAGAAGATGGTATACGAGATCAAGGTTTCAGGCGAGGTCCGCGACAAAGCACTGAGGACCCTGGATCGCATGCTGGCAGTCTCTTCCGGCAAAAAGGGGTAAATCATATAATTCTATGGATAAGATAAGGATCGGCATAGTCGGTTGCGGGACGATAGGAAGTGCCATAGCTCAGGCTTGTTTCGGGAGACTTAAGGATAGGGTGTCGCTTGTGGCCTTGTCTGATTCGGATCCGGCGAAGTCGGCGGATCTGCGAAAAAAGCTCAAATCAGATGTTCCGTCAGTTGATCTTGACCAACTGGTCAAGAAGTCAGATCTGGTTGTAGAGGCGGCCAGCTCCAAAGTCTCTTCCTTAGTATTGGGTATGTGCATAGAAGCCGGGCGTGATTGCCTCGTAATGAGCGTGGGCGGGCTGGTCGGTAATGACGATCTTCTTAAAAAGGCGAACGAATTGGGGGTTAAGGTTTTCATACCAAGCGGCGCGATATGCGGGGTAGACGGGTTGAAATCCGCTTCCTGCGGCACGATCGAATCGGTTATTCTTACCACTAGAAAGCCTATCAAAGGTCTGGAGGGTGCCCCATACATCAAAGATAAGAAGCTGGACCTGGCCTCTATAAAGACAGAGACAGTGATATTCGAAGGAAATGCCGAGGAGGCCGTAAGGGCTTTCCCTCAGAACGTTAATGTTTCCGCGGTTTTAAGTTTGGCGGGGATAGGCCCTAAGAAGACGATTGTCAGGATAGTCACTTCCCCGGAGTATTCTAAGAATGTTCACGAAGTGGAGATATCCGGTGAGTTCGGGAAGATAACTACCCGTACCGAAAACATACCATCGAAAACAAACCCGAAGACCAGTGCCATGGCCTTCTTTTCAGCGATCGCGACCCTCGAAGGCATAACCAGATCCGTAAGGATAGGGACCTGATATAGTGATGGCTCCCAACTGGATCGGGAGAAGCCAGGATTCAGCTGGTGGTCGAAAAATGAAAGATTGAATGAGGCCTCTAACCCAAACAGGAAATTATATCTCGACCCGGATAGGACGGGCTATACAGGATTATAAGCTTATCGAGGACAAAGATCGCATCCTCGTCGGTGTATCCGGCGGGAAAGACAGTCTTACGCTCTTGAGACTTCTGGCCGATCGCAGGGCTTGGGCCCCCATAAAATACGATCTTGTAGCTATTCACGTCGAGAGCGATTATGCCCGCGCGCTATCATCCAACCCAGTATCCCGCAGACCCTCCCGGACTCCGTCGAGGGGCGACGAGAAAAGTATTAAAAAATCCTTGAAAAAGTTCTGTAAAGATAATAATATAGAATATGTCCTTGAGAATATAAGCATAGAAGACCAGAAGAGGGATGTGAATTGTTTCTGGTGCTCATGGAACAGGCGAAAGGCGCTCTTTCTCGCGGCAGATAAACTCGGGTGCAATAAGGTGGCCCTGGGCCACCATAAGGACGACATAATCGAAACTCTTCTTTTAAATCTTTTTTACCAGGGCGAGTTTTCGGCCATGAACCCGAGACAGGAACTTTTTGGGGGAAAGATAGTAATAATAAGACCCCTCTGCTATGTAGAGGAAAAATATACGCGCAAATTTGCCAAAGAGACCAGATTACCGTTTGCGGCCTGTAATTGCCCTAATGCGGATCTCTCTAAACGCAGGATGGTTAAAAAACTTATAGCGGGACTTGAGAAGGATTGCCCTTACATAAAGACCAACCTTTTCAAGAGTATGGGCAGGATCTCCCGCGAATATCTCCAGATACACGATAGGGAATAAAACGTATGTCTTAAGGCATGCGGTACGAAATAAATATCGAAAGGGGGTGGAGATAAATGGCAGAGAAAGTCGCAAAGGCTGGTATAAAGCGGAAAAAAGGTTATCTTTATTACGTCGATAAGAAAGGTAACGTCGTCGAAACGAAGATGGCCCGCGGCGCGTCGAAGGGTGGCGGCGGTAAAGTTATAGCCAAGACCGGAGTGAAGAAGGATAAAGGGTATCTTTACTTCATCGACAAGGCTGGTGACGTTGCAAGAGCTAAGATGTTGAGAGGCGGCAAGAAGAAAAAGAAGAAAAGGTAAGATTGCGCCTTTTAGTTATTGAAGTTATCATAAAAGGGAGGCCGGGTTGTTCCGGTCTCCCTTGTTATTTCCATACCCGTATGCTAAAATCAGCCTATATATGCAAAAAGATATAATTAGGATAAAAGGAGCCCGGGAGCACAATCTCAAGAATATATCGCTGGATATACCGCGCGATAAGCTTGTCGTCATTACGGGTCTATCAGGTTCCGGAAAATCTTCGCTAGCTTTCGATACATTGTATGCCGAGGGACAGCGAAGATATGTGGAGAGCTTATCCAGTTACGCCCGCCAATTCCTCGAACAGCTTCAAAAGCCGGACGTAGATTACATCGAAGGGCTTTCCCCGGCTATTTCGATAGAACAGCGCATGGCCGGATCAAATCCCAGGTCTACCGTGGGCACTCAGACAGAGATATACGATTACCTGAGGCTTCTATATGCCAGGATAGGCACTCCGCATTGCCCTAAGTGCGGCAAGCCCATCACAAGGCAGACATCTCAGGAGATAGTGGAGAGGGTGATCTCTTCTGCTGCCGGTGCCAAGGTGCTCGTCCTGGCCCCTCTTGTAAGAGGGAGAAAGGGTGAGCACAGGGATATATTCATAAAGGCGAAGAAGGACGGGTTTGTAAGGGCCCGTGTAGACGGAGAGGTAGTCGAGCTTGAAAAGATACCGGAGCTGGACAAGAAAAGAGTTCATACCATAGAGGTCGTAGTTGACAGGATAGTGATAAAAGACGACGCGAAGAAGCGCCTGACAGACTCGGTTGAAACCGCCCTGGAGGCCGGGAAGGGTCTGGTCATAGTAAGCAGTGAAGTTGCCGGTAAATATAAAGATGCTTTATTCAACGAACATTTTGCATGCATAGATTGCGGGGTCAGCTTCGAGGATCTGGCCCCCAGATCCTTCTCTTTTAATTCCCCTTATGGCGCGTGTCCGGCTTGCGATGGGCTGGGCAACAAGATGGAGATCGACCCGGAACTTGTAATCCCCGACAAGTCTAAGCCGGTTATAGATTCGGTGGAGGCATGGCGCAGAGGCGGGAAAGGGCTCTATCTTTATTTTCGGCGACTTATGAGGTCGCTTGGCAATGACTATAATTTTGACGTAAATACTCCGTTCAAAGACCTTCCTAAGGATATAAAAAGGATAGTGCTATACGGCGAAGATAGCCGCGAATGGGGATCGTTTGAGGGTGTTATACCGAACCTGGAGAGGAGATTCCGGGAGACGGAAAGCGAATATATAAAGACCGAGATAAATAAGTATATGTCGGTACAGCCGTGTCCTGTATGTAAGGGTACACGATTGAAGCCGGAGACCCTTGCCGTTACCGTGGGCGGGAAGAATATATTCGAGATGACAAACCTTTCCATAAAAGACCTGAGGTCATTTTTCGCGGATCTTGAACTGGCGGAAAGCCCTAGGAAAATAGCTCAACAGATACTCAAAGAGATAAACGCGCGTCTTGAATTCCTTTCGAATGTAGGGCTGGATTATCTGACCCTTGAACGGAGAAGTTATACTTTATCGGGAGGCGAGGCGCAGCGTATAAGGCTTGCTACGCAGATAGGGTCCGGCCTGGTGGGTGTTATATATATACTGGACGAGCCCAGTATCGGCCTGCACCAAAAGGACAACGCGAAACTTCTCAATACCCTGATAACACTGCGAGACCTGGGCAATTCACTGATAGTCGTCGAGCACGACGAAGCTACTATGCGCGCAGCGGATTTTATAGTCGATCTCGGGCCCGGAGCCGGAGAACACGGGGGTAGGGTCATAGCAAGCGGTTCTCCGGAGGATATATTAAAGTCCGAAGAGTCATTGACCGGTAAATACCTGCGCGGCGAACTGAGCATAAGGCCTCCGGAGTCCAGAAGGCGTCCGGTAGCCGGCAAGGTTCTTCGTATAGTGGGAGCCGCTGAACACAATCTGAAGAACATAGATGTGGAAATACCTCTCGGTCTATTTGTTTGTGTTACCGGGGTATCCGGGTCTGGCAAGAGCACTCTCGTGTACGATATTCTTTATCGCGCTCTTGCCAAAAAATTCTACCGCTCCAAAGAAGCCCCGGGGCTTCATAAGCGTATCGATGGCCTGCAGAATATAGATAAAGTTATCGTGATCGACCAATCTCCCATAGGCAGAACGCCGCGTTCCAACCCTGCTACATATACAGGGGCATATAGCCCTATACGGGATATATTTTCCAAACTTCCAGAGTCAAAGGTGCGCGGCTATAAGCCCGGGCGTTTCAGCTTTAACGTAAAAGGGGGAAGGTGCGAGGCCTGCACCGGCGACGGCATAAAAAAGATAGAGATGCATTTCCTACCCGATGTCTATGTCCAGTGCGAGGTCTGCAAGGGGAGGCGCTTTAACGAACAGACGCTGGACGTAAGATATAAGGGTAAGTCCATATCGGATGTCCTGGATATGTCGGTAGAGGAAGCGCTGTCGTTGTTTGCGAATATACCGGCTGTGCGAAATAAACTGCAGACATTGTATGATGTGGGATTGGGTTATATAAAATTGGGGCAGTCGGCTACGACGCTTTCGGGCGGAGAGGCCCAGAGAATAAAGCTGGCCGCGGAGCTTTCCAAGACATCTACCGGGAGGACCTTTTATATACTCGATGAGCCCACCACGGGTCTGCACTTCGCGGATGTTGACAAATTGCTCGATGTCCTTCAAGCCCTCGTGAAAAACGGGAATACTGTCCTTGTCATCGAACATAATCTGGATGTGATAAAGACCTCGGACTACATAATAGACCTTGGCCCGGAAGGCGGTGAAGAGGGGGGGCGGATAGTGGCTGAGGGGGCGCCGGAATCTGTGGCGAAGAACAGAGCTTCCTATACGGGACAGTATTTAAGGCCGGTACTGAATTGACGCATATGATAGAACTCAAAACTCAAAGCTCAAAACTCAAAACTTTTGTGGTATTGGTGCTTATCCTTTGCGGTACCGCTGCGGGTGCGCAGGATAACCAGCCCGAGTCTGATTATGTTTTTGCCAAGAAAGCGTTCAAAGACGGGTTCTATGACCTTGCGGAAGAGAGGCTGGAGATATTCCTTAAGAATTATCCGCAGAACCCGCACCTGTACGAGGCCCGCTCCCTCCTAGGCAGGTCTTACTATTATCGTAACAATATGGCCGGCGCGGCATATGAGTTTGAAGGCATCCTAGGTTCGCCGCAGGCATCGCAGTTCCATGATGAGGCCATATATTGGATGGGCGAGATATTTTTGAAAACAGGGGATTATAAGAAGGCGATCGAGATGTATGAAAAAATAATCTCCTCCTTTCCGGCCTCGGCCTATCGGGGTTATGCCTTATATTCGAAAGGCTGGACCTACTATAAGCTCGGTCTCTTTGAAGAGGCGTTAAAGTTGTTCAGGGAGGTTGTCGAAAGGTACCAGTATGATAAGATCGCGGTCGATTCGCAATTCCGGATAGGGGAGTGCCTGTATCTGCTTTCTCGTTATGCGGATGCCGCGAAAGAACTGCAGAGTTTTATAGACCGCTATCCTGTATCCGAAAAAACGGCCGATGCGTATTATATGCGCGGCGAGGCATCTTTTTATCAGTCTATGTATGACCAGGCTATGGCATCTTTCGAAAGGGCTCTTCAGATATCGCCAAAAGCAAAATGGGCTCCCTTTGCCCTATATCGTATTGCCGGAAGCCTTTACGAATTGGGCAGGTACGAGGAGAGTGTGAAGGCATTTAACATATCTGCCGAATCCAATAACAGCTTTCTGGCGGGCGCATCCCTTATGGGGCTTATCCTCAATTACGAGAGACTGGGGCGTGTAGATGACGCCCTCGTTTTATGCGACGAAATAATCACGAAACATCCTTCGAGCGATGCGCTTTCCGATGCGTACTACCGAAAGATAAAACTCTTATATGACAAGGGGAGTTATCAAGAGGCCGAATCTGTATGTAGGGAAGGGTTTTTAAAGTTTCCCGATTCTGAATACATCGATGATATGCATTATGAGCTGGGATGGATATATCTGGCTGGGGGGAAAGCCGAAGACGCCCTTAAAGAATTTGAATGGATAAAGGATAACTCAAAGGATGTTAACCTTTGCGCCAATGCAATATGCAAGATAGGAGACATCTATTTCGAAAAAGGATCTTATGAAAATGCCATGGAGAATTACGATATAGTTATAGATAAATATCCCGAAAGCTTCTGGACAGATTATGCCCAGTACCAGGTGGGCGCCATATTCTCTTTAACGGGAAGGCATAGCCAGGCGATAATGGCTTATCAGAGCGTGCTTGCCAATTTTCCTAATTCTCAATCGCGGGAAAATGCCTTATATGCCCTCGGTCTTGAATATTCGAAGATAGGGGATTTTGAGCGCGCCTCCTCGGAATTCGAAAGACTTATCTCGGAGACGAGCGATGACTCGTTAAAAACTAAGAGCAGGTTATCCCTGGCGAACTCGCTTTACAGCCAGAAGAAGTATCCGGAAGCGCTTGCTGTGCTAAAGGATATAGATGAAACTTCCATCGACTCTAAGATACGCATGATAGCCCGCTATCAGATGGGGTGGTGTTATTACGCCATGCGCAGAGACGGGGAAGCGATAGACATATTCAACAAATTGCTTAAGGATGATCCGTCCTCTACGGTCGCGCTCGATATTAAATTCTGGTTTGCCGAATATTACAGGTCCAAAAAAGACTTCGTGAAAGCGGTCGAATATTACAGAGCGATAATGAGTGAAAATCCTTCGGAGGTAACGATCAAGGAAGCGTTGTACAATATAGCTTCAATATATAGTGAAGCCGGTGATATAAAAAATGCGGTGGGAAACTTCGAAGAGATAGGAGAAAGGTTCCCTGGAACAGAGAATGCCAGGAACGCCTATAGGAAGATCGCAAAACTCAGAATGGACAGTAAGGATTTTGACGGTGCCATAACATATCTGAATAAGGCCATAACGGAGGATAATGACGAGCTTAATGCCCAGATACAGTATGAGATAGGTGAGTCTTATGAAGCCAAGAATGACAACGCGAAGGCCATCGAGGCATATCTGAGGGTTCCATATCTTTACTCAAAAGGCACATTCTGGTCAGTCAGAGCCGAATTAAAATGCGCCCAGCTTTTGGAGAGGGTGGAACGTTTCGATGACGCAAGGCGTATGTACAAGAAACTGGCCGACATGGATATAGAAGAATCAAAATTTGCCAGGCAACGTTTGGAATGGCTTAAGTGGAGGGAAGTCAAGTAAGGTAATAATGACAAATATCAAATTTCAAACAGTAGATTTCGGTATTTGATATTTGGATTTTGAATTTTATTTGTAATTTGGATTTCGTAATTTGTCATTAAATTTCCTATAAAGGGAGGGAATATGTGGGACTTAGTCCAAAAAGGCGGACCGATGATGTATCTTATAATATCCGCCTCCGTGCTTGCCTTCGGGGTGGTGATCGAGCGCGTATATAATCTGTACCGGGCCAGGATCGATGCAGATAAATTCATGGATGACATAACAAACGTGCTTAAGCGCAATAAGATCATAGAGGCTATAGAGATGTGCAATAAAAAACCCGGGCCAGTAGCGCATATCGTGAAGGCGGGTATATTAAAACATGACCGCTCGAAACCGGAAATAAAAGAGGCCGTTGACGAGGCAGCCCAGCTTGAGATACCAAGGTTGGAACGGCATCTGCCCATACTTGCTACGATCGCGCACGTTACTCCTCTCTTGGGGCTTCTGGGAACGGTAAGCGGTATGGTAAAGGCCTTTCAGATAATACAGCAGAAGGCCATAACCGGATCACCGGTGAACCCGGGGGACTTGGCCGGGGGGATATGGGAGGCCCTCTTATCTACATTGGCGGGGCTTGCCGTAGCCATACCTACTTATATAGCCTACAATTATCTTGTGAGTCAGGTGGACACGCTTGTCTACGAGATGGAGAGAAGCGCGACCGACCTCGTTAATATACTTTCTTCAAAACGGGATACCTATGAAGTTTAAAAGACGTTTACACATAGAGAAAGGGACCGCAGACCTTACCCCTCTTCTAAACGTCTTTTTCTTGCTGCTCATATTTTTTATGTTCACTTCCAGCTTCATATTCCAGCCCGGCATCAAGGTGAATCTCCCCAAAGCGCTTACGAGCGAGGTGATACAGCAGGATAATGTTGTTATCGTCATCACTAAGGATGACAGATTATACCTTAACGACAGAGAGATGAGCGCCGAAGAGCTTGCTTCGAGCCTAAACATAATGGCGAAAGAGAATGCGGCGCTTCTTATCAAAGCGGATAGCCGTGCTTCACTTGGCAGGATAGTCGAGATCTGGGACATGTGCAGAGCCCACGGGGTATCCCAGATAAACATAGCTACCGGCGGATAGGTATGGGCAGAAACTTCTTTAAGACGAATGCGGTTTTGGTATCTGCGGTTTTAGTATCGCTTGTCTGGCACGCTGTGTGGCTATCCGCGATAAAGGTCTCAGCCCCTGACGCTCGCGGCAAGATAAAATTTTCTAAAGTTGCCTTTTTGGGTCCCATATTGAATAGGGGCATAATGGAAGTACGAGTAAGTCCGCGCGAGCGGTCCTTTCTTGAGAACAGGTATCTCTTATTGGTCCAGAACGTATCCGCGTCCAAGGGTGTTGCCGCCGGAAATAAGAGCCGCAACCCGGATGATTCCCTCTCTTTTCGGGATAAGATGATATACATGGTAGATGAAGCAGTTAGCGGGAAGAAGATAGAGCCCCCGCCTGCCATGGTGGAATAAAATATTAGATTGGCTATTGTATATTAATAATATTATGATAAAATTGGATATATCTACTATAATATTTTTCTATACATTATTTTCAGGTATTATAATACTTATATTATGGATAATATCAGGATATAGTGGAATTAGAAAGGTTTCGCCCAAGTATACCGATTACTTATGGAAGTGTACCGTGTGCGCCAATACGTATATTGATTCCAAGCATGTCGACGTTTCTGCCTGCCCTCTTTGCGGTAGTTATAATAAGAGGGAAGATTCGGTGGTCGGTTAGCGCTTGAGTTTGATTTTCAAGAATTTTAGTTATGGATCTTAAACCTGTAAATATAGGGGGTGGGTTATGATAACCGAAATAGGAATTACGGCCGGGGACATATGGCATTATCTGGACGGTCACGGCAAGAGCACAATCGCGCAGGTGATCAAAGGAATAGATACTGACAGGGATAGGGTCTTGATGAGCATCGGTTGGCTTGCCAGGGAAGGGCATGTCGTAGTCGATAAGAGCGGGCCGGATTATTTTATTTATCTACGCAGGTAGTTCTTGTAAGCGGTGAATTTCTAAGCCTTTCCTTCAGGGGTATGGGCTTTAACCGGTGAGTCTGTCATTAAAAGGGAGGTTCGTATGGAGGAACCCAAAAGTCATAGGGACGAAGAAAAAGTTCCAATAGTAGCCCCCTTACAGGTAATCGGGCAGAAGACTATAAATAAGCGTTTCGGGTGGTGGTCTGCCGTGGTTTTATTGGAAAGCTACGGGCGCAAACAAGTATGTTTCTACCTTTGGCAGAAGAAGGAAGATGGCGGGTGGAAACGTAAGCAGAAATTCGCTATACATAATCAGGAAGACTGGGAGCTGATCCAGAATGCCGTGAACGGAATGATACAGGAACTAACCTGACCGTTTTTAAGTTTTAATACCGGCTTTCTGAAAATAACCCCTATATACACACCGGAAGGTGCCTGGCAAAACCGCGTTTTCACCCCAATCCAAAATGGCCAAAAGGTTTATAATCATAATGATAACTTGCGCTTCTCGCTCAGAAGCCTCCAGGATAGTGGACGCCCTTTTAAGAAGTCGTCTTGTAGCATGCGCCAATATAGTAGGCAGCGTGCGTTCTCGTTTCTGGTGGATGGGGAGACTTGATGCCGCGAATGAATCGCTTGTTATATGCAAAACCATCGCTGATAATTTCCGAGCCGTCTCTAAAAAAGTAAAAGAGCTGCATAGTTATAAAGTACCAGAAATATTGTCCATCCCCATAACGGATGGCAGCAAGCCTTACCTTGGGTGGATAGAGGAGAGCGTCGGATATAAGGCCAGGCCCAAATGTGTAAAATAGCGCTCATAATCTTATCGGGGTTTCTAGTAAGGCATTTGATCTTGACAAAGAATTTCTATCTCACGTCGTTAATCCTAATACCGGCGCTTTTTATAACGCCTGTCGAAATATTCGGGGAGGAGACGGATCTTATGAATTTGCCGGAACCGAAGTTAAGGGGCAAGGTATCGGTTGAAGAGGCCATCAATAATAGGCGGTCTGTCAGGAACTACACGTCCAAGAAGATAGATGCTGCATCGATTTCCCAGCTTCTTTGGGCCGCGCAAGGTATCACTGATAAAGGTCGTGGTTTCAGGTCAACTCCTTCCGCCGGAGCGTTATATCCGCTTGAGATTTACCTTATCAAAGATGAAGGTATGTATCACTACATCCCCGACGGTCATAAGCTGGAACTCGTTTCGGATAAAAACGCGAAGAAGGCCCTTGTCGAAGCCGCTTATAACCAAGCCTTTATATCCGAAGCGGATATAGATATTATAGTGTGCGGGGTCTATGAGAGAGCTGTTGCCAGATATGGGGATAGGGCGGTAAGGTATACAGATATGGAGGCCGGGCACTTAGCGCAGAACGTATTTTTGCAGGCGGTCGCTTTAGGTCTGGACAGCGTAGCCGTAGGGGCTTTTGACGATTCAGCAGTTTCGAAGATACTGGGGCTTCCGAAAAACTCGAAGCCTCTCTATATTTTGCCGGTAGGTTATAAGAAATAGGTTAAGGTCCTTCGGCACTGGCATTTTGTTTTGTCCTAATGATAGACAAAACAAAAATAAATTGTGGCCTCAGGACCAAATTTTATCTAGCGTTGTTTTTAGGTCCATCGGCCTTAACAATCCTGTTTTGTCCGAATGATAGCCAAAACAGGATTAGTTAATGTGGCCTCAGGACCAAATTTTCAGAGAAAATTTGGGGCCGTAGTAAAGTGGGATTACGCAGCGTTCGCAACGCTGAATCACGGGTTCAACTCCCGTCGGCTCCACCATTCTGCTCCGCCCTTCAACGCTTAATAGCCGGTAGGGCTACGCAGAAATAAATTCTGCTGATATTGCAAAGCAGAATGTCTCTGCGAAGCCATACCTGAGTTTTCCGCATTGAATGGCGAAGCAGGACAATATTTTCCTTTCCCCTCATGATTGAACCGAGGCGCTTGTCATAATGCATATGCGCAACATGTTGATCTTGATCATAATTCTATCAGCACTCTTCTCACCGGCTTATGCCACTGAAGTAAAAGAGGCTGACCTGGCGGGGAGCTGGTACCCAGACTCCGGAGCCGAGCTTGAGGATCTTCTCCAAAAATATATCTCCGAGGCAGATCCGGATAAGATCGAAGGAAATCCTTTTGCCATAATAGTTCCCCATGCAGGGTATGCATATTCGGGTCCGATAGCCGCTTTTGGGTATAAATCTGTCGACCCGACTAAAATCAAAACCGTCATACTTATAGGCTTCAGCCACAGAAAGCCATTTCCCGGGATAGCGTTATACGATAGAGGGTTATTCAGAACTCCGGTAGGAGATATCCATGTGGACGAGGATATGGCGCGCAAAATTTTGGCTGAAAACTCAAGGATATCTTCGCGGCCCGAAGCATTTAAAGATGAGAATTCAGTTGAGATGCAGCTTCCCTTTATCCAGCATGTATTTAAGGGCGCGAAAGTGGTACCGATAGCTTTCGGAGGCATGGAATACCAGGATGCCGTGATACTTGCGGATGCGCTCTCAGAATCCCTCGAGGGAAGGGATGACTTCATAATTGTGGCTAGCACCGATCTGTCGCACTATCATGCTTATTCCGAGGCCAAGATTATCGATAATCATCTGATAAATGTGCTTAGCGGTATGGATGCCAAGAACCTATTTTATGAAGCCAGGTTGGGCATCTGCGAGCTATGCGGCGTTATGCCTGTAACCAGTACGATGCTTGCGGCTAAAAATTTAGGATTTGACAAGATAAAGATCCTAAAATATGCAAATTCCGGCGATACATCCGGCCGGAAAGATAATGTAGTTGGGTATCTTAGCGCAGTAATTTATAAGCCGGTAAGCGAGAGTTCGTCGATCGTTAATCGTCCATCGTTAATCGTAAATGATAGTAAAAATGCGATAAACGATAAACGATCAACGATAGACGAGAAAGGCGTTAACATGCTAAATAATACACAGCGAAAAAGATTGTTAGAGATAGCCCGCGAGTCTATAACTGATTATGTAACCGAAGGTAAGAGGAAAAAATTTTCCAATGACGATCCATTACTTAATAGTGAGTTGGGGGCATTTGTCACATTACATAAAGGCGGGCAATTACGGGGGTGTATAGGTAATATGACCGGCAAGGGCCCTCTTTACAAGACCATAGCCGATATGGCCATAGAGGCAGCGACCGGAGATCCCAGATTTCCAAGGCTGTCTCCTGGCGAGATCGATAAGATAGACATAGAGGTTTCTGTGTTGACGCCTCTTAAAAAAGTGTCTGGACAGGATGAGATAAAAATACCGGGTCACGGGGTCATAGTGAGGAGGGGGTTTGCAAGCGGTGTTTACCTGCCTCAGGTAGCTATTGAAACCGGATGGACAAAAGAAGAGTTTCTTA
>JAGOLR010000105.1 GCA_017993955.1 Candidatus Omnitrophota bacterium
GTCTTTGGGTACCTCGTCCTTTAATTCCTTAACGCGCTTCTTTACCCGGTCTATCGTATTTACAGTATTACCAAGGGCCTGTTTCTGAATCGATATGGATATGTTCTCATTACCGTTATATCTTGAGTAGCTAGTACGCTCCTTAACATCGTCTTGTACAGTAGCCACGTCTTTCAAATAGATTAGCCGTTTGTCGCTACTTATACCGCGTACCTTGTCGACCTCAAGTTCTGCCTGGGTCTTATTGTAATCCTCGGGGGACTTTTCCGACCCTATGACCACTTCCTCTATATCGCGCACGTGCTCGAATTCACCCAATGTCCTTATAAGATACTCGTAGAAGCTCTCTTTTATAGTCCCCGCCGGATAATTGAGATTGGCATTGGCTATGCTTTTTGAGACCTCTAATATCGGTATCCCGCTTGCCAAAAGCTTGTCATGATTTATATCGACCTGTATTTCTCTTTCCGCGCCGCCGGATAAAAGCGCCGAAGCCACGCCCTCGACCTTCTCAAGCTCATCTTTTACCATTTTACGCGTTATCTCCCTGAGAGAAAGTGGAGAGCGCTCAGGGCTACCCGTCACGCTAAGGATAAGTATGGGACGATCGAAAGGATTGTAAGGTAATACGGTAGGTTCTTCCGCCTCACGGGGTAGCCTGTCCTTTATGAGATCTATCTTCTCGCGCATACCAAGCGCGGCAAAATTTATATTCTGGCTCCAGCCGAATTCCGCTATTACAAGCGACAGTCCCTCTTTGGATATCGAGTTTATGCGCCTGACTCCGGCAACTGTGCCGACAGCTTCTTCTATGGGACGCGTTATCAGGGTCTCTATCTCTTCAGGCGCGGCGTTACCGTATGGAGTGACGACTGTAAGCTGAGGATATACTATCTGGGGGAAAAGTTCCTGGGGGAGAAGTTCGAGTGAGATTATCCCGAATATCATGATCCCGGTCACTATCATGGCGATAGTAACTGGCCTCTCTACAGAGAACTTGGCTAGATTCATATTAAAAGTCCATTGCGTTTATTGCGTTTATTGGGTTTATTGGGTTTCGGACATAACAATTTCTTAGACACAACAAACACAACGAACACAATAAACTCTATAACCCAACTCCCGTATTATGGTTAGAACAATCCCTCTTGCACTTCCGATATCTCGACGCGGGCCTTGTCTTTGAACTCTTCCGATATCTCCACTACCACCATCTCGTCGTCTTTAAGACCTTCGTCGACTTCTACAAGATCCTGGGTCATGTAACCCAGTTTTATCTTCCTTATCTCTATATTACCGAATTCCAAAGGCTTTTCGGCAAGCTCAGTCTTCGGAGCCTCTGACTTCTTCGGCTTAGGTTTGAATATTCCCAGAAATCCCTTGGACTCTTTGGCCTTTTGCATATCCTCTTCCGGAGCTTCTTCTTTCGGCTCCTCTTTATGCACAACGTACACAAAATAGTCCGCCTCTTTCTTCTTAAGGCTCGATGATGGAACTACAAGGGCTTCCTTCTTTTCATACGTCGCTATAAGCGCCCGGGTGAACATCCCGGGTTTTAAGATGCCTTCCTTATTGTCTATCTCGAGTTTTATATTCTGGGTCCTGGAGCGTCCTTCGATAACGGGCGCTATTCGGTCGATAGTGCCTAGAAAAGATTTGTTCGGGTACGCGTCTACGAATACTTCGGCCTTTTGCCCCAAGGCTACTTTCGGCACATCTTTTTCTATTATATTGAACTCTGCATAGACTTTATCGTTCTGTATAAAAGATCCTACTTTATCGTTCGGGGTCACGTACGCGCCGACGTCCATAAGCTTGGTACCTAAAAGACCGTCAGACATAGCATATATATTGGTCTTATCGAGCTCGGACTTCGCGGATTCGTATTCGAGCTTCGTCTGGTCGAGCTTCATCTGGTTTATGGCGCCCAGATCGTACAGTTTCTGATTTTTGTTCAGTTCTATCTCTGAATATTTGAGCTTCAGCAGGGGTTCCTTCTGGACAAGGCTCGCCACTATATCGCCTTCCTGCACCTTCTCCCCTTCTTCAAAGTTAAAACTCTCGATTATACCCGGAACCTGGAATTTAAGATCTATCTCTTTAAAACCCTTTATATTGCCCATTGCCGGAAGCGTGTCTTTGAAATCTATCCTCTTTATCTTATAGACCTTAACCGGTATTGCTTCGTCCTCAAAAGAGACTGTGGGAGCGGCCGCGGGTTTCTTTTTAAATAAGACATTTCGTATGTTAGAGGTTGTTTTTACCAATATAGCCAGGATTATCAATACACCCGCTATTATCAGGATGTTTTTCCGGTTAAATTTAAAGTTTTTCAACTTTTCTAATATGCCCTTGAGCCCCTTAGACGCAGGTTTTTGTTCCGGAGCCCCGGGCACTTGCGGGGTAACGCCTTTTTTGGGCATGGTAAAACTTTTCACCGCTTCAACGGCAGATTTTAGTTTCTGAGAGAACTCTTCCCTGATCTTTTTTATATCCATATATTATCCCCGTTTTTACTGATTATTGACTTTATCAGAAGGTTGAGAATAGTAATCTTCTATGCCTATGGCCTTATTTATACCGGCAAGACTTGTATGGCATTCCGCAAGTGCCGAAGTATAAGAAAATTTCTCCTGCGCTACCCTTATTAAACTTTCTATAACATCAGAGCCAGGGCCTGACTGGTCGGCGGTACCGCTCTCTCCTATAGTCGCCTTAAATTGCCTTATCTCGGCGTCGCGCTCTTGATACGCTAATTTTTTTCCTGCGGTCTCCAAAAGTATCAGCGCCTTCTCGTAAGCGAATATAGTCTCTTTTAATTCCAGGGTTATATCCTGTTTTGCCTTTATGAATTCCTGCCTGGCCCGGTCAAGATCTACGTCGGCGGCCTGTCTGTCTGAATAATATTTTATATTATCCAGGATCCCTACCTTAACCGACTGGGTCAAGGCCTCGGTGCCCTGGTAAGCGGCTACTACAGGCTGCCATTGTTCGCGGGTCATCGAGTATTCTACGGTATTGCCCCAGACAGGCATCGACGCCTTAAAGCCCGCGTACCATTGTTGTTCTAACCGTCTGTCCGGGTCTACATATACACCGGCTGGCAGATTGGATTGTTGCGCGCCGTTATCTATGGCCAGATAACCTTCTTTCGCAAGACCCCAGTTACCCATAATATCTATTTTCGGCCAGCCCTTTGCCTTTGCTATGCTCTTACCGTAACTGTAATACTCGATCATCATGGAATTTATCTTTATCTCGGGCCTGTTTAACAAGGCCACCCTCAACGCCTTGTCATAATCCACTTCTACTTTGTTGAAAGAAAGCTTCGGCTCTATCTCGAAATTTTCTTTAGGATCCAGGTTCATGG
The DNA here is from genome assembly GCA_017993955.1 of Candidatus Omnitrophota bacterium. Lineage (GTDB taxonomy): Bacteria > Omnitrophota > Gorgyraeia > 2-01-FULL-45-10 > 2-01-FULL-45-10 > JAGOLR01. Next base: position 3,371 of record JAGOLR010000105.1, read on the forward strand.
TCTGCAGTATGATAAGCTTCGCGACATCCACGTCGCCCTTGGCGGATACTACCTGATAACCCACCTGGCTCTTTTGGGAGGCAACGTTCAGATACTCAAGCTTTGAGGCTATGTGAGCTTCGTATGCCTGCGCGACTTTCTCGCATATCCTGTCGATCCTTTCCTGAAGCTCTGTCTGCAACCTTAAGTTCTCCATGGATTTTGCGAGGGTATAGTAATTCCTCTTTACCATGAGAACAAGGTCGTTCTTTATCCTGTTACATTCTTCCTTCACTATCTTTAAATTAGTTTCAGCCTGGCGCTGGGTAAACCACAACTCCCCGCCGTGGTATAGAGGGTGTTGACCTTCGAGGTACTCTTTGACCCCTTTATAATTCCTGCCGTTGACCTCACCGTATGTCTCTTCCCACTTAGCGCTCACTGTAGGAAGCATATTACGGCGCGCTTCCCAGAGACGCGTCTCGCCAAGCTTCACGTTTTTTTGGGCTATCTGTAAAGGGAGGTGGTTTTTTATAGCAGTCTCTATGCAGTCCTCGAGCGTCCATATGTTCATCATGGATCTTGGGGGGTCCTGGATGTTTATAAGGCTCACATCGCCTTTAAAAGAACGGCGCATCTTTTCATTCGCTTCCTTGATACGCCTTTTTATCTTGCTATTCCACGGGTCTATTGAAAGGGCCCCCTGCCAGGCCTCTTTAGCGGCTTCGTATTTCCCGCTTTGATACAGCTCGTCGCCTTTTTCTATAAGCTCCTGCTTCGCCTTTCTGGTATCTGTGCGCGA
>JAGOLR010000027.1 GCA_017993955.1 Candidatus Omnitrophota bacterium
CCCACCCCGAGAGGGGACCAAAGGGAAAATGAAAAATTTCTTACGCTACACCCGCCAGGCCGATCCTCTCCTTAAACCTCGACATGAGCGCTGCATGAAGCAATCTGTGGTGCTCTTCTTTCAGGTCGGGATCACGCGCCACGACCTGGAAGGCCTCTTTCCGCGCCATCTCCATTATATCAAAATCTTTCAGTATATTCCCAAAACGTATTTCCGGAAGGCCATGCTGCCTGGTCCCGAAGAACTCGCCAGGCCCGCGGATATTGAGATCGGCTTCAGCTATCTGGAATCCGTCAAGCGTGCCTTCTATCGCCTTAAGCCTCTCTTTCGCCTCATCCGTCCTAGGGTCCGCCATGAGGAGACAGTACGACTCATGCTCGCCCCTGCCTATCCTGCCCCGTAACTGGTGGAGCTGCGATAGCCCGAATCTTTCGGCATTCTCTATAAGCATTATAGTAGCATTGGGCACATCTATACCCACCTCTATGACTATGGTCGATATAAGAACTTTTATCTTCCCCTTCTTAAAATCTTTCATCACCTTCTCTTTTTCTTCAGACGACATTTTTCCATGTAGAAGCCCGACCTTGAAATCAGGGAATATCTCGGTACTTATCCGCTCAAACATCTGCGTAGCGCTAGCGGCCTCTTTCTTATCCCACATCTCCTCGTTGCCGCCCTTTTTCTTTCCGACCCACTGTCCGCGACCCACGGCCCTGCTTTCCTCTATAAGCGGACAGACCACATAAGCCTGCCTGCCCTTTTTTAATTCCTCTCTCACAAAACCGTACATCGCATCTCGTTTCTTCTCATCGACCCAATAAGTGGCTATCGGCTTGCGCCCCTTCGGCAGTTCTTTGATGATCGAGATGTCAAGGTCCCCGTAAACTGTAAGGGCGAGTGTCCTCGGTATCGGCGTAGCCGTCATGACCATAACGTGCGGGGCATAATCTTTTTGTTTAAGTATGGCTCTTTGCTCAACACCGAATTTATGCTGCTCATCTATAACGGCAAGTCCGACACGTTTAAATTCCACAGGCTCCTGTATAACAGCGTGAGTCCCTACCACTACATCTATCCTGCCTTCGCGGATATCCGAATAAAGTGCGGCCCGCGCATCCTGGCCAAGACCGCCCACCAGAAGCCCTACATTCACCCCCAGAGGCATCAATAGTTCGCTCAAATTTATAAAATGCTGGCGAGCCAGTATCTCGGTGGGGGCCATGATGACGCCCTGGAATCCGTTCTGCACTGTCATTACCAGGGCGTATGCGGCCACTATGGTCTTGCCGCTTCCCACATCGCCTTCTACCAACCTGTTCATAGGCTTGCCGGATGACATGTCGCGTTCTATATCGGATATGGCCTTTTTCTGACCCAAGGTCAGTTCGAAAGGCAAGGACCTTTTAAACCCTTCCAGGATATCCCCGGAGACGCTATGATTAAGCCCCATCCCTTGAGTCTTAATATCTTTCCTTCTGATAGCAAGAGCCAGTTGAAGCATAAAGAACTCTTCAAAGACTATACGTCTATACGCCTTCTCGAGACATTCGAAGCTCGATGGAAAATGGATATTCCGAACCGCGAATTTGGCATCCACCACGCGCTGTCTGGCCATTATATAAGCGGGCAGCTTCTCTTCGACCGATTTTGAGAATTTGACGACAACGCCGCTTATCAGTGATCTTAAATATTTCTGAGTCAACTCTCCGGTAGCCGGATAAACCGGCACTATTCTACCCATATGTATAAGATCCTGAGAGGCGTCTTTTATTATCTCGTATTCCGGCTGTATCATCCTCACCCTATCATAAAGCTCTACCCTGCCGTAAAGCATCACCTCATCGCCCAGCTTGAAATTATTCTTAAGATACGGCTGACGGAACCATATCGCGCTTCCGGTGCCAGTCCCGTCTCCTATCGACATCGTAAAAAGACGCATTCCTGTTTTGGTCGTCTTGTCGCCCATAGAGAGTATCCTGCCACGGATAGCCTGCAACTCGCCAACTTTCATATCCTTGATATTTACAGGGTTGGAACGGTCCTCGTACCTGGAAGGAAGGTAATAAAGCATATCCTCTATAGTAGCAATCCCTATTTCGGAAAGCGCTTCGGCCTTTTTCGGCCCCACGCCCTTTATATACCTTACCGGTGTGGTGAGTAAATTTTTCTCTTGCATCTCTGGTCAGCCTGTGTTACTATTACCGAACAAAACGGAGTATAACCATGTCAAAAATATGCGAAATATGCGGCAAAAAACCTGTTGCCGGGAGATCTATAGTCCGGCGCGGTATGGCTAAGAAAAAAGGCGGCGTCGGGCAAAAGATAACCGGAGTAACGGCGCGTCGGTTCCTTCCGAATCTAAAAAGCGTAAGGGCCATAGTTGACGGCGTGCCTCATAGGCTCACCGTATGCGTAAAATGCATCAAGGCAGGCAAGGTAACTAAGGCCGGTACCGTCGCGAAGAAGTCCTAAGCGATTCCAATTCTACCACGCGACACAATCTTAATCAACATTCCTAATACCTAAAGAGGCGGACCAGATCAGTCCGCCTCTTTAATTTTTGCCTTCGAACTAGTCCCCGCTCCGGATCGGTATTTCCGGGGGACTTGAAATTTCCACAGTAAATTTCACTTCGTAAAATACAAATTTTCTTTGTAAAATTTGTATTTTAAGACCCCCGTCAATACCGATCCGTCGGGGGCCCCTTCAAAGCGAAGCAAAAATTCCCTCGCTCCACCCCTTTAATAAATTTTTCAATTTCTGTTTAGGGGTCCCCCGAGGGGATGGGTATGAAGCGGGGTCTTAAATCGAAATTTTTACAACGAAAAATTTTGATTTACGAAGGGAATTTCCCTGTGGGAAATTCGCGTCCCCGCGGAATACCCACCCCGAGAGGGGCACGAAATGAAATTGAAAATTTCGCCTTACATCAAGCCGACTTGACTATTCTGCAAATCGTGCTATACTTTCACAAAAGGAGTCTGATATGCCTATCGGTGACGTAATACATAAATTCCGCAAAGATAAGAAGATGACCCTGGCTGAGTTAACGGAAAGATCCGGCGTAGCCCTTGCAACTTTGAGCCGGATGGAGAATAACCGCATGACCGGCACGCTCGAATCGCACATCAGCATATGTAAAGCGCTGGACATAACCCTGGCCGATCTTTACAAAGACCTTCCGGCTTCAAAAAAGACCGTAGAGGTCCTTCCGAAAAAGGCCCACACAGATGTATTTGTCCACGATAAGCGCTCCACTTCGGAGATGCTCGCTTCCAAGGTAATGGATAAGAAGATGATGCCGATACTTATCAAGATACAGTCAGGGGGCACCACCCAGACCGAAGAGACAAAGACCGGTGTCGAGAAATTTCTTTATGTCCTTAACGGGAAGATAGAAGCTACCGTGGGGGCTGAAAAATACCATCTAACAAAAGGCGACACGCTTTATTTCGAAGGATCCCTTCCTCATAATTTAAAAAATACCGACCAGGGCGAAGCTCAGATAGTAGCCGTTATCTCCCCCCCAACCTTATAAAATGTAAGCGTTTACAATAAAAAACCCTTTTTGACACTCTGCGTCAAAAAGGATCGTAAGATTACTCTCTCCCAAATTTACCGTCTTACGTTAGGTCCCACATCGCGTTACTGCTCGACAAAATCAAGTCGGCTTTGACTACCGGCATCTCGCGCTCTTCTACTTCGCGTTCGAACGAGCCCTTAGTCATCACAGCCACTACTGCCTGGGAATGTTTACGTCTGTTTATGAGTTCCCTGACTTCGTCGACCAATGTTCGCGTGAGGAGCCTGACCATATACACCTGCGCAGGACTGTTCCTGATGGTCACCAGCACCCTCATATCTCTCACCTTCCTTCCACTAGATTTACTAAACGCTTATGACATTAAATAATATGCCAATTGCGTCCGAGCAAGGTGTGCAGGTTATTAAATTATATCACAGGTTTTCTGTAAATCAATAGTAAAGTTAGAACATAAAAATAAAAAATCATAACTATCTGCAATATAAATAGTTATGATTAGTTAGTTCGGAAAAAAGTTATATTATCTCTTATTCCAGTTAATACTTTTATGAGAATTGGCTACGATATTACCTTTCTCGTAAGCCAAGAGAAAAGCACTCACAATTATTGGATCGAACTGCGTACCGGCACAGCGCTTAATCTCAGCGACCGCTTCTTCTATGCTTCTCATCTTGCGGTAAGATCTTGTAGTAGTTATAGCATCGAACGCATCGGCTACGGCTATGATACGCGCTATAAGAGGTATATTATTTTCTTTCAGACCATCCGGATAGCCCGACCCGTCGTATGCCTCCTGATGATGCCTTACCTCTTTCACCACATCGCCCAGCTCTTTGATCGGGTTAAGGATGGTAGCGCCTATGATAGAATGCTTCTTTATCTCTTCATACTCTTCCGGAGTCAACCTGTCGTGTTTATTCAGAATATGGTCAGGGATACCTATCTTGCCGATATCGTGAAGAAGCGCGGCTATCTGAAGCGTCTCCCGGAAATTTTTGTATTGGGCTACTTCAGGCACGCCCTCCAATTCTCTGGCGATGGCAAGGCAGTAATTGGTTACGCGTTCGGTATGGCCATGGGTATAAGGATCCCGCGCGTCGATGGCCGCGGCAAGGGCTATGGCCGTATGTATAAAGATACGGTGTTCTTTTATATATAATTCCTTTATCTCCTCCACCTTCTGCTGAAGATTTTCGATAAGAAGCGCATTGGCAATGGCCATGGCGGCGTCATTTGCGAGCGTTACAAAGAAGCCCGTCTCCGGACGGCTGAAAGATTCTCCCGAGATCTTTTCGCCCAGGATCAGTATGCCAAGGAGGTCGCGTTTAAAATAACATGGCACGCAAAGAGTCGCCTTGACCAGGTCCATCTGTTTCTTTATAAGGATGAGCTTATCGTATAAGGCCGGTTCACGTTCCAGGATATCTCTATTCTTAAGGCCACCCATAACGTCTTCATAACTTATCGTCCCCGTCTCGGATATGAGATAGCTCTGCTTTTCGCTGAAAGCCATTATGAGCGGATTATCCACCTCGAACCTTATGAACCCTATGGGTATTTTGATACCGCCGGAACCCTTGGAATCTATGAGGACGTAGGCCTTCTTCCTTTCATCATATAGTAGGACGGCCGTATGGGTCACCTTTACCTGTTCATCGATGGTCTTGACTATCATCTTTATAAGATGTTCGGGTTTTTTGAAACGTATCATTGTGTGAGAAGCGCGTTCAAGGAATATCTGGTAGTTCATCTTCGGCTCAGCCTGTGCCGGCGCCTCTACGGAGAGCTCATCCGCAAACCTCGACTTGTCGTCTTTGGAGACCAGTTTTTCGACTACCCAGTGCTGTAATTTTTCCCAGCTGGGGGCTTTTTTATCCGGGTTCATATTCTCACCGCTACATTCTTCTCGACAGCTTCTTCGAGATTATCAAGAGTAAGGGGTTTGGTTATATAGCCGCAGGCGCCAAGCCTGGCAGCTTCATCTATATGCTCCTGGTCATCGAGAGCGGTGACCATTATCACCTTTATGGTCCGGTCGTATTCTTTTATATGCTTAAGAGTAGCTATTCCGTCCATGCCCTTCATCTTCACATCCAAAAGCACCAGATCCGGTTTGGATGTTTTAATAACGGAGAGCGCCTCTTCGCCACTAAATGCCACGAGCACATCATATCCGCGCTCGCCAAAAAAGTTCTTCACGAACTCGCAGATATCCTTCTCGTCATCTACTACCAGCATCTTGTGCACGACCATGATTTTAGACTCCTTTTATTTTATGATAGCGTTATTGATAGCCTCTTCGAGGGTCCTGAGCGAAGATATGGGCTTATCGAAATACGCGTGCGCCCCCATCTTGAGGAGCCTCGCCTTGGTCTTGCCGCCGTCATCATATGCGGTCACAAAAATAACCTTCGGCCTGGGCGAGATCTCGCTCAACATCTTTAAGACCTCATCCCCGTCGACTCCGGGCATCTTAAGATCCATTAACACAACATCCGGCTTCTTTTCCCTGACGAGCTCTATTCCCTTGGCCCCGCGCAATGCGAAATTTATGTCATAGCCTCTCGGGACAAAATAGCTCTCCAGCATCGCTATAAAATTCGCTTCATCGTCTATCGCAATAATCCGCGGCTTAGTCATATGGCACGCCTTCCGTAGTAAGGTTAAGGTTGAGGTTCAGGTTAAGATACGCTCTGCAAAGATGCTATTAAAGAATTTAATTCTTTCCATACCTCTGTGATTAATTTGTCATTTTCGTCAAAATCTATCGCTTTAAAATACCCGACATTCTTGCCATATATAAGATGATTACGCGTTTCCGATAGAGAACCTCTGGCATCATAATAAAAATTTAACTTATCTTTCGTATGTTTGCGGCCAAACCCCTCCGCTATATTTCCGGACACCGATAATGAAGAGCGTCTTATTTGAGAAGTCAATCCGTAATCCTCTTTTTTGGGCAATGATTCTGTAATTATAAAAATTTTTGTTGCCAATTCCATCGCCTTTTTCCAAACCGTCATCTCTTCAAAGCTTTTATACTTCATCTTCTTCTACTCTCAACCTAAACCTAAACCTTAACCTTCTCTTCGTTTGACGTCGCGATAGTCTCCGGACTCATAACCGGGAACTCGATCGTGAAAGTCGTACCGTGCCCCACTTTGGTCTCTTTTAGATATATGCGCCCGTGGTTCTTCTCTATGACCTGCCGCACGATAAATAAACCAAGCCCTGTGCCCTTATCCGGACCCTTTGTGGTAAAGAAAGGGTTGAATAACTCTTTTATCTTATCGTCCGGTATACCGCTGCCGGTATCGGAAACATCTATCGCTACCCTGTCCCTTGTTTGCCTAGCAGATACGGTGATCTTGCCCTTCTCGCCTATGGCTTGCCCGGCATTACGTATAAGGTTAAATAACACTTCCTGGAATTGCTTCCTATCCACGAATATCGGCGGCAGATCGGACGAGATCTCGCGATGCACCTCTATCTTTTCGAGCCTGAGTTCATGCCCTACAAGGCTCAATACGTAATCTATCTCGTTATTTATGTTGACGGCTTCCGCAAGTCCCTTGGCAGGCTTGGCAAAAGACGAAAGTTTTTTAGTTATCACGGTGGCCCTGTCGACTTCTCTCATAACGAGGTCCATTATATATTTCGCTTTTTCGAGCAGCTCTTCGGGGCTCTTGCTATCGTAAAGGCCGTCTTTGATATTAAGAAGAAAAGCCTCGCACTGGCCTCGGGCGATGCCAAGAGGATTACATATCTCATGGTTTATGCCGGCGGATAGGGTACCTATAACCGCCATCTTCTCTTTCTGCGCCGCCTCGGCCTGCGCCTTACCGAGCTGTTCGAAAAGTTGGGCATTGGCTATGGCTATGGCGAGAGTCCTTGCCAGCGGTAATAATATATCCAGGTCGTCCTGCGTATAATCCTCATCCGACTTCTTCTTCCCCAGAGATAAAATCCCTATCATCTTGGTCTGCAGGATCATGGGGATCATAAGCTCTGCATTAAGCCTGTCTATGGTCTCCTGGATATTGGCAGGCACAAATATCTTTTTTTCTGCCATCTCTTTCCTGGAAAAGTATCCGTGCGCATTCTCCAGGAATGTCACAAGCCCATCCGATATTGACAGGCTGACCGACGGATCTTTGAGATTTCTCGAAGCGGCAACATAAAACCTGTCCTCGTACTCATCAAGCAGTATAACCGCGGAAGAATGAAGCTTCATGATATCGTCCAGCTTATCTACGGTTAGATTGACCAATTTACCTAGGCTCAACACCGTCAAGACTTCAGAGGTGAATGTCTTGAGTAATTCTTTGTAATCGTACTTTTTCTGGAATAGGTATTTATCTGTAACATTTATAAGGAAATCCTCTATCCGTCGCATAGTAAGTATTATAACTATCCCTGATATCGTCAAACCTATAATTCGCCCCCCAAAACTTGCTTGTCTAAATATATACTCTTGTATCAGAAGCGTAGGCAATATAAGCATCATTAACACAGATGCCAGAAGCCCGGTGAAAACAAGGGTCTTCTTTATTATTATCTCTATATCAAGAAGCTTGTGACGCAGTATGGCGTATGTTACTATAATACTATATATGCACATAATGATATTAGCTGGTGGAAATGCGTCTAAACCAAAAAACGGCAACGCGTCTAGGAGAGCCCCGGCAAAACCGAATGCAAACCCTATCAGGAGATAGATATACTGCACGCGCTGGGCTCCGCTTGATCGTATAAGCAACCGGTATAGTTCGGCCCCTGTATAAAAGACTATCGATGTCCAGAGAGCGATCAAGACACACCACCGGTAATCGTTCGCGCGAACGTAATATACAAAATCCGGTATAAAGGCAATGCTAATCCCTGCCAGGTCGAACAAAGTAAGAAAACAAAAGACGATGCCGTAAGAATAGAATAATGCTATCTGCGGAAACCTCTTTAGAGAACCAAGCATTACTACTACGTGATAGAATAGTATTGGGGAGAATATAGCGCCTATCAAGGCCAGTTTCCATAATACTAAAGCCGCTTCAGGTGTTTTTGCCAACCCCACCAGAAATGCGCCAAACCCCCATATGCCGGCAGCGGCATTGAATAACGCCAAGACATAATGCACTTTCCTGCTGCCATACCGCAGCAGGATGAACATAATGGCAAAACACGTTATACCGACCAGTAGGTTTGAAAATGTAAAGACTGCCGCTGCCATAAAGTTATTGCCTTTAATTAATATTAATCCGTTTTCCCAAAAACAACCGCCCCGTTAAAGCCTGCAAATCCGCAGGCCATTTTCACCACCGTGCTTAACTCAACTGGCTTGAAATCTGTTACTATGTTGAGAGAGTGCTTCTCATCATAATTTTCGCAGTTTAACGTCGGAGGGACCATGTTAGATTTTAATGCCTGCAATATCAACACGGTCTCTAACAGAGCGCTGCCCCCCAGGTTATGCCCCACCATCGGCTTAAGAGCAGATACATATGGCTTCCTGCCGCCAAACACCCTGTTGATAGTAGCGGCTTCATGAGAATCTGTAAGCTTCATCCCTACACCGTGAGGATTTATCAAGTCTATATCTGCCTGGGTAAGGCCTGAAGTACTAAGCGCCCTGTTAAGGGACTTCTCATAATAGCCGGATGTCACATCAGGAACGGTTATCTTCCAGCCTTCCAGGGAAAATCCGCCGCCTTTATATTCCGCATACACCCTGGCCCCTCTCTTCTTTGCATTACAAAGCGTCTCCATTACGATCGCTGCTCCTCCATCACCGAAAACAACGCCGCTCTTATCCCGGGAAAAAGGGCGTATCATACCGTCCTCGGCATACAGCCCCTTGCTTCTGAACCACTCATACTTATAAGCCTTTGTAGGATTATCGACAGCCGCTACGATCACCGCGGAATTGAGCCCGGAACGCAACTGGTTGGCCGCCGCTTCTATCGCGAAAAGGCCGGAAGCGCAGGCGTTATTGATAAATATGGAATAACCATGCAGGCCGAATACCTTCGCGACCGAGTAAAGATACGAAAATGTCTGAAGGCTGTAGCCAGCGCTTTCACAATCTCGATATATGTTCTTAGCTATCTCGAGCTTATCTACCACGGACCCGGCAGCCTTAGCCAGCATTTCCATCTGCCCATATACACTAGCTATCACATCCTCAAAAAAACTTTCCATGCCCGGATTTTCGTGAGTAAGGACAAGCCCGATATCATTATCTTCCTCATAATAAAGACTGCTATCCTGCAGGGCCAATTTTACGGCCGCAAGGAAGTAGTCAAGATCAGCGTCCTCCTTTTTAAACCCCCTCATCTCCCTGACAAAAGACAACGCCCGGGCATCTAATTTAAAACTACCCATATCAAGACCATCCATTTTATGCAGAAAATAGCTACCCCATAGGTCATCATGTAAACGGTATGAATGCTTAACCAGGTTCGTTTTCTTTTTAAGCATAGAACTCCAGACATCATCGATCCCTATGCCGAGAGAGCAGATCGGACCCAATCCAGTAATAACAATCCTAGCGCTATCTGGTTTATTCAGTGCCATATTGAAGCCGTTTTCGGATTCGCTGCCCGGGAGCTGAGCCTTATAGCGTCACTCGGGCATGTTGAGCGGCATATGCCGCAACCGTAACATCTTTTATTGTCCACGACCGCCTTATCATTGTTTGCTAGCGATATCGCATTGAATTGGCATTGTTTTACGCATTTGCCGCAACCCGTGCAATCGTTTTTATCAACCGTCGCTATATATTCTGATCTGAATATCACGGGCACCGCATCTCTATACATCATCATAGGCAGACATCCTGAAGAGTCACAGTTACAAAATCCTCCAACAAAAGGAGCCTTGAAGGCCCAGACGGTGTGTATCATACCCTCATGCTCGCTCTTTTTCATGAAATCCAGCGCCCACTCTTTCGACACTTTTTCAAATTTTGCCAGGTCAGGCCCCCCGAAATACGAAGTATCCACTATATCCGCCAGACCTATTTTGGATGGGTCAAAGCTTACGAGAAAACAGAGGCGGCTTTCTTTACCGGTCGTCGCCATTCTACAGCCACAGGGTATCCGGGTAATGGAGTTAGTAAACGACAGTATCTCTTCTATGTCTTCAATAGGTATCACCTGCCCCCAGTGTTTATACAGATACATCTTCCTGATGATAGCCTTAACCGTACCACGGATTAATGGAAAGTTAATCGGCATCTTTTTCAAAATATTATAATTTCTCCTGTACATTTCATCTATCCAGTAAAAATGTTTTTCCACGAAATTACGACGGTTTATATCGTTCAGAAGGTCGTTGCTGTAATTCTTTACGTTCAGGTACCACTTCTTACCCTCACCGTGTTTTGTACAGAATTCACACATATAAACTCCTGTTAAAACGCTGCCGAAATCTTTTCCAAACTGACCTTATCTGATACCATATCAGCGACGATCCATCCGGAGGTTGCTACCGATACTACACCACAACCGGGATTAGTCCAGTGCCCCGCAAGAAACAAAGAGCCAATCGGGGTTTTGTGTGAAAGCCTTCCGCCATGGACTTGATCCGAATCCATTGCCCAGCCGCATATAGAACCTTGCGAATTATGTGTAAATCGTTGTATAGTCCTAGGTGTAGCGCTTTCTTCGTATTCGATAAGACTATCAATTCCTGGGATTATCTTATTAACTATATTCATGACTCTACCGCGCATCTCTTTCTTGCAAAGCCCCCAGTCCGTTATATCACCATAACGGTAAGGTAGTGGCATGGCTATTTCAAGCACATTTTTGCCGGGTGGCGCAAGAGAGCTGTCCTGAAGGCTGGGCACAAACATATATAAGGACTGGGATGGCTCCAAATCCAAACCATAGGAAAAATGGTACCAGCCGCTCTTGTCCCTTAAAGCTGCCCCACCCTTTACGCCCAGAAACATCATAAAAAACGATGACCCCACTCTCAGGTCTTTTATCTTTTTCAAATACGCCTTATTCACGTTATGAGAATCTACAAGCTCAGTCATGGTCCTCAAGGCATCGCCATTGGAGACAACCGTATCAGACTCGTAAGCAGTCTTATCTTTGGTCAATACGCCGCATGCCTTGCCATTTTTTATTAGGATCTCGGAAACCTCCCGATCCAATAAAATAGTCCCACCAAAACTTTTAAATCTATGGGCAATAGAATCCGGCAGGATCTGAGTTCCTCCTCTTGGGTAGTACGCCCCATCCCTCAGATAGCTAACCATCATAAGACACATGGAACTAGCGGCAAGCGTCGTTGGATTAGATCCCATATAACGGAATTCTGCCGAAAGTACGCTCATAAGCCTTTCGTCTTTAAAATACTTCCTTAAAAGACTCTCGAATGTCAACCCATCATATCTGGACAATAGCTTATCAGATGAAAAACTTCTGGCTATCCTAACCACTTCCGAAAAGAACAGGTCCACATTACCAGCTTCGGATCCAAATTTTTTCTTCAAAAGCTCGGCATACTCTTCAATATTCACAGGAACTTCTATCGTATCATCTGGAAAGATAAAACGCTCTGTGGGCTCTATCTTTATAAAATCGAACTTCACACCCAATGCTTCAAGATAATAACGCAGTATCCCGTTTTTATTGCAACTGCCGAAAATATGGGCTCCGTAATCAAAATTAAATCCCATTTTTCTGCGTGACGTAACGCATCCACCGGGAGTCGTATGTTTTTCGATTATAAGGACCTTAAGCCCTTTTTTCGCGAGTTTTGTTCCGCATATGAGTCCGCCTATGCCAGCACCAACTATTATTACATCGTATCTGTTAGACATTAATTTTCCTCAAAGCTAAGCACGCGTTGTTCCCGCCGAAGGCAAAGGAGTTATTGAGCGCGATACTTACTTCTCGTTTCGTAGCCTTATTCGGCACATAATCGAGATCGCACTCAGGATCGGGCGTTTCGTAATTGATAGTCGGCGGGACTACCCCATCCTGTATGGCAAGACAACAGGCTATCGCCTCTAAAGCGCTTGCGGTGCCCATGGTATGTCCTAGCATGGATTTAATAGAACTGACGGCGAGACTCGATGCATGTCTGCCGAAGACTTCCTTTATTGCCACGGTCTCGGTTTTGTCATTTTGCGCCGTACCCGTGCCGTGCGCCGATATATAATCGACATCCTCTTTATTGATACAGCTATTGCGCATCGCCTTCTCCATCACCTTAACTATTCCGCGCTCATTAGGTATAGTCATATTGAATGCGTCGCAACTAAGCCCATACCCGAGTATCTCGGCATATATCTTCGCCCCTCTATCTTGAGCGTGTTGAAGTTCTTCTACTAGAAGAACTGCCCCTCCCTCTCCAAGCATCATGCCTTTTCTGTTCTTATCAAAGGGTTGGCATTTTCCCGGGGCCATGGCGAATAACCTGTTAAAACCAGTAAAGGCCAATTTCGATAAGGGGTCAGCCCCGCCAGCCAGCATAACGTCATTTTTCCCTGTGCGTATAAGATCGTACGCATATCCGATAGAATAATTACCGGAGGCACATGCCGTGGGTATTATATAGCTGTAACCGGCCAGATCAAAAAATGCAGAAACATTATCCGATAGGTTATTGACCGGAAAATTTTTCACGTTCGATGTGTATACATCGTCCTCGCCCTTTTCAGTCCAGTATCTGTCGATCATCTCTATGGATGGGGCTTCGCCCATTGTAGTGCCTATTATCACCCCTATATCGCGGGAACCGCATTTCTTTATATCGACACCCCCGTCTTCAAGGGCCATCTTGGTAGCTGCTACGGCAAGCTGCGACCCCCTGCCTATCTTCTTTGAGACAGTCCTCGGCATAAAGTCTTCCGGCGAAAAATCTTTGATCTCACCGGCACGATGTACCGGGAATTTGGATGTGTCGAACCGCTCAACAGTCTCTATGCCGGACTTCCCGGCAAGTAGCCCATCCCAATAGGCATCCTTACCTATGCCGATTGAAGAGACGACCCCGATACCGGTCACAACTACGCGTCTATTTACAGGCAAAAGTCATATCTCCTTTCGCCACGCTTATACCGTCAACGATGGCCTCGGTCTCAAATACCCCGCCCACCCTGGTCATTTTGACCGATCTTATATTTATATACATCCGGTCACCCGGAACTATAGTCTTAAAAAAACGGATCTTCATATTGGTAACATAGAACTGCGTCGCTGTCAGGTCCTTGATGCTTCGCTTAAGGAGGACGCATGCAGCCTGTGCCATGGCTTCAGCCGTTAGGGCGCCCGGGAATATCGCCATCCCCGGAAAGTGGCCCTTAAAATACTCCTCATTGATGGAAATATTCTTATATGCCTTTATATACTCGCCTTCCTTCACCTCTTCCACCCTGTCCAGCATAAGAAAAGGGAAACGCTGGGGTATTAGGGCCTTGATATCTTCGGTGTTCATTAACAGCTATCCTTTAGCTATATATTCCTGCGTAAGCTTTATGGCTTCGTTAAGGTTCTGAAGCTTGCCTAACTTCTCTTCCGGTATCTGCACTTTATACTTTTTTTCTATAGCAGCCAGTATCTCGAGCGCCATCATAGAATCCATACCTAGATCAGCTACAAAATTGGCCTCCAAAGTTATCTTCTCTGGCTCTATCTCGACTATATTTGATATAAGTTCGCGTAATTCGCACTCGAGATTTTGAGTCTTTGTTCCTGACATATTCACACCTCCTTTCCCAGTATCGTCATTGCGAGCCCGAGCAACGCGAGGGCGAAGCAATCTATCCATAGATTGCTTCGTCGTCCCGCCTTTGGCGGGACTCCTCGCAATGACAACTCACAACATTTTATATGGCCAGGCCGCCGTCGACCTTTATGACCTGGCCGGTCACGTAACGGCTCGCATCGCTTGCAAGAAACGTCACCGTCTTGGCTACTTCCTCAGGCCTTCCGAATCTTCCGGAAGGTATAAAACCCAGGAGTTTGTCCCTGCCCTTAAGGTCCTTTGTCATGTCGGTCTCTATGTAGCCGGGCGCGACCGCGTTTACTCTTATATTGTACGGCCCCACTTCCTTGGCAAGAGACTTTGTCAGTCCCAAGATCCCGGCTTTAGCGCTTGAATAATTTGCCTGACGCGCTGTACCCACGACCCCCGCCACCGATGAAATATTTACAATGTTGCCGCTCTTCTGTTTCATCATAGTAACGATAGACGCCCGAGCCATGTTAAAATATCCGGTAAGGTTCGTATCTATTACCTCCTGCCATTCTGCTGGCTCCATGAACATCAATGCTTTATCTTTTATGACCCCTGCGTTATTTACCAGTATATCGACACTGCCGAATATCTTGATCGCTTCATCCACAGTCTTCTTAGCGTCGGTATAATCTTTTGAATCGGCCTTAAATGCGCTTGCCCTGCCTCCGGCTCTCTTTATCTCCTCCTCAAGGCCGGACGCGGCTTCCGCGCTTTTAAGATATGTAAAGAGCACCGAGGCGCCGTTACGCGCCAGATCCAAAACTATCGACCGCCCTATACCGCGAGAACCGCCGGTCACGATAGCCACTTTGTCTTTGAGCAATGTTTTATCTTCCATCAATATTTCCTGAACCCTATAAAAAGGGATTGCTTCGTCGGAAGATAGTTTGACACCATCCTCCTCGCAATGACGCTTATATGATTTCGCAATGCTCTCAATTTTTGTACCTTCCTATAATAAGACTGGAATTGCAGCCTGTGGGGCTGAATGAATTTATCAGCACTTTATCTACATTGGCCTTCCTGGGTTCATTGACGACATAGTCGAGATCGCAGCGCTTATCTTTCTTCTCATAGTTCATTGTCGGAGGCACAAAGCCCTCCGTCATGGCCCCCATAGATCCGGCCAGGTTCATGGCCCCGGATGCCGAAAAGCACTCGCCTATCATGGATTTTATGGAGCTTATCGGAAGCTTCGCTGACCTGTCACCGAAAACATTCTTTACCGCCCGGGTCTCCATAGAGTCACAGTCCAATGTGGAATTGGCGCTGGCGCTTACATAATCTATATCATCGTTATTGATACGAGCGTCATCCAAAGAAGCCTTGATGGCCCTGATAGCACCGGATGCTTTCGGGCTGTAAATATTTCGGCTATCGGGATCGAAAGACGACCCGTACCCGAGTATCTCGGCGTATATATGGGCGCCTCGGGCCTTGGCATGGCCCAGCTCTTCAAGAACTACTATGCTCGCGCCTTCGCCGAACAGTATGCCGTTCCTGCGCTTATCAAAAGGGCAATTTATCTCCTCTTTCCCGGCCCTCGAACCTGCAAGATGGCCTATCTTATAAAAACCTTTATATGTCTGCTCGCAGAGCTCTTCAACTCCTCCGGCCAATACAACCTTGTACTCATAAAGATCTATCATATTCATGGCGTAATATATGGCATCTATGCTTGAACAAAAACCGGTGGATACAGTTGTATTAAAGCCTTGTATATTGAACCTTATAGATATATGGCTTGCAGGAGAGTTTATAACCGTATTAGGAAATAGCGCGGGATTTACAGACCTGGGTCCTTCCCTCAAGGCCTCCTTGTCAAATTCGCTTATAGACCACACTGAACCCATTGTAGAACCGAGAGATACGCCAAAAATATCGGTCTCGGGTTCATCTATAGGATATGATATTCCTGCATCGTCCAGGGCAAGTTTCGCGGCACATAACGTAAGCTTCGTGGTGCGGTCAAGAGTGCGTATGCCCTTTGGGCCCAGTACGGACTCAGGAGTAAAGTCCTTTATCTCACCGGCAAGCTTACTTCTAAGGTTCGCGGTATCGAATAACGTGACAGGCTTGACGCCGGATACGCCATTTTGCAAGGCCTTCCAAAAATCCTGCCGCCCCGAAGCGTTCGAGGCCATAATACCAAGTCCGGTAATTACGATCCTTTTATCCATATATAGATATAGTATTCCTTATATAGCGTCTTTCGTATTAAGGCGATAAATAATAATGCCCGGCTATAAAACTAACCGGGCATTATCTATTGTAACCGTTTTCTTTTTCTTCCTGTTCAGATATCCAGCGGTCAATGGTAGACCTCTTGAACCGCCAATTGGCTCCTACCTTGAAACACGGAAGTTTGCCTGTTTTCGCGTGCTTGTATATAGTCACAGGCTTCATCCGAAGGTAGGTGGCCAATTCCTGAACCGTGAAGATATTCTCTTCTGGCATGGAACCCACCCCTTCAATACCGCCTTCGCAATCATAAACAAGCCATAGCCGATTGCTTCGGCGGATAACAGATTAGTATCGATTATACTATTTTATATATAATGATACGCCCTTGCACGTCTTGATATACGGGCATACCTGTTATTTTGCAAGGTGAGATGCAAGTATACACTATAAATCATAGAAGTCAAGTTAGTTAGGAAATTTTTGTTGGAAAGCCAGATAGAATTTAGGCCAGGCGCATCGCAGGGGGATTTAGCGTAAGCGCCTGGCTTAAAACGGGATGGAGTTTAACCGTGCTTACCGGTAAGTTCTGCATGGACCGGAGGCATCTTATACTTATCGAATTCTTTTATAAGCGAGCGGAGCTCGTTCTCGAGCCGGTTGATGTTTTCTACTATGCGCGAGCCCTCGTTCGGACAAGTCCTGGTGAGGGTCTTAAGGGCTTCCAGTTCGTTTATCACCTTATCCAGAGCCGCTTTATCGGACAGGACGTCTCTTTTAAGACTATCCTGCAATTTGTTCATTGAATTGGCCAGCCCGGTAAGTTCGTCTCCCTTTCTTAATACTATCCTGGTCCTGAAGTCACCGGACGCTATTGTTTCGAGAAACCGCTCCATTCTGACTATGGGTCCCGCTATCTTGTGAGAAAGATATATCCCTATGATAGCCACCACCGGTGTAATCAATAGCACGGTGAGGAGCATCCTCAAATTTACCGAGCCTATTATCTCCATAAGCCGGCCCTGCGGATAGACGTTCGCCAGCTTCTCCCCCAAAAGGAGCATGCTCGTATAATAGACAACATACGAACACATTATAGCCGTGGCAAACATAAGCATAAGAATAAGGCCCACGTACTTCAGCTGGAATTTTTTTGCTACAAAATATTGAGTCCTTTTAAACTTTGGCTTTTCTTGTCCTGCCATATTACTTTATCCTCCAAATTAGTACTCCCCTTCTGAAAGTTATCTTAACGGCCGGACCGGCGGATTCGCGTATCACTTCTATCGCCTTCTTGAGAGGCATATAACGCGTAGCCTGGCCGTCTATAGAAGTTATAAGGTCGCCTTCCTTGAGCCCTCCGGCTGAGGCATACCCACCTTGGATAATCTGGTCTACCGTCAAACCGTCGAATTTCATTATAAAGCTAGCCCCTATTAGATCATTCAGGCTGGAAAGAGCCCCTCTAGCAGGGTTTACGGCAATCTCAACCGTACGCTCGATCGTGACCTTTATTTCAAAAGAGGTCTTCTCGAGAAGTATATCAACTATCTCTTTGAGCGACATGTAGCCTGTGAGGCGGCTCCACACCGCTACTATGTAATCACCGACTTTTATACCTGCCTCAGAGGCCTGCGACTTCTGCCTGACAAATTCCACTGCTGGGATCCCGTCTTTTATCACCAGTGTCATGCCTAGCGCGTCGTTAAGTCTTGTTTTAAGGTCTTCTTCTTTCGGCGCCTCACCCTGCATGCCGCCGGCCATACCTCCATATCGTTCAAAATCCGCGCGCTTCTGGACATCGTTGGCCTTTTCGGCCTCTTGCCTGCGCACGATATAGCTCTGACAAAATACGAGCCCGTCCTGAGCGGCTTTCGACTTTGGATTTATCTTCAGGGCTTTCTCGTAAAGCCCGTAGGCCTTTACGAAATTACGGCTCGCGCGGGCGCGCTCGGCCAGTTTTATCAGATTGTCCTCCTCGGTATCGTAATATATCTCTCCAATATCGTCTTTCATTATAGTCTGTTCACCGTCTACGGTGGACATGACTATCCGGCTCTGGTAATCCTCTACCACTATACCCTTAACCTCTTTCCCTCTCTTCAAAGTAACAGTGTCGGCAAAAGCTGAAACCTGGAGGCTGAGAGCTGAAATCAACGAAAGAACTGCCAAGCGCTTAAGCATCTTTAAATCTCCTCTTTTACCGCTGAACGCGCTGCCTGGCGCACCTTATCAAGCGTGACGCCGTGCTTTTTTGCCAAACCGACGCAACTTGCATATTCCGGCGATATTGTCCTTATACCCCCCGGCCCGGTACTCACCTTGACATCGATATACCCGAATTGGGTCTTCGCTTTTACCGTTTTCCGGTCGAGTACAAAGCGCTTCATCTGGCTGTAACGTACTCCTATGCTTGTAGTCTCACGGAATATCGCGGAAGCTATATGTTCGGACTTAGAGTGGGGCGCTATCACGGTCAACTTGAAAGCCGGCCGCGACTTCTTCATATATATATTTTCGGTGTAAGCGTCGAGCGCCCCTTCTTTAAAGATCTTTTCGAAAAGATATTCGAAATTCTGGGGGTTCATGTCGTCTATATTGGTCTCCATAACGGTAACGGAATCCTCCCTGAACGCATCGACCGATTCCCCTATCATGACCCTTAACATATTGGGCATACCGTCCAATTTCCTGGAGCCTGCGCCATAGCCTATTCTGCGTATCTTCATGGAAGGCATGGCGCCGAAACCGCTCGACAAAGTCCTTATGATGCCCGCCCCGGTAGGAGTGACCAGCTCAGCCTCTATCTCCGATATCCTGGAAGGCACTCCCTTCATAAGCTCGAGCGCAGCCGGCCCGGGTATTGGAAGCATGCCGTGATGGGTCGAAACTACGGTCCTGCCCATTGTTATATCGGAAGCGTAAATCTTATCTATGGAAAGATTGTCTATGGCTATTGCAGTACCTACAATGTCCACCAAAGAATCCACTTCGCCCAGCTCATGGAGCTTCACGTCCGAATTTTTCCCTATCCCATGCACCTTTGCCTCGGCCCTTCCTATCGAAAAAAATATATCTTTCGACATCTTTTTTGCCCCTGGAGTCAAGGAACTATTTTCGATAAGCGATATTATCTCCCGCAGAGACTTGTGTGTATGGTGGTGGTCTTCTTTCGTTATGCAGTCAAACTTCGTTCCTACCAGCGCGCCTCTCTTTACCCTGCTTTTATTAAGGGTGTATCCTTTAATGCCTAACTTGGCCAATTCCTTCTTCAAAAGGCCTAAATCAAGGCCGGCGTCAAGAAGCGCCCCCAATGTCATATCGCCGGATATTCCTGAAAAACAATCGAAATAAGCTACTCTCACGGTAAATTCCTCTTGGTCACCAAGTC
>JAGOLR010000028.1 GCA_017993955.1 Candidatus Omnitrophota bacterium
TTATTGGTCAAGTTGCCCGGCCAAAAAGGCGAGCTTCCAGGACCCCGCCACACCTTCAATACACCATATTTTCGGCACCTTCATATATCAAACCCGGAGATTTTGATTGGCCTAAAATTGATAAGTCCAATATGGTAGACCCTGCCCATGGTTCTTCGCTGCCGGTTCCATCTGGAGCATTTGCCGAGCCCAAGAGTCAGACACCTAAAAGGTCAGCAGTAATAAGATATCGCCCCCCTATCGCGGAGATGCGCAGAAAATTACCGCCGAAAGACTCCGCGCCTGCCAACCCTGATAAGATGACAAAAACAGACAGCTTATATAATTCGTCGCCTCCACGTTCTTACTGCCACCTTTTTACCGGGGTTCCTATGAGAGAGGGATTACCCATTCTGTTTTCTCTGGTTTCCAAGGTCCTGAGAGAAGTTGAAGATAGACCCGTGGTTTTACTGCTTGACGGGGATTCTTGCGTAGGTAAGACCCGGTTTTTGAATCGAAGAGTAGCCAATGATCGTAGCGGCGCCATAAGGCTTATTTCCAGAGATGATTATATATTGGACTCTGTTTCGGAAGGCGGTGTTACTAGCAATGTCGACTGGGCCGCCTTATCAGCGGTGGCGCAGGCCTATATGCAGCAGGGCGGAGTGAGGCTTATAATCATAGAGGGATCGGAATTATGGAGGTTGCATGATTTGGAAAGTGATGTCCGAGTCTGGGTCACTGCCGATGATCCGACTCGGCGTGCAAATATGGACCGACGGATAGCAAAACGCGGGATGCTGGCAGATGGCACGCTCGAGCCATCCGAAATTAGGGATGAGGGTATGTACCACCTTATTCTGGATAACAGCTTGCAGTACAGGGCAGATGAAAAAATAATGGTCGATTTTTTTGTGGAAAGCGAAGATCTTGGAGAAGATTTAATAGATATTTTTGAAGACTCGATTCAGAATGCAAATAGGGACGGTTCCGAAGCGCATCCAAGACCTGTCCTGACGACTGCTGAAGAAGCTATGCCTTCTGGGAAGACAGATGTGACAGGGGCGGGTCTGGGATTGCAGCGAGAAACGTCACCAGAATTTCAAGGCACCGATAATGCTAGGGCAACGAACGCGACCGATGAAGGGGACATTATGGATAGTGATGGCTGGTACCGAGAGCCGGATTCGGATTCGATTATTGATGCCGTCCCTGCTCCTCAACAGGATCTCGATGATTCAATTATATCCAGTGCGATCAAGGCAGGCCTATCCAGGCTGACAGAGCGGGAAGAATTGGTCCTGAGAGCGCTTTATGGCATTTTTGAAGATGGTTTTCCTCCGCAATACGCGGAGAGGATGAAAGAAGAGTTACGCACAAGGATCTCCATCCCGGATGATTATCTGTTTTCATTTGAGTTTGTAGGTCATCTTTTAAATGTGACGCGACACCGTGTCAGGCAGATAGGGGAGAAGGCTTTAAGAAAATTAAGAAAACATCTTTTGATATTGATGGAGAAAGAAGATGCGCCACGTGTAAAAATACAAAGATCGCGCACGATGGAGGAGGCGGAGCGGAGCGCGAAAGATGAAGAGAAGATCGCAGAGCTAATTAAAAATGGACAGACAAGTATTGACTCAGAAGATGGCGAAGTTATTGTGGCCAAGCTTAACAGACGGTTTCTTAAATACTCACAGGCCTTTATCGTATCTCTTCATTACGAGAGTGGCGTAGAGATAGCGAGCGTTAAGGTTATTGACGGCAAGGTGCCGCATGATGGCTTGAGAGGGTCTGATAATACAACGATCAGAACCACGCTGATGGGTATTGCTATGCGCGTTGCGCGAAGAGACGGGTACGGTATATTCTATGTCCTGGGAGTCAGCTCCGATGCGCTTCGGGCTCTTTTGACCTCTCTGGGGTTTGAAAGCGCTTTGTCTCCCAGGGGTAAGGCGATTTATAGTTTTGACATTCTGGATAAACCTTTGCCTTTGTTCAGTAAGGCAAAGAGTAACGCCGTAGCAAGTCAGAGTATTGTATCTTCGCACACTCCGGTCCGCTTATCTATTAATGACGAGAAGATACTGAAAGCTATCAAAGCGCTAAAGGAAGAGGGCGTCGTGGATATTACTCAAGGGATCATCGCTAGACGCGCTGGCATTAGTCAATCCATCCTTTATGTTAGAAAGAAGGCGAATCCTACCATAGCGGAAGCCGTGGATGCCGTGGCCAAATCCGACAGCAAGATCCTGGCTACTATTGAGGCCTTACAGAAAGAAGGTGCCCCGCATATAACCATGAAGCTCATAGCGGAACGTTCAGGAGTTTCTGAAAGCGTAATCATGGTCAGAAAACGGTCGAATCCCTTTATTAAGAAAGCTGTAAATGCCGTGGCCAAATCCGATGGCAGGATCCTAGCCGCTATTGAGGCGTTGCAGGAAGAAGGCGTCCGTCCTATTGCCCCTGAGCTTATCATGGAACGCGCAAGCGTTTCTCGAGCCACGCTTAATAATCGAAAAGATCAAAACCCCGAAGTTAAAGAAGCCATAGAAGCCGTTGTTTCTTCAGAAGGTCGTGCGGATATATTAGATAATAAGATCCTAGAGGCTATCAGGGAATTGGGGCAAGAAGGCGTTGAGGACATAAACCAAGGTATTATCGCGGCGCGTGTCGGAGTCTCTCCGGCGACTATTTCCCGCAGAAAGCTGGGAAATCCTATAATTAGACAAGTGGTGGACGAAGTGGCCTCATCTGATAGCAAGATACTGAACGCTATAAAAATGCTGCAGAAAGACGGCGTCCAGCGTATAACCATTAGCCTTATTGCGGAACGCGCCGGAGTCACGCAGGAGACGGTTTTCCGTAGAAAAAGAACGAATCCGGTTATCCGGGAGGCTTTAGACGGGCTTGCCTCTTCAGGTTCGGAAGTCGGACTTCCGCAGGATGGACAATTGAGGTTAAGACGGCGCACGTCAAGAGACGGCACGGAGAGCATAGTCATAGACGAGGCCAAGCCGGCTGAGATGCGAATGCATATTAAGGATGACGCGGGGGAAAACACGACGGCCGAGTGGAAGACTCCGCTATGGGACTTGGAGACTATCAAGTTGATCTTCCTGGAAAAAGGGGAAGTCCGGTATCGGAAGACAGATATCAATATGTGGAGGCTGCGCGCCAGTCTGAAAGCCTTTTCAAAAGAGGAGAAAGACGAATTCCTGGCATGGGTCGGAAAGTCTTTTAAAGATAAATTCAGCATGTATGCCGCTGAGCTTTTAGTGAGCGAATCCGAGACCATGTTTTATCGACCGGCTATGGAGCTTTGGGAAGCCCTCAGGGCTCGCGGGCATAAAAGGATATTCTACAGCGGCTTACGTCACGATTTTGGAGATAAGCAGCTATGGGTAAAAGAACATTACGATCTATGGCAGACCGTCTTAAATGTGGCGGAAGAACATCGTCTTTGGGCACATGGTACTTTAAACGATGCGCATAGGACATATGAATATGAAGCAAGTCCTCCCGGACTGACATTCGGATACAAAAATCCGCTTCAGCACGACTGGAACCTACTTGATATCATGATCCGGGGGAAGATAGATAATGGTGATTTCGGAAAGCTCTTATCGTTTGATGCTGTACCATCGAATTACGATCCTTTTAATAACGCGGCCCTGTTTGGACCATTCTATGTGATATTGGGCGATGGTAACACGGACTTTAAGATCTTCCTGGTGCCTGACGATGAGGCGGCGCGCTTTATAAGGGACGGGATCGGGGAAGCGGTGGACCTGAATATGATGACGGATGTTAACGCCAATGCGGTCCTGGCGAAGGTCATGACATACGAACAATTCGTTCGATTCGGGGGGGATATCCCCGATATAATTTCAGGCAAGAAGACGCCGGCCGGCGTTATCTCGTCCCATGTCCTAGAGGAACAAACAACAGGGGCAGGCACCTATTCGCCGGTGAGGGGATTTGCGGACTATAGAACCGCAGCCAGAGAACAGATTACAGATTCGGAAGTCGGACTTCCGCAACCTAAAAATGTTGCACTGCCGATAGTTGCAAAGTGGGAGGACGCTGTAGCCCTGGCAAGGAGTGCTCCTAAAGTGAAATATATCGAACTTTTCGGATATCCGGACACCGACCATCAATTCCGCGGTGTGCGTGATAGCGGGTTTAAAGCGGCAGTCAGGGATGGCGAGATAAAAGCCCGTCGCGACACCGAAAAGGCGCATTGGGGAGATTGCGTATCGGCCGTCGGGATATCAAATAAATTGGATAAAGCGATGTATCCGAATGGTTTTGAGCCGGGCATCGTATCGATACTCTTCGAGTTGACAGCGGAAACGGCGCGTAAATACGGTATCGGACCTATGGGTGGAGGCATATATAGGGCGGTATCTCTTAAAGATGTGTACAGGGCATGGCTCGTCTCCATAGATACGGAAGAGGATTACAATAATGGCACAGTCCATTTGGTCCAGGTGCAGTTGCCCGGCATGGAGGAAGATGTTGATAAAAAAGATGATATCCGTATTTCGACCGAAATAAGAGGTGATGGTGCGAGGATAGTGCTGCGCGATAAGCTCCCACCTGTGGCGGAGATACGTCGCAAATTGCCGGATGACGAAGCTGTCGATAAGGTAAGCATAAGAGAGGACAAGGTAATTGCCTATAAAGATGCCCTGGGGATAGAGCGGGACGATCTTATCCGTGCCGTAAGAAAGCATCCTTCGCTTGCCCGCTACAATCCATATCGTCTGCAAAGAGATTTTGAAGAGGCTCTCGGGATAACGCGGGAAGACCTTGCCGCCATTATAATGATATATCCTCAGGTTGCCGGATATAATGCATATCGCGTGAAGAAGGATTACAAGCGCGCCTTGGGCATGAGGCGGACCGACATTGCCCGCGCGATAAAGGAAAATCCGCGGCTTGCAGGTTTAAATCCATATCGTTTACGGGAAAATTTTAAGAAGGCGTTTGGGATAAACCGTACAAAACTTGTCCATGCTATCATGCAATATCCGGCGCTCGCGAACCTTAATCCGTGGAACGTCCAAAAAAAGTTCGAAAAAGCTTTAGGCATGGAAAAGACCGATCTTGCGGTTGCGATCATAAGACATCCGCCGCTTGCCGCATATAGTCCGTCCCGTATCCGCCGGGTTTTTAAAAAGGCGTTTGGCATAGATAAGGATGATCTTGTGCGTTCTATAATAAAGTTCCCGGCCCTTTCCGCGCTTGATCCGGCGCGTGTGCAAAAAGACTTTGAAGATGCCCTAGGTATTACCCGTGAAGATCTGGCCGCCGCCATCATAAAATTTCCACAGATCGCGAGCCGCAACCCTTATCGCGTACGAAAGAACTTCGAGGAGGTTCTCGGCGTAGAGCTCGAAGATCTTGTCCGAATTATACAAAAATACCCTAATATAGTAAGTTACAGCGTTACTCTCAATCTGAAACCGAAGCTAGATATCATACGTGATATGGGTATAGCAAAAGAGCGTGAGTTGGACGAGCTTGCGGTCCTGTCCAGGATCAATCTTAATATAGTTGAATGCATAATCAATGTGGCAAGAGAGAGATCCATTCCTCTTGACGGCACCCATGATATCGAAATAATCTCAGGGATGCTGAATCATCGTTTAAGTAAGGAAATGGGGATATATCCGGTAGGGTTGATGCATAAGGATCCGGGCGCGTTTGAGTCGATAATACGTCCGCTGATAATAGAGATGATGACTAATCGGGTCAAAAGAGACGGGTCTAGGAAAATCTCAAGACTTCTCCCTGCGCCTGTTTCAGGTCCAATCAGGTCCGGGTATTGGTTTGCCGATCCAAACTTTATCCCAATAGATAGGTTCAATTATTATAGGTCCATAGGGTTATTATTGCCCGCTGATAATAAAAAGGAGCGGTGCATGTATATAGCATCGGGCTCGGATATATCTACCGCCTTTTTGGTTTCAGGCGGTGCTCGGGATATGATATTTGTGGACAGAGTGCCGTTTGAGGGGGCGAGTAGGCATTTGCAGTCTAGCCTCAAAGTGTACAAAAATCATTTTTTACAGCAAAAACGCCGGTCTTCTTTCATAAACTATAAAGAATTTAACGCGAGTGTAGGTATGCGTCAATTTATATTATGGGAGCTCGAAGCCATGGGGATGGATGGAGATGCCGATACCGAATTTGATACCAAGTTAGGTGCATACCGCCTGACTTATAAACTTAGAGGTGATCCGGAAAACAGGTCTATAATCTATTATGAGGTTAATGATGCCAAGAACGATATGGCTTATCCCTACGGGCTTCTGAATGATATAAGGTTGCACAGGTTAGATTCATTCATAATTAAGGCGCCTACCGATATTACTGTCCCGACTAATATCGCTGACATTATAGTTGGGTCGCTTGACCGGCATGCGATGGTCTTCCTCGATGGCATAGGACGTCCATTTTTTAGAGATGGAAGGCTCTCGCTTATAGATCAAGATACTCCCGGATATAAGGTACGGTTAAGAGATTTAAGGGAGATGGAGAAGAATTCCGGACTGACTTTTGGATATAACGATGTTAATGTATTGACAAAAATAGCGACAGATACCGATTTACCTCCGGGAAAAGTTAAGGACGATGGAACCGGAGTAGGATCACAGGCTGCAGATTCGAAAGTCAGACTTCCGCAGGGTAAGGGCTTGAGGTTAAGACAGCGCATGTCTAAAGATGGCGCGGTGAGCATCGTCATGGATGAGTCCAAGCCGCCTGTGGCTGAGATGCGTCGTAAAGTTCCTGCTAAAAAAGAGGAGCCGGCGAGTCCGTTAATCGTTGATCGTTCATCGTCTATCTTAGAAAAAGATGGTGTGACCGATACGATTAAAGATGGACGATTAACGACAAACGAAGTCCGTCTGACTGACAAGCCCGTGCCTGCGGATACGCAATACGCAATAAGCGATACGCGATACGAAAACACATCTCAGCCTGACACTCCTGACAAGGTTGGAAATAGTGAATTTGCGCGGGACTCGTATATTATTCCAGATACGGCTGATTGGACAACCGTATTTGACGATAACTCTAAGCCGCTTACAGTCGAGGTCGGCTTCGGAGAAGGCAAGTACTTACTTGATATGGCCAGAAATAATCCCGGTATCAATTTTATTGGCATTGAGACCAATCCGAATTTTGTGGCCACTCTGGAAGATCTGATAATCAGGGACGGCACGATAAAGAACCTTAGATTGGTCCATTCATCAGATATATATGCGGCCAGGGGCCAGAATCCCGGAATATGCGATGAGATCTATTATGTCATGGTAAATCCTCATGACCACAGCCTGGCCAAGGAGGAACCAAAAAAGCTTGTCGAGCTGCTGAAGCCGGGCGGGAGGATATTCATCTCTACAGATCCGCTGGGTGAGGGTTTGGGTGAGGCGTTCATAAGAGAAGGGTTGGTCGAGGCCGTGCAAAAATATCTGTTTCCGCATGCCTCAGAGGGATATGGCGATCTTGAGGGTCTGAGGCTCATATTTGAAAAGCCGGTGCAGCATAGCGGGAAAGATGCCATTATGACTCCGGATGCGCAATACTCTATACGCAATACGCAATACGAAAAAGAGGCGTCTACGTTTGTGCATGGCCTGAAGAGGCGCGGTTACAAAGTAAAGGAAGAGGCAAAGAAGGAAAGTGATGCTATAATAGTTGCCGTCGAGACGAATGGTTATATCCCGACAGAGCAGAGGGGTATGATTCAGCCGCTTTTGCGTGAACTGACGCAAGAGAGGTTAGGCGCGTCTTTTGCTAAGATAGGATTAGGCAATGTGAAGTTCGTGCAAGGTAAGGGGGAGGTACTCAAGACGGAGTTGTTTAAGGTTAAGGCAGAAACAGGCGCCAAGCCTAAAAATGTGATAGTTCTCGGCACTAAGGGGACTATTGAGAGCTTATCTTCTGAAGATGAGCTGAAAGGCGAGACAGAAGACGACGGCGCGTTCTTTGCCGAAATGGATACGACAGAGATAAGCGGCTTCCAGTATATCAGACTTCTCCAGATGCTTAACATAGCCCTTAAGGCCGCATATGGTGAGAGAGTGAACCAGAGCTCTTATCCTATGATAGAGATTAAAAAGATCACAAAACGTTTCATCCGGCTCATTCCCAAGGCTGAAAAGGTCAACTCCAACGACCTCCCTGATATCTACAAGAAACAGGCCGAAACCCTCCAAGCGGCGTAACCCTCCCAAGGAAATTTTTTGCGTCCCAACTCTCCCCTCTCGGGGTGGGTATTTCGCGGGGACATAGATTTTCCATAGGAAAATCTAATTTCGTAAATCAAAATTTTTCGTTGTAAAAATTTCGATTTAAGACCCCGCTCCATACCCATCCCCTCGGGGGCCCCACAACAAAGTACAAAATTTCCTAAAAGCGAGCCCTAAAGCTACCCGCCTCATCATACTACACACACTTAGCCGGCACTGTGTAAATAATAGAGTCAGACCCCATTATTTACACATTACACCTCCGGTGTAATTACATGCCTTCAACTGCAATCAATAGCCATTTCGGCATATGTGCCGGTTCATTCCGGATATTTAGGTGGTCCTGGAGCGACTGTTATAAAATTTTGATACCTATAGGCGATTTAGACCGGCCAATGAAACTAGCCTGCTCAAACTTCTAGCTTGTTTAGGTTCATTGGCCGATCAAAATTTTATCACAGTAAATTTCCATGCCTAATGGAAATTTACGGCAAGCGGAAGGGCCACCTAAATATCCGGCTAATGATTGAATAAATGCAGAATTCTTCCTAAGTTTTTAGTTGACAAAATGACCGTTTTATTGTATAAATAACCATACTTTCTTTTAAGGAGGGAAAGTGGGCTCTAAGAACAAGGGACCCACTTTTTTTATTCGCTGTTGCTTTACGCATAGGCGAATAACTCTACGAAGCCCTACCTCAGCCTGATTGTTGAAGGGCGAAGTAGGGTAAAAGCTATCGTGGGGATATAAACAGAGATTGCTTCGGCACGCTGCCTTCGGCGGCGGCCTCGCAATGACGGTGAGATGACATGGAGATATTGGAGAGAGTCCAGGAGCTTTTAACGCCGTATCTGTCAGAACATGGCATTGAGCTTGTGGAGATAACTTACAAGCGCATGCAAGAGGGGATGACTTTGCGGCTCCTCGTGGATACACCGGCCGGAGTCAGGATGGATGAGTGCGAAGCGCTAAATAACTTTTTGAGCGAAACCCTTGACCGCGAGAATGTTATAGAGGAGCACTATCTTATAGAGGTGTCTTCACCGGGTCTGGACCGACCTATGAAGACCGACAGGGACTTTGAGCGCAATCTCGGCAAAGATATAGAAGTGACTACCTATGAAGCCATAGACGGGAGGAAGACTCACGAAGGCAGGTTTGTAGGGATGAACAAGGAAGAGATCGTTATGGAAAGGGGCGGTGTCAGCGTAGTTATACCAAGGAACAAGATCGCCCTTGCAAGGCAAAAACTGGAGTTTTAGGGAGACACGACATGAAGAATGAAGAATTGCTTTCAGTGCTGGAACATATCGAACGCGAAAAGGGTATTGATAAAGAGATATTATTTAAGGCGATAGAACAGGCCTTTGTAAGCGCCGCCCGTAAGATAGTGGGCAACAAAGAGGCCGATGTGGCGGTTACTATAGACCGCGGTACCGGGGCCATAAAGATACTGAGCGAGGGTAAGGAGATAAAATCGGCCGAGTTCGGCAGAATAGCCGCCCAGACCGCAAAACAGGTCATAATCCAGAAGATACGGGAGGCGGAAAGGGATATAGTATTCGAGGATTATCAGAGGCGCGTTGGGATGATAACGGCCGGTTCGGTCCACAGGTTCGAGAAGGGTGATATCATAATAGATCTCGGCAAAACAGAGGCGGTATTGCCCCGCAGCCAACAGTGTCCTAGAGAACGCTGGAAACAGGGTGACCGCGTTCGCGTTTATATACAGTCTGTGGGTAAAGGCGCCCATGGTCCGGAGATAGTGGTCTCCAGGGCCGATGCTGCTTTTGTCAAGAAGATGTTCGAGACCGAGGTGCCCGAGATAGCGGAAGGGATAGTGGAGATAAAGGCCATTGCCAGGGAGCCGGGCGAGCGCACCAAGATCGCGGTCTGGTCCAAAGATGAAAAGGTCGATGCGGTCGGCGCGTGCGTGGGTATGAGGGGATCCCGAGTAAAGGATATAGTCAAAGAGCTAGGCGGAGAGCGCGTGGATATAATAAGGTACAGCGACGATATAAAAGAATATGTTAAGGCTGCGCTCAGTCCCACCGAGATACAGGACATCAAGGTTGATAAGGCAAATAAGAAGGTGGAGGTAGTAGTGCCAGACGACCAGCTTTCCATAGGTATAGGTAAACACGGGCAGAATATACGTCTTGCCTCGAAACTTGTAGGGTGGGAGATGGATATACGCGGGAAAGAAGCAAAGGCAAAGCAGGATCTCGAAAAGCTTCTCCCTACAAAGGAGGCGGATGCTCCGCAAACAGCCGCTGAGGCAAGCTCTCAGGAGACAGTCTCCGCCGAAGTATTGGTTACAGACATCACTTCGATCGAGGGTGTCGGCGCTAAGACTGCCAAGATATTACTAGAGGCGGGATACGATACGGTAGAGAAGATAAAAGGTCTTACGGCGGAGGATTTAAAGAAGTTGGAGGGTATCGGAGCAAAGACCGCTGAAAAGATTTTGAAGTCAGCTAATAAGTTGTAATCTGTAATTGCGAGGAGACTAAAGACCGACGAAGCAATCTAATAGATAGATTGTAGCCTAACCATCGTTCAGTCCCGCAATTACGAGTTAAGGATAAATATGATAAAAAAGACAGAAAAAAAAGAAAAGAAGCCCGTTGCCAAAAAGACGTCCACGGCCGAGCCTAAAAAGAAAATCGCCGAGAAATCAGCTGAAGCAAAGCCTAAGGTAAAAAAAGAGGCTGAGAAGGCCGTTCCCAAGGCCAAGCCGTCTGTTATTAAGAAAGCGGGCAAGATAGAGAAGAAGTCCGAAGAGAAAGGCGCTCTTAAAGTCGCAGCGGTTAAGACGGAGTCTAAGCTTCCAGGAGCTAAGCAAACCGATATTGCAAAGCCTGAGGTTAAAACAGAAAGGCCGCAGGATGTTAAAAAGGTCGAGGAAGTCAAGCCTGCTCCTTCTCCTGTAAAAACTACGCCTAAGCCAACCCCCGCTCCAGTCCATGCTGAAACCAAAAAGATCGAGCCGCCAGTTCAAGTCAAACCAGTAGAAAAAGTTACCGATACAAAAGATTTTCGACAAGGGGCCGGGTCTATTCCTGGCAAGGTAGAAACTGCCAAACAGCAGGTTGAGATCGAAGAACCGGGACAGCCCCCTGCGCCTAAAGCGCTGGAATTCGACACTCCCCTTACACTGAAAGAGTTGGCTATAAAGATAGGCGTAAAGCCTAATGAGCTTATAGTCAATCTTATGTCGAAAAACATATTCGCTACCATAAATCAAAATATCGGCGAAGACATAGTGGTAAATATACTTTCCGGATACGGCTTTGAATACAGGAAGCCTTCAAAGGCGGAGAATGTGGTCGCCTCCGAACATAAAGAGATGGAGGAGAAGCAGGATGTGAAGCATCTTGTAACGCGCCCTCCGGTAGTCACTTTTATGGGCCACGTAGACCATGGCAAGACAAGCCTCTTGGATTTTATAAGGAAGACTCGCGTGGCAGATAGGGAAAAGGGTGGGATAACCCAGCACATCGGCGCTTACGAAGTAAAATTCAAGAACGGTTCCGTTACTTTTCTCGATACTCCGGGTCATGAGGCCTTCACCGCGATGCGAGCAAGAGGCGCTAACGCTACAGACGTGGTTGTCCTGGTGGTCGCCGCGGATGACGGCGTAATGCCTCAAACGAAAGAAGCGCTAGACCATGCCCGCGCTGCGGGGGTAACGATAGTAGTGGCTTTGAACAAGTGCGATCTCCCTTCGGCAAATATTGATAAAGTAAAAGGACAACTTGCTTCCATAGGGCTTAGTCCGGAAGATTGGGGAGGTAAGACTATAGTTATCCCGGTATCAGCTAAGACTGGAGAAGGCGTGGAGCAGCTTCTTGAGATGTTGATTCTGGAGTCCGAGCTTTTGGAGCTTAAAGCTAACCCAAATCTTAGGGCCAGAGGTGTAGTTATAGAGGGCAAGCTTTCCAGCGGCCAAGGCCCGGTATCTACCGTGCTTGTAAAGAACGGCACTTTGCGCGTAGGTGATATGGTCCTAACCGGAATGCACTATGGCAGAATCAAGGCGATGATGGACCACGCAGGTAACCGGATAGAAGAGGCAGGCCCCTCTAAACCGGCAATTATACTGGGATTGTCGGGTGTGCCTATGGCAGGCGACGAGTTCTTCTCCGTAAAAGACGAGAAGAAGGCCAGGACGCTGTCCATGCTAAAACAGGACGAAGCCCGGGCTATAAAACTACGCTCATCAAAACGTGTTACGCTGGAGGATTTTTATTCAAAGATGAAAGAGGGCGTGACTAAAGAGCTGAATATACTGCTAAAAGGTGACGTGCAGGGTTCGGTTGAGGCGCTAAAGGCGTCGCTTTTGGAGCTTAGTGCTAAAGATGTTAAGGTCAATGTTATTCACGCGGATGTCGGAAATATAAACGAATCTGATGTCATGCTGGCAATGGTCTCCAATGCGGTAGTCATAGGTTTCAATGTGAAGATCGACGAAGGCGCAGAGGCTGTCGCCGCGAAAGAAGGCATTGAGATAAAGGTTTACGGCATAATTTACGAAGCCATACAAGACGTTGTCGCCGCCATGGAAGGTCTCCTGGAACCGGTGTCTAGCGAGGTCTTTGTCGGGCGCGCCATGGTAAAACAGGTATTCCAGGTTACCAAGTCCGGGACGATAGCCGGCTGCATGGTTACTAAAGGGAAGATTGTCCGGACCGGGATAGCGAAACTAATCCGCGACAAAGAGGTCGTCCATACCGGGAAGATCGGCGGCCTGAAAAGGTTTAAAGACGATGCGCGTGAAGTAGCGGAAGGTTTCGAGTGCGGCATAGGGCTTGAGCGTCATAACGATATAAAGGCAGGCGATATTATAGAGATGTACCGTATCGAGAAAGTTGCGCGGCGTCTTACGGCGCGCAAGTAGCTAATTTTCGTATTCCGTATCGCGTATCGAGAAAATGCTAAATTCGAATATCGAAATTCTAAACAATATCAAATATCAAAATCTTAAACATTGGTTTAGAAATTTAGAATTTCGCATTTTGAATTTGTTTAGGATTTAGTGCTTAGGGTTTCGGATTTTAATCGCAATACGCTATACGGAATACGCAATACGAAACAAGTTGTTTGAGGATCGAATGACTGCTAAAAAGATTATATTAAGCGGAATGCGCCCGACCGGGAAACTCCATCTAGGGCATCTCGTGGGAGCGCTTAATAATTGGGCCAGGCTCCAGAACGAATATCATTGCTTTTACATGATCGCCGATTGGCATGCCTTGATGAGCGAATACGAAAACCCCAAGGGCATGCGCGAAGATTCGGTGGAGATGGTCCGCGACTTTGTCGCGGCAGGTCTCGATCCGGATAAGTGCGTAATATTCGTCCAGTCCCAGGTTCCGGAACACCTGGAGCTTTATACTATTTTTTCGGACTTAACACCTCTTGCCTGGGTAGAGCGATGCCCAACTTATAAAGAGCAATTGCGCGAAATAAAGGGGAGGGAGCTTACTACATACGGATTTTTAGGATATCCGATTCTTCAGGCGGCGGATATAGCTGTATATAAGGCCGATGCTGTGCCGGTCGGGGTGGATCAGATACCGCACCTTGAGCTTACCAGGGAGATAGTCCGGAGATTCAATACTCTCTATAAAAAAGAGATCTTCCCGGAACCGGAACCTTTATTGACCAAGTTCCCCAAGCTTCTAGGCCTTGACAACCGTAAGATGTCAAAGAGCTACGGGAATTTCATCGCGTTGTCGGATCCGTTAGAGCTGGTCGAGAAGAAGGTGTCGCAGATGATAACCGACCCCAAGCGCATAAAACTCAATGATAAGGGGCATCCTGATATCTGCAACGTATTCAGCTATTTTTCAATATTTACCGATCCGGATTCGCTTAAAAAGACCCGTGAATGGTGTGAAGGCGCGCTTTTAGGTTGTACGGAATGCAAAAAGTGCCTTGCGAAGTCGGTTATCGCTCATTTGGAGCCATTGCAGCTTAAGAGGAGCAAGCTTTCCGATTCACAGATACAGGATATCATGGCGGAAGGCAACAAGAAGGCGCGGAAAGCGGCATCGGATACGATGGCGGAAGTCAGAAAAGCGTTGCATTTGGTAGTATAGTTGAAAATAGGTTTGCGGTTTTCGGTTTTTGGTAAAGCTAACCGCTAACCGATAACCTATAACCGAAACGATACAATGTCTTACAAGGTTAAGCTCGAAGTCTTCGAAGGTCCGCTCGATCTCCTTCTCTATCTTATAAAAAAAGAAGAGATCGATGTGTATGATATACCGATCGCCAAGATAACCGATCAGTATCTTGAGTATCTGGAGCTTATGCAGCTCCTAGACCTTAATATAGCCGGGGAGTTTCTGGTGATGGCGGCCACCCTCATGCATATAAAGTCCAGGATGCTTCTGCCTCCGGAAGAGCTCCAGGGCGAAGAAGAGGAAGAGGACCCGCGAGCGGAGCTGGTCAGGCGGCTCCTGGAATACAAGAAATTCAAAGAGGCGGCAAGCGAACTGTCTCAGATGGCTTCCCACCAGAAGCATTTCTTTGCCAGAGTAGGGCCTGGCATAGACGTGCGTGGGATAGCCCCCGATAACGAATTCTTCGAAGCAAGCCTTTTCGATCTTATTACGGCTTTCACCAAAGTTTTGAAGGATATCCCCAAGGATGTCTTCCATAAAGTGGTGAAGGACGAGTTCACTGTATCCGAGAAGATACACGATGTCCTCCATCTTCTTGTGGAGGTGAAAAAGATAAGGTTTGCCGAACTATTCAATAAAGCCAAGAACAAGGCCGAGATCATAACCATATTTCTGGCCCTTCTGGAGCTCATAAAGATGCGCGAGGTAAATGCTATCCAGACAAATCCTTTTGGCGATATAGAGATAGTGCGGCACGTGGAACCGGTTAAGGAATCCTCTCCTTCCTCCGTAATCGAAGAGCCGAAAGTCGGAAGCTCTCAGGTTATCGCAGAGGGAGATACGAGTTCGTCAAATTCAGACGCGGCTAAGAGAGAAAACAATATAACAGGGGTCTAAAAGATGGACAGGTCAGAAGCTAAAAAGATAATAGAAGCGATACTTTTCGTAAGCGATAAGCCTCTTTCGTTAGATACCATGCGAGAAGTTTTGACTGAAAAGGCTGTCGAATCGACTGAGATAAGAACCCTGATAGAAGAGCTTAACGCCGAATACGGCTCAACCGGGCGTAGTTTTCAGATAAAGGAGATCGCGGGCGGTTTTCAGATGCTGACCGACCCGGTGTATAGCAAGTGGATAGCGCTTCTTTATAAGAAAGGGCCCGACAGGATGACAGGCCCTTCTCTGGAGACGCTCGCCATAATCGCTTATAAACAACCTATAACAAGAAGCGAGATAGAGGCCATAAGGGGCGTTAATGTAGACAGGATATTGCATTCTTTGGAGGAAAAAGAACTTATAAAGACACGCGGCAGGTTAGACGCGCCGGGGCGCCCAATTCTTTACGGGACTACCACGGAATTTTTGCAGCATTTCGGTTTAAAATCACTCGATGAGCTGCCGAAATTGAAGGAGTTCCAGGAGAGCGATCTGGAATTTATAAAAGAGCGTGAACGAGCCAGGCTTTTAAATATGGAGACAGGTAAGGTGGCGGAACCCCGGCAAGAGGGACCCGCGCCCGATAATACCGGGAATGTTACGCAAGAGGAGAAAGTGCATGGACCTGAAGAAGTTGCGCAAAGCAATTGATTCGCTTGATTCCCAGATCCTTAAACTTTTAAACAAGAGGGCGGAGATTATAGGAGAGGTCGGCAAGTTGAAGGCTAAGACGAAAGCCTCTGTCTATGTGCCGGATAGGGAGAAGGACGTCTATTCGCGCCTCCTGGCCCAGAACAAAGGTCCCATACCCAATGACTCCCTGAGATCTATATTTAGAGAGATAATGTCGAGCGCGTTGAATATGGAGAAGCCGATAAAGATAGCTTACCTTGGCCCTGAGTTTACATTCACTCATTTGGCCAGTTTGAAAAAATTCGGTTCGAGCGTTTCCTATGCCGGCTGCGGCACAATAACAGATGTCTTCGCCGAAGTCGAAAAATCAAGGGCTGATTACGGCGTGGTTCCCATAGAGAATTCAATAGAGGGAGCGGTAAACCACACTCTGGATATGTTTGCGGATTCTGATCTGAAGATCTGCTCCGAGATCTATCTGGAGATATCGCATAGTCTTCTATCCAAAAAAGATAATTTGAATGGGATAAAAAAGGTCTATTCTAAGGCAGAGGTATTTGCTCAATGCAGGTCCTGGTTGGAGGCTAACCTGTATGGGGTGGACCTTGTCGAGGCATCCAGCACCGCAAAGGCTGCGTCTATAGCTTCCCATGAAAAAGGGAGCGCTTGCATAGCAAGCGAACATGCGGGTAAAAAATATGGCCTTAATATCCTGTATCGCGGCATCGAGGACAGCACTCACAATGTCACGAGGTTTCTTGTTATCGGCAAGAACGATGTTAAACCCACGCGCCATGATAAGACCTCCATAATGTTCTCCGTGAAAGACAGGGCAGGGGCTTTGCATGACATGCTCGTGCCTTTCAAAAATAACGGTATAAACCTTACCAAGATAGAGTCCAGACCTTCGAAGGTAAGAGCTTGGGAGTATTACTTCTTCGTCGATCTTGAAGGGCATGCGCGCGATGCGAAAGTCAAACGGGCGCTCGAGGGGCTGCAAAAGACCGCATCGTATGTAAAAGTCCTCGGCTCGTATCCCGTTGGAAGCGGAGTATAACAACACATCGTTCATTGGTTCATTGCGTTTATTGTGTTCATTGGGTTTAACGCAATAAACTCAATAAACTCAACAAACTAATATTATGCGAAATCTAGTCAAGCCAAGCATCCTTAAAGTCCGGAACTACGTTCCGGGTAAGCCTATAGAAGAGGTCCGGCGCGAGCTGGGACTTGAAGACGTCATAAAGCTTGCCTCGAACGAAAATTGCCTGGGACCTTCCCCGAAGGCGATAGATGCCATAAGGCGTAACCTTAAGAATATTAACCGTTATCCGGACTCCTCCAGTTTCTATCTACGTCAGAAATTGGCTAAGCGCCTTGGGGTGGACGGGGCTGGCCTAATCTTTGGGAACGGTTCGGACGAGGTCATATGCCTGGCTGCCAGGGCCTTTCTATCCGAGGGTGACGAGGTGATAATAGCCCAGCCGACTTTTCTTATCTACGAAATAGTCTCGCAGA
This sequence comes from Candidatus Omnitrophota bacterium, assembly GCA_017993955.1. Classification (GTDB taxonomy): domain Bacteria; phylum Omnitrophota; class Gorgyraeia; order 2-01-FULL-45-10; family 2-01-FULL-45-10; genus JAGOLR01. The sequence continues at coordinate 17,460 of JAGOLR010000028.1, forward strand.
TGCAGAATGTCGATATAAAATTCGTTCCTCTGAAAAAAGACCTTAAGCATGACCTCTTGGCGATGAAGGAAAGAGTGACGGAAAAGACCAAGATGGTTTTTATAGCGAACCCAGATAATCCCACCGGGACTTACGTTACCCGTAAGGAGTTGGAAGATTTCCTTTCGGATCTACCGGAACGGGTGATAGTCTTTCTGGATGAGGCGTATTTCGAGTTTGCCGAGTATGGTTGCGAGGATTATCCTGACGGGTTAAATTATCTGGATCGCCCCGGACTTATTGTCGCGAGGACATTTTCCAAATCGTACGGCCTGGCAGGTCTAAGGATAGGTTACGGCGTGGCCAGTCCTGAGGTTATCGGGTACATGGAAAGGACGCGCGAGCCGTTCAATATAAACCTTTTGGCTCAGGTAGCTGCCGAAGCCGCGATTGGCGATAAGTCTTTTCTTAAGAAGACTCTTGCCCATGTCGAAAAAGAGAAGACATTCCTGTATTCTGAATTCCGTAAGATGGGAATATCGTACGTAAAAAGCGCTACCAACTTTATCGTTGCCGATACGGGGGCAGATTGCAAACGAGTTTTTAATGACCTGCTTAAGCTCGGTGTTATAGTCCGTGATATGAAAGCTTGGGGGCTTGATACGTATATTCGAGTAACCGTCGGGACCCGCGCAGAAAACAGGAAGTTTATAGAGGCGTTGAATAGAGTCTTATAAATACGGTTAGCGGTTATCGGTTTGGGGTCAGCGTGATCGAAAACCGATAGCCAAATACCGCGAACCGAAAAAGGAGTTTGACTCATGATCATTGTATTACGGCCTGACGCAACTTCTAAAGAGTTGAATCACCTGATATCTAAAGTCAAGAAGCTTGGCCTTAAGCCATGGATCTCGAAGGGTGTGGAGAGGACCATAGTAGGAGTGATCGGCGAGGAAGACGTCATAAGGTCACAGCCCCTGGAAGCCTTCCCGGGCGTCGAAAAGGTCCTTTCGATATTAAAACCTTTTAAACTTGCCTCTAGAGATTTCCGCAAAGAAGATTCGGTCGTGGACCTGGGTGGCGGCATAAAGGTAGGCGGCCGTAATATAGTAGTAATGGCCGGGCCTTGTTCAGTGGAGAACGAGAAGCTTCTTCTGACAATAGCCCATAACGTAAAGGCCGCAGGCGCCAAGGTTTTAAGGGGCGGGGCTTTTAAGCCCAGGACTTCGCCCTATGCATTTCAGGGTTTGGGTGAAAAAGGCCTGAAGATGCTGGCCAAGGCCAGGAGGGAGACGGGCTTACTTATAGTAACCGAGCTCATGGATGTCCGGGATATAGATCTGGTATCAAAATATGCGGATATTATACAGATAGGCGCCAGAAATATGCAGAACTTTAACCTCCTCCGCGAGGTCGGGAAATCCAAGAAACCCGTGCTTCTAAAACGCGGGATGTCCAATACTATAAAGGAGTTTCTCATGTCCGCGGAATATATTCTGGCAGGCGGGAACTTCAAGGTCGTTTTGTGCGAGAGGGGCATAAGGACATTCGAAGATGCTACGCGCTTTACTTTTGATGTCAGCGCGGTGCCTGTTATTAAGAGTCTGAGCCACCTACCTATAATAGTCGACCCTTCGCACGCGACGGGCAAGTGGGGGCTGGTATCGCCTTGCGCAAAGGCAGGTATCGCCGCGGGCGCGGATGGTTTGATTGTCGAGGTCCACCCGAATCCGGAAGAGGCGATGTCGGATGGCGAGCAATCGTTATTGCCGGAGAACTTTGCGAAGATGATGTCGGAAGTGTCGCGAGTTGCGGAGGCGGTCGGGCGGGAACTATAACGCTTCAATCAGGATAAATGCAAATGTCAAAATTCAAATACTACCAAATAGATCCAAAGCTCAAAATCCAAAATACACGTTTGGATTTTAGATTTTGAAATTATTTTGTAATATTTGTAGTATTGGGATTTTGGATTTTTCCATTCGCTTGTTATTATCGAGGACCTGGCTTATATGCGTCCATTTAAAAAAGTTACGATCATCGGAGTCGGACTTATCGGCGGGTCTATAGGACTTGCTATCAAGAAGCGTGGGCTGGCGCGTGAAGTGGTAGGTGTCTTCAGGCGCAAGATCACGCTAAAGAAGGCATTGAAGCGGAAGGCTATAGACCGCGGCGTTATGGATATGGCTGAAGGCGTCAGGAGCGCAGATCTTATAATAGTAGCTTCGCCGGTGCATTCGATACCGTCTCTTGTTCTGGAAGCGGCTATTCACGCGAAACCCGGTGCTGTCATAACGGATGCAGGCAGCACTAAAACTTGGATATGTGATTCGGTCGAAAGGCGTCTTCCCGGGAAAAGAAAAGTTTTTTTTGTAGGATCGCATCCGATGGCAGGTTCGGAGC
>JAGOLR010000029.1 GCA_017993955.1 Candidatus Omnitrophota bacterium
TATTTAGGACACTATATCGGCAGGCGAAGCGCCGCTATCCATTATCTCGACTAAGACATCCTTGGCCATCTTGCCGCTCAATGTACCGCCATCGACCATCTTCAACAGTTCCAGCAAATGCGCGGGCGTCAGGGCAAGCTCTCTTATTCCCATATTCCGCTCGTTCATCTCGGCCATTATGTCGCCCATTATCCAATTGGCGACCTTCTTTCTGTCCTGGTAACCGGCACAGCATTCCTCAAAATATTCCGCGACATCTATGTTGCCTGTAAGGACATCCGCGTCATACGCAGAAAGGCCATAGTCTTTCTGGAACCGATCTTTACGGGCCTCCGGCAGTTCCGGCAACCCGGCCCTGGCATTTTCTATCAAAGATCCATCGACCACGAAAGGTACAAGATCCGGCTCCGGGAAATATCTGTAATCTTTAGCCTCCTCTTTGGACCTCATCGAAAACGTGGAGTTCTTGCCTGCATCCCAAAGCCGAGTCTCCTGAAAGATCTTGCCTCCGTCTTCCAAAACGGATAGTTGTCTGCCGGCCTCGTGTTCGAGCGCAGCCCTCACGCCTTTAAATGTGTTCATGTTCTTAACTTCCACCTTGGTGCCAAGAACCTTTTCTCCGGCTGGCCTTATGGATATGTTAGCATCGCACCTGAGCGAACCTTTTTCCATATCACAATCAGAGACCCTGAGGTAGCCTAATATAGCCTTAAGCTTTGTAAGATAGCTGTATGCCTCGTCCGGCGAGCTTATATCAGGCTCGGTCACTATCTCCAAAAGCGGCATGCCGGACCTGTTATAATCGACAAGGCTATAGCTTTCACCTTCGGGGTGGACAAGCTTTCCGGCGTCCTCTTCGAGATGGACCCTCTTTATCCTTATCCTTTTCGGAGCATCCCCAGAGATTATGTCTACGTAACCGTCGTAAGAAAGAGGCATATCATACTGAGATATCTGAAAGTTTTTCGGAAGGTCCGGATAATAATAATTCTTCCTGTCGAATTTTATAAGGTCCTGTATTTTGCAGTTAAGGGCTAGCGCGACCTTGATGGAATAGAAGAAGGCCTCTTCATTCAATACCGGCAGGCTGCCCGGGAAACCCAGACATACAGGACAGGTCTGGCTGTTCGGCTTTTGGCCGAATTTGGTGGAACAGCCGCAGAAGGCCTTTGTATCTGTTTTGAGCTGCAGATGGACCTCAAGACCTATGACAGTTTCGTATCGCTGACTTATCGCAGACATATTATAAAACAGGCCTCTTCTTGTGAAAGTCCGTACTCTGTTCAAAAGTATAAGCTGCTCTAAATATCGTCTCCTCATCGAAAGGCTTGCCGAGTATCTGTAAGCCTATAGGTAAGGAGTCTTTAGTGAAACCGCACGGTAAGGATATGCCGGGCAACCCTGCAAGATTAGCCGGTATGGTAAAAACGTCGGAAAGGTACATGCTTAGCGGGTCTTCCGACCTCTCGCCTATCTTAAAAGCCGCCGTAGGAGATGTGGGTGTTAAGATGCAATCGCACAACTCGAAAGCGGCATCAAAATCTTCTTTTATCTTCGTCCTTATCTTGAGGGCTTTGAGGTAGTACGCATCGTAATAACCGGAAGAGAGACAATAGGTGCCCAGAAGTATACGGCGCTTGGCCTCCTGACCGAAACCTTGCGAACGCGTTTTTATGTACATATCTATGAGATCTTCCGAGCCATCGGCGCGCAAACCGTATTGCACGCCGTCGAACCTGGCAAGGTTAGAGCTGGCCTCCGCAGGACCTACTATGTAATAAGTACTGATGGCGTATTCGGTATGAGGAAGAGATATATCCACTATCTTTGCTCCAAGGTCTCTAAAAATATCTATAGCGCCCTTTATGCTTGAAGAGACCTCCTCGTCTATGCCTTCCACAAAGTATTCCTTCGGCACCCCTATGCGCAGTGACTTCACATCTTTCACAAGCGACTTGGTATAATCAGGTACGGGAATATCGACAGAGGTCGAATCCATATCGTCGTGACCTGCGATCACCCCAAGAACCAGCGCAGAGTCGCGCACGTCTTTGGTTATAGGGCCTATCTGATCCAGGCTGGAGGCGAAAGCGATAAGACCATAGCGGGATACTCTGCCGTATGTAGGCTTCAAACCGACAACGCCGCAGAGACTTGCCGGCTGTCTTATAGACCCGCCCGTATCCGAGCCAAGCGCAAAAGTGGCAAGCTCAGCCGAAACAGCGGCGGCAGACCCTCCGCTGGAACCGCCGGGTATTCTCTCCAGATCCCAAGGATTTTTCGTAGGCCCGTAGCAGGAAGTCTCGCACGAAGAACCGAACGCGAATTCGTCCATATTGGCCTTGCCCATCAGCACGGCGCCTGAAGCCTTTAGCTTCTTTACTACGGTGGCATCGTAAGGCGGTTTGAAGCCCTTAAGAATACGCGATGCGCACGTGGTATTCTCTCCTTCCACGCATATATTATCTTTTATAAGAACCGGTATCCCGAAGAGCGTGCCCCCTTTATCCGCCTTAGCAAGCCGCTCCAGCGCTACAGATTTATCCGCAGACACGAAAGCCTTCAGCTTCCCGTCAATCTTCGCAATCCTGTCAAATAGCTCTTTTATTATATCGGCCGGGTTCAAGCCTTCCTTTTCGATCATCTGTCTAAGTTCGGATATGGTCCTGGAGAATAGATTGGGCATCTATTTACCCTCGATGACTTGCGGAACTTTGTAATGGTCGCCTTCCTTGGAAGGGGCATTGGCAAGCGCTTTATCGACCGGAAGAGAACTCTTCAAAACGTCCTTACGAAAAACGTTTTTTAGTGTTTTCAACGGATGGCTTGTAGGGCGGACGTCAGACGTATCTATTTCATTTAATTTGTTTATATAAGATAAGATAGATGCCAATTGTTTAGAATATAAATCTAATTCATTTTCGGTTAAATGCAGCCGGGAAAGCAGAGCTACATGCTTGACCGCTTCCCTTTCGATGGTTTTCATTATTCTAACTCCATATTTTAATATAAGTTACCACAATAACCCGGCTAAGTCAAATATCGCCATTTCGAAAACTCTAGAGCGAGTTGACTATCCTCGCAAAGTCGTCTAAATACATGGATTCGGGGCGGGTGGCAGGATCGACGCGGGCGCGCGAAAAAACCTCGGCAAGCGTGTCTTTAGGCAGGTCCAGCACTTCTTTTCTTGAAAGTGAATTGATAAGCGATTTTCGGCGCTGGTTAAAAGCGCCGCGTATGACCTTAAAAAGCAACCCCTCATCCCTAACATCAACCGGGGGCTTTCCAAGCATATCCAATCTTACAATAGCGGAATCGACCTCCGGTTCCGGATAGAAGGAAGTACGCTTTACGGTGTGTATATAAGATATCGCCGCTCTATACTGCACAAAACAGCTAAGCGATCCGTACTCTTTCGACCCCGGACCGGCGGCCAGCCTATTAGCGAATTCTTTCTGCACCAGGATGACCGCGAAATCCGTCACCGCATACGCGGCGATTATCTTCTCTATGATAGGGCTTGTTATATAATAAGGCAGATTCCCGACGATCTTTATCTTTCTTTCGCCGGCGAAACCGGTTATATCGTAATCGAGTATATCGCGATTCAAAATCGTAGCGTTCTTAGAATCACCGCCGACGAGACCGGCCAATATCGCGCAGGCCTTTCTGTCTTTTTCAACCGCTGTCAGCTCTGCGCCGCTTTCTGCTATATCAAGGGTCAATGCCCCGAGGCCCGGGCCTATCTCGAGAACTCTGTCGCCCGACGAAAGATCCAGCTCGTCTATTATCTTGTCCTTTATATTATTGTCTACCAGATAATTTTCGCCGTACCTTTTTAAGGGCCTGAACCCGTATTCTAAGAAAAGCTCTTTAAGTTCTTTTCTGGTAAGCATGTCAGGCGAGTCTTGAGGCAAGTTTTACGGCTTCGATCATCGATGAAGGATCGGCCATACCCTTCCCCGCTATATCGAAAGCCGTGCCGTGGTCAGGAGACGTTCTTATGAAAGGCAACCCTAAAGTCATATTGACGCCATCTTTGAAATATAACATCTTGAAAGGTATAAGACCCTGGTCATGGTACAAGGCCACCACCGCGTCATATTTCCCGTTAAGGGCATCATAGAATACTACATCGGGAGGCACGGGCCCGTAAATATTTTTGAATAGCCTTCCTGCCTTCTTAACAGCCGGGGCTATAATCCTGGACTCCTCGTCGCCGAATAGCCCGCACTCACCGGCGTGCGGATTAAGGCCGGCAACTGCGACAACCGGCTTTTTGATATTCAATAGATCCCGCAGGCCGTTATAAGTAGCTTGTATGGTCGAAAATATCTTTTCGGTGGTTATGGTTTTGGCAACATCCTTGAACGCTATGTGGCGCGTAACGAGCGTCTCTTTGAGCTTCGGGCCAACAAACATCATCACCGCGTTCTTGGAGTTCGTCTTACCCGCGAGGTATTCGGTATGCCCCTCAAAACCCCGGAAACCGGCTGATATTACAGACGCCTTGTTTATCGGCGCGGTCACCATGGCATCCGCCTCGCCCAGTTTTATAAGATCGATTGCCTTATCCAGATAATCCACCGCGGCTTTACCGAACTCGGGGCGGGAGACTCCGTAAGCAAAACCTGAAGGCCTTACATTCTCCATGTCCAAGGTGGCTACTTCAATCTTTACCGAAAGATCCCGCGCGACCCTTTCCATAAGACAGCGATCGCCTACTAATAAAAAATTGGCAAGCCCTTTCAATTTCGGGCTTGCCAGAGCCTTCAGGGCAACCTCCGGCCCTATGCCGGAAGGATCCCCGATCGTAATAACTATGTTCTTTTTATCCCGCCGCGATAGAGATTTGATCTTCATATGCTGAATGGACTAGGCGGGATCCCGCCGGGATAAGCGTAAACTACGGGCTTTAGCGCAATTGGCTTCATTTGAACGCGATGTAGGCATTCTTCCTGAGGGAATCTACCCAACCTTTTATCTTTTGTTTTATCTTGTCGCGGAATAAAAGCTCCTCGATCTCCTTATACGCTTCGGAATCCGACAAGGTCCTCTGCGGCTTCATCTCCTCGATCTTGAATATGTGATACCCCAACGGGGATTGGACTATACCAGATATATCGCCTTCCTTTAAAGAAAATATAGACTCTTCGAGCTCGGGCATCATATCTCCTTTCCTGATAGTGCCCATTAAGCCGCCTTCCGAGGCTGCCGGCCCTTCAGAATAACTCTGCGCCAATGAAGCGAAATCTTCGCCGGCCTTAAGTTTATCCTCTATATCTTTTGCCAGACCGGCCGCGCGCTGGATGTCGTTCTCGTCTTTTATCTTGATAAGTATATTCCGTATCTTTGCCTCCGCGGGCTGGGTAAAGTCACTTATATGGCTGTTATAATATGCGTGAACTTCAACAGGAGTTATTATTACGCGCGACCCTATCTTTGAGTCGATTATTTTTTTTACCATCATCTGCTCGCGGTATTTGTTCTTAAGCTCTTTTACGGAGAGGTGCTGTTCCATTAACGCCCGCGTAAAAGCGTTTTTAGAGGCGAACTGCTTTTCGACCTGCCTTATCCTGGCTTCCACCTCTTTCTCGTCGATCTCTATGTTTTGCTTCTTTGCCTCGCTTAATATAAGTTTGTCCTCTATCAATTGCTCTACTATCTTTTGCCTGGCCTCCTCCATCTTCTTCACGAGCTCGCGCTGGTCTTTATATGCCGCCTTGTACCTGGCATATACCGGCAGCAGCATCTGGTCTATCTCCCCCAGAGTCACGGCCTCGTTGTTAACTATAACGGCGATCTTGTCGATGACATCGGCATAAATACCGGAGACAATAAAGCCGTAAAAAATATAGAATAACAGGGTTATCTTTTTAATCATTTTTTGGCTGGGCAGTCCCCGTATTAATCGAGGATCCGGGTTTAGGCGCGTTAGCCGGATCCCCGGAGTCTTCGGCCACTATTTGGCTGGATTGAAAAACGTCCTTGTCGACTATTACGTTATACCTGGACTTAAGATCCAGGATAAGCTTGTTCATGGCCTCTTCGCGCTTGGTCTTTTTAAGACGTCCTTCTATTATCTCTCTTACCTTTTCGTAGCTCTCGGCCGTCGGCTCCCTCTTGTCGGTGAGCTTTATTATATGGTACCCGAACTGGGTATGGATTATCCCGCTGGTCTGGCCCTTGCTAAGCTTCACGCAAGCATTTTCGAACTCGGGTATCAGTTGCCCCATACGGAAGAACCCGACATCCCCACCCCTTGTAGCAGTAGCATCGATAGAGTTCTTCTTGGCAAGCTCTTCAAAGTTCCCGCCTTTTGACAGGTCTTCGAGGATAGATTTGGCCTGTTCTTCGCTTCCGACCAATATGTGAGATGCCCTCCAAAGCGGAGGCGTCTTAAAATCGTCCTTATTGGAATCGTAAAACTCCTTGACTTCCATATCGGTGACTTTGATATTATTATCGATCTCGTTCTGTATATACTTCGATATGTATATCTTGCGTTTTGCCTCGTTCAAAAGGTCTACCACCTCCGAATCGCGGTTAACCCCCTTACGGATAGCCTCCTCGTAAAAGAGCTGCTCGATTATTATATCGTCCAGATATAATTTTTTGTTCTTGTCTATCAAGGTCTTGTAGTATGCGGGAAGCTTTGCCACTCTCGCGTTGAACTGCTTCAAGGTTATCGGCTGGCTGGATATTGTTGCTATCACCTTGTCGTCTTCGGACGCCTTCCTTGCGCACCCCGAAAACGCAATGACCGCTATTGCTAAATATATAATTATTCTCATATCGGATATGATATCACAATATCAATATTACTTCAAAGCGTTTCGGCTGTTTTTAACTAGCGGTTTGTATGTATCTATAGCCGATTTGAGTAGACGGCAATACAGGTCGAAACCGACAGAATTTATGTACCCGCTTTGCTCGAGCCCGAGGAGGTTCCCGGCCCCGCGTATCTGCAGATCCTCCATCGCCAGTTTAAAGCCAGAGCCGAGCTCCCTGAATTTCATTATCGCCGTAAGGCGTTTTTGCGACTCCGCGCTCAATACGAATTTTTTAGGTATAAGAAGATAGGCATGCGCGGAACGCGTAAAACGTCCCACCCTGCCACGGAGCTGATACAACTCGGAAAGCCCGAACCTGTCCGCGCGGTTTATTATGATGGTGTTGGCGTTTGGGATATCTATGCCGGATTCTATTATAGTAGTGGACAGTAAGCAGTCGATCTCTCCTTTGATGAACTTCAACATGGTCTCTTCTAATGCCTTTTCCGACATCTGGCCATGCGCTACCGCCATACTTACTTCCGGTACAAGCTTCTTTACGCTCTTTGCGATATTCTCAATGCCGTTTACACGATTATGCACGAAAAAGATCTGCCCACCACGGGATTTTTCCTTGAGCATCGCCTGTCTTATAAGGTTCTCGTCATAATGCGTAACATACGTCTCCACCGGAAGCCTTTCAGACGGAGGCGTGTTTATCACGGATATATCCCGCCCTCCCATCAACGCCAGGTATAGTGTACGCGGTATCGGGGTAGCAGTTAGGGTCAGCACATCTACGCTGAGACGCAATTTTTTCAGGTGCTCTTTGTGGCGCACACCGAAACGCTGTTCCTCGTCGATTATTACAAGCCCCAGGTCTTTGAATCTCACATCTCCGGAGAGAAGCCTGTGGGTTCCTATTATTATGTCGACCGAGCCGGAGGCCAGGTCCTTTATTATCCGGGCTTGTTCCTCCGGCGTACGAAAACGCGACAGCATCTCTACCATGACGGGAAAATCCCTCATCCTGTTCCTGAAAGTGTTAAAATGCTGCTCCGCCAGTATCGTCGTAGGCACCAGTATCGCCACCTGCCTGTCATCCATCAGCGCTTTAAAGGCCGCCCGCAAAGCCACTTCGGTCTTGCCATATCCTACATCCCCGCACAGGAGCCTATCCATCGGCTTCTCTGACTCCATGTCGATCTTCACTTCCGCGAGAGCCTTGACCTGATCTATGGTGTCCTTATACGGAAAGGAGCTCTCCAGCTTTCTCTGCCACTCGGTATCTTTCGAATATTTGAATCCGCCTGCGGCGCTGCGCTTAGCCTGGAGTTCAAGAAGCTCCAGGGCGACTTTCTGCACGCCATCCTTAGCCTCTTCCTTGGCGCGCTTCCACAATTTGGAACCCAATTTATGGACTTTGGGCAGGCGCTTCTCGAAGCCCAGATACTTTTGTATCTTATCCAGATCGGCAAACGGCAGGTACAGCTTATCTCCGCCGGAATACTCTATCACCAGATGCTCGACGTAAACCTTGCCGAGCTTTACCTTTTCTATACCGATGTATTTTCCTATCCCATGGTCTATATGGACTACATAATCGCCGGGTTCTATATCTACAAAGTTGTCTATGGGAGAGGCCTCGGTGGGTTTGATGCGGCTCTTCTCGATCCGTCGCTTAGCGATCCCTTTTATCGGCAGGATGATCGCCACGTGATGGTCCTCTATGACTTGGTATGTTATGGGGTCGAGACTTCGTATGCGCTCTACGCGGTTGGCATTAAGCTCTATACGGAGTGGGTACTCGAAAGTTACGGGATATACCGTGATAGTATCACCGAGACGGGCGAAATCACCTTCTTCGCCTACTCTCTTTACGAAATGGTAACCGTATTCGACGAGATCCGACGCGAGTTTTTCAGAATCGATCTCTTCGTTCTGGTATACCTTGATCGACTCAAACGCTTGAGTGGGTTCGGTCATACGCGCATCCTGGTCGGTGGGGCGGGGATTTTGACATTTGGATTTATATATAACAAAACTGCGGCAATACTACATCTTCTTAGGCAACGATACGCCGAGAAGCCGAAGTCCGTTTGCGAGGACTATTCTTACGCAATCGACGAGCGCTATCCTGGCCCTGGAGAGCCCGGCGTCATCACCTACAACTCTGTGCTTATTATAGAAAGAATGGAACATGGATGCAAGGTCCTGAAGATACTGCAATATAACGTATGGTTCCAGATGTCTTGCGCTCAAATTCACTACCAGCGGGAACTGTCTTAGTGCGCGTATAAGCTCCATCTCCTCCGGCTCTTTTAAAAGACCCGGATCGAATTTATCGCTTATCGATGCGTCTTTGGCGTAATCCAATATCGACCATATCCTGGCGTGAGCATATTGTATGTAGAAGACCGGATTCTCGGAAGATTCCTTCTTTATGACGTCCAGATCGAAGTCCAGATGGCTTGATATGCGTCTCATTGTAAAACAAAACCTACCTACGTCCTTACCCACCTCATCCATTACTTCACGCAAAGTGACAAATTCTCCCGCCCTGGTGGACATCCTGACCTGCTGTCCGCCGCGATAAAGCGAGGCAAGCTGAACGATAAGGACCGACAGAGAATCGACCGGGTGGCCCAGCGCCTGTATGGCGGCCTTCATCCTGGGTATGTATCCGTGATGGTCCGGGCCCCATATATCTATAAGCCTTGTAAATCCGCGCGCGAACTTTTCACGGTGGTAGGCTATGTCCGGTGCCAGATACGTAAGGCTTCCGTCGCTTTTTATAACCACCCTGTCTTTATCGTCGCCGAAATCAGTCGAGCGGAACCAGACCGCCCCTTCCTGCTCGTATATAAAACCTTGCTTGCGGAGAAAACCCAGGGCTTCTTCGACCTTTCCGCTTTCTCTGAGCTTGCGTTGACTGAACCACACGTCGAACTTTACGCCGAAGTCTTCCAGATCTTTTCTTATATCGGCCATCATCCATTCAAGTCCGAACTCCCTGAATATCTCGATGGAGGCCTCGTTCTTATATTTATCACCGAACTTATCCCGGAAGGCCCTGGCCACATCGTAGACATACGTGCCTTTATACCCGTCTTCCGGGAAAGGTTCTTCCGCGCCGCACAATTCCTTATATCTTATCCGGATGGAATTGCCCAGGATGTTCATCTGGGTACCCTCATCGTTAAGATAATATTCTCTGGTGACATCATAACCGAGAAAAGAGAGTATATTGGCGAGGCTGTCACCTATAGCGGCTTGCCTGCCGTGAGCGATAGTAAGCGGTCCCGTGGGGTTGGCGCTTACAAACTCTATCTGGAGTTTAGAACCGCTTCCTATGGATGAGCTTCCATATGAATCGCCCGTTTTTTCTATGGACGACAATACGCCGTGAAGATAACTTTCCGATAAAAAGAAATTTATAAAACCCGGGGCTTTTACCTCGGCCCGCCCTATAGATGACCGTATGGTTGAGCCCTCAAGGTCCTTGGAAAAGCGGCCGGTTATAAGTTTTGCCAATTCGACGGGGGATCTCTTTGCGATCTTCGATATTCTCATGGCGATATTCGAAGATATATCGCCGTGGATCTTTTCTTTTGGGATGTCTAACTCTACTTTGATTTCATCGGGGGAAGACAGTATTACACCGAGGTCTTTTATTACGGATTTAACTGACCCTTCCAGGAGGGATATGATATCTTGTTCGATTCCGCCATAATACATCGCTTGCTATCATGCCTTCCGTTTCTTCTTGCCGGACGCTTTCTTTTTTGATTTTGACACAGCTCGCTTCCGGGTCTTTTTAGAGACGTGCTTCTTTTTTTTGGACGCCTTAACCACTATCCTACCGTCCCTGAAACGCATCTGGGGGGCATCTTTCCAGAGTTTCTCCAGAGCATAAAATTTACGGGTGTCCTCTAAAAAGATATGCGCGACGACATCGCTTAAGTCCAGAAGGACCCAGGACGCCTCGCGCTTACCTTCTATATGCCATAGCCTCTGGCCCTCTTGAGACATCGTCTTCTCTATGGAATCCGCTATGGCGCCCACATGAGTGGTCGATGTCCCGCTGGCTATGACGAAATAATCACAGACGCTCGACATCTTCCTCATGTCTATGAGAACTATGTCGAGCGCTTTTTTATCTAGTGCCGCACCGGCTACCGCCAGTGCCTTACGTTTAGCTTCTATGGCTTCTTACCGCTTTCCTTAACTACTATTATTTCATTATTTTATACATGCCGGTACCGCAGGTAACGCACTTGCCCTTCATGGCCTGGCGCTTGTTCTTCATCGTAACCTTTTCGGTATCTTTCATCTCTTTCTTGGATTTACATTTCACGCAATATCCGGTTTCTGCCATTTTACTCCTCCTTGATTTTGGCTTCCTAATAGACAAATTCTAAAATTCGATTAATTATACACTAGATTTGCTTCAGGGTCAAGGGCATTCCGATCCCAAGACTTACCTGTAAAGCTTTTTCTCTTCAATGTAACGCCTGACCTCTTCAGGCACTAGGTACCTGATAGAGCGGCCGGACCTCAAACGCCTCCTTATATCCTCCGAGGACACCTCTATCGGCGTAATAACCACAGTCTCTATCCCGCTTGGCACCTCCTTGACAGGGTAACCCGCCCTATTAGCAACGGCAAACTTCGATATCTTGAATATATCATTAACATCCTTCCATGAAAAAAGGTCCTTAAGCAGATCCGAGCCGGTTATAAAGTAGAGTTGAGCGCCTTCTCCATACAGGCGTCTGAACTCTTTGAGTGTATCGATTGAATAAGATTTCTTCTTTGCCGATATTTCGAAAGTGGACACTTCAAAACGCTCGTTATCCTCTATGGCGAGTTTTATCATATAAAGCCTGTCCTCGGGCTTAACGCCGACATCGTCAATCGCCTTATGGGGCGGAATGAATGCAGGCACGAATATGACCTTATCCAATTTAAGCTTGTAAAGCGCCTCTTCCGCCAGTATTAAGTGACCCATGTGTATCGGATTAAACGTTCCGCCAAGTATACCGATTCTCATAAAACCTGCTACTTTCTTATCTGCCCGTTCCCGAGCACTACGTACTTATAAGACATCAACTCCTCTAGTCCCATAGGCCCACGGGCATGTATCTTATCCGTGGATATGCCTATTTCGGCGCCCTTCCCGAATTCCCCTCCGTCGGTAAATCTAGTGGATGCGTTGAGATATACAGCCGCAGAATCGACGCCTGCAAGAAACTTATCGGCGTTCCTATTATTCTTAGTGATTATGGCATCCGAGTGGTTGGAGCCGTATTTAGTTATATGCCTTATAGCTTCACCCACACCCCTCACCACCTTTATAGCAAGTATGAGATCGAGGTACTCGGCATACCAGTCGGCCTCTGTAGCGGGTTTGGCGTCAGGTATATATCTTCTTGTAATAGAGCACCCCCTCATCTCTACGCCGGCCAAACGGTAGCACCGTGCCATCATAGGAAGAAAAACCGGGGCGATCTTGGAGTCGACCAGCAAAGTCTCCATAGCGTTACAGACACCGGGTCTCTGGACCTTCGCGTTGAAACAGATATCCTCCGCTATCTTGAGATCTGCATATTCATCTACGTAGGTGTGACACACGCCTTTATAATGTTTTATAACTGGTATCCTGGATCTTTTAGAGACTTCCTTTATAAGCGATTCTCCGCCGCGCGGCATCACAAGGTCTATAAGACCCTCTTTGGATAAAAGCTCGCCGATTATCGAACGGTCCGTATTGCGCACTAAGGATATGGAATCCTTGGGGAGGCCTTTCCGCAACGCTACATTTTTAATTATATCGAATATAGCAACATTTGACCGCAGGGCCTCGCTGCCGCCTCTTAGAATAACAGCATTGGCCGATTTTATACATAACCCAACGCAATCGCTTGTGACATTAGGACGGGATTCGTATATGATAAGGATAACGCCTATAGGCACCCTGATCTTCTTTATCAAAAGACCGTTAGGGCGCTTGGTCTCTTCCAATACCTTGCCGACCGGATCAGACAGTCTGGATATCCCGACCAATGAGTCAGCCATGGATCTTATACGTTTTTCGTCAAGAGCAAGTCTGTCCACCATGGCAGCCGATAAACCAGCCTTCCTGGCGCAAGACATATCTTTGGCGTTGGCGCGAATTATGACCTTAGAGTTTTTTAGAAGCGCGGAGGCCATGTGTAAAACGGCTCCTGAGCGCACACTAGACGGAATAAGCGCAAGTTCTCGCGAAGCGGCCTTGACCTTCCCGCAAAGTTCGGCTATATGATCTTTATGCGCCATATCTATCCTTACAATATTACAAGATTGTCTTTATGAACAACTTCGTCCGGACTCTTCCTGCCGAGTATAGCCCGAAAATCGTCCGTTCTTCTACCCTTTATTTTGGCCAAATCGGACGAAGAATAGCTTGAAAGCCCCTTAGCAAGCTCTGTGCCGCGGTTATCCGATATAACTACACAATCTCCGGCAGAAAAATAACCTTCGACCCCTACCACTCCGGAGGCAAGAAGACTTCTGTCCTTCTTGCGCAAGGCTTCCTTGGCGCCATCGTCTATGATTATGGAACCTTTGGGCTTGGAAGAGAAAGCGATCCATCTCTTTTTCGCTATAAATTTCACCTTATCGCTCTTGAAAGTGGTGCCGACAGGTTCCCCCCTTACGGCCCTGACTATTATGTCTTCTTTTTTCCCATTCACTATTATACATTCTATGCCGGAGCTATTCACCGCCCTGGCGGCCTCCAGCTTCGTAGCCATACCACCGGTACCGAGGTCGCAGTGGCTGGCTCCTCCCAGACGCATTATCTCGGGAGTTATGCGGTCTACAACGTTTATCACCTTACCGTTTCTATCGAGAAGTCCGTCAACATCAGTCATGATTATGAGCGTACGGGCCTGGCATAGATCCGCCACAAGGCTCGATAAGCGATCGTTATCTCCGCACTTGATCTCATCTGTAGCTACGGTGTCATTCTCATTTATTATGGGTATGGCCTTGTGACCGAGGATGGCCCCTATAGTATGTTTTATATTTATATACCTTTCCCTGTTATTAAAATCCTCCTGGGTAAGAAGGATCTGGCCCACCTCGTAGCCGCGCGCTTTGAACAGGTCGCTGTAAAGATGCATAAGATATCCTTGACCTATCGCCGCCGCCGCCTGCAAGTCACAAAGTTTCGTAGGACGCTTTTTGAGGCCCATTATCCACATCCCCGCCCCTATGGCGCCCGAGGTGACCATGATAGCGCGGAATCCGCTATCCTGTATATCGGCTATCTGGTCGACGATGTCCTTAACGCGGTCCTTGTCGAGCGACCTGTCCTTTGAAGTCAGGCATTTAGTGCCTATCTTTATTACTATACGTTTATTATTCTGCATATCTATTTTTCCGACTTAACTTTTTTATAAACGGCCTCGAGAAGCTCCCTTATCCCTTCTCCCGAAACGCCAGAAATCGGGAATACCTTGGTCTTGGGAAACTTCTTTCTGAATTTTTTGATATATTCTTTCGCATCAGGCACATCAATCTTGTTGAGGGCAACTATCTGCGGCTTCTTGGCCAAGGCCTTGGAATAAGCGGCAAGCTCATGGTTTAGAACCTTGTAATCCGATAAAGGGTCCCTGCCTTCGCAGGCTGCGATATCCACGAGGTGAATCAGAACCTTGGTCCTTTCCACATGGCGCAAGAACCTGTCGCCCAGCCCCCTACCTTCATGGGCGCCTTCTATAAGACCGGGTATCTCCGCTACCACAAAGTGGGCGTCATCGTATATCTTTACAACTCCAAGCACCGGCGCCTTTGTAGTAAAAGGATAGTTTGCGATCTTGGGATGCGCGCTGGATATCCTGGATATCAGGGTAGACTTCCCGGCATTCGGGTAACCGATAATACCCACATCCGCGATGAGTTTGAGTTCCAGTAGGACCGTCCTCTCCTCGCCGGAAGTGCCGGGAGAAGCGTCGCGCCCTCTGGAATTACCATGACCTCCCATGCCGCCCTTTGCCACTATGACGGATTCGCCGATCGTTACAAGATCTCTTATGACTAGGCCGTTAGCCGCGTCTTTTATGATGGTGCCGGGCGGGACTTTTACAAAATGGTCTGCGCCTCTGTGGCCCTTTTTGTGATTGGAACTGCCGTGTAATCCGGAGGGAGCTCTGACATGCTGTTGATACCGAAAATCGAGAAGGGTCTGGACATTCTGGTCGGCGACGAATATTATATTCCCACCGTCACCGCCCGGACCTCCGTCGGGACGCCCTATGCGGTTAAACTTATCGCGGTAGAAACTATGACACCCCTTGCCGCCGTCGCCGGCCTTGACATATATTTTGGCTTCGTCTATGAACATATCCGCCTTCGCATTTAACCCGCAATGGACGGGGTGCTTCGACGGGTTATTTTATGACGTTGACTACGCGCTTGGGAGTAAATTGGACAGTGCCGTCGGAAAGGGCAAAAAGCGTGCAGTCCTTCCCTACGCCGACATTACGTCCCGCCTTGAATCTCATCCCGGTCTGTTTCATTATGATACTGCCGGATTTTACCTTCTGGCCGCCATATATCTTAACTCCGAGTGATTTTGGTTGAGAATCGCGCCCGTTGACTACATGTGCCATAACATCCACCTCTCCATAGAATTTAATACTATTTGGATATCGTTATATCTTTGACCTTAAGCTGCACCATCGGCTGACGGTGCCCGATAGTCTTCTTTTCGCTTTTGCGCCTTTTGTATTTAAATGCGACCACTTTGGGATTGCGGTATTCTTTCACGGCAGTACATACTACTACCGATCCTTTAAGATATGGGTTACCCACATGCACTGAATTACCGTCTTTGGCAAATAGCACTTTATCAAGCTTGACATCATGGCCTTCCTTACACACGATCTTATCAACAGAAAAGATATCGTCTTTCGATATTTTATACTGCTTACCGCCGGTCTCAACTACAACGTACATGAATTACCTCCATATATTTACTCTTAACAACGCATCTTATGATATTTTTTGCGAATGGTTAATATAACACATGCTAGATATTACGTCAAGCGGTTAATTAAGCAGCTCTCTCCTCTATCTTTATCTCTTCTATATGAAGGTTCGGGTCATCTACTACCCGTATAACTTTGCGGAATCGGCGCTCAAAAGGCCTTATCATATTCTTTTCCGGGGACATGACGTGGTACGCAACATCGGGATTAAGATAAACCAAGACCTCACGAACACGTCCGTCCATCAATACCCTTTCGAGCCTTCGCATGAGCTCGTAAGAGACGGTGGCCACGGACTTCACGATGCCCCGTCCATGGCAATAAGGACATTTCTGATAGGATTTGCCCTCTATGCTCTTTCTCACCCTCTGGCGGGTCATCTCGACCAACCCTATCGAAGATATATTAAGTATATTTGTCTTGGCCTTGTCTTCCTCGAGATTGCGCTCAAGGGTCTTGAATACGTTCTTTCTGTGTTCATGGGCATCCATATCTATGAAGTCGATTATTATGATACCGCCTATATCCCGAAGCTTAAGCTGCCTGGGTATCTCTCCGGCCGCTTCAAGGTTTGTCTTGTAAGCCGTGTCTTCCAGGTTACGTTTGCCGACGAATTTCCCGGAGTTGACATCTATCGCCACCAGACTTTCGGTTTGATCGAATATCAGATATCCCCCGCTTTTAAGCTGAACGACTCTGTCATATAGTTTTTCTATCTGTTTTTCTATCTCAAACTTTTCGAATAAAGAAATCCTGTCGCCGTGGAACCTCACCCTGTCTCTCAGCTGAGGCGCCAGTATCCGCAAAAAATGCATAACCCTTTTATATTCATTGCGGGAATCTATGTCCAACTTGGAATATTCGCTGGTAAAGATATCGCGCACTACCCTCAGCACTATGTCATATTCCTGGTGTATGAGTTGAGGAGGCTTGGCGCGCCTAACCCTCCCCCTTATGTGATTCCATAACCCGAGCAGATATTTGGACTCTCTTGCAAAATCCTTATCTGTTGCCCCTTGAGCGGCGGTCCTGACTATAAAACCGATCTCCTTGGGCAGTTTAAGGTCGGCTATGATCTTGCGTATCCTATCCCGTTCTTCCCTGGACTCTATACGCTTGGATATCCCTATGGTGCTATCGAAAGGCATCATGACCAAAAACCTTCCGGGTATGCTTATGTGGGTCGTGAGCCTGGCGCCTTTGGTACCTATGGGCTCTTTTACGACCTGCACCACGACTTCATCTCCTTTTTTCAGCAACTCAGTTATGGTCGGGAGGCGCTTGCGATCTTCGTGGCGGTCGGGCCTTTCAAGATCTGAATCGTGAAGCATCTTCTCGTAGTCGGAAGGAGCCGCCACGACATCGGCCACGTAAAGAAAACCGTTCTTCTCCAGACCTATGTTTACAAAGGCCGCTCCCATACCCGGCAATACCGACTCCACCCTTCCTTTATAGATATTCCCGACAAGGTTTACATAGTCGGCCCTCTCCACATAATACTCCTCGATACGCTTACTATCGAGTATCGCCACACGCTTTTCGTGCTGAGCGACGTTGATATAAATCTCTTTTGACATCGTAAAATCCTTTTCTTTTAAGAATATTCCGCCTTGACGATCTTGACGCCTTCTGGCAGATTTGAATTCATTTTTCGGACGAATTCATCCGGAGTAACCTTCTCGTCCAAATAAAAAACGGCCTCTTCGCTCATACTTTCCACCCCGAGTTTGAGCGCCTTTTGAATGCTTATCTTCAGGTGAGGGCTGAAACCTTTAGTGACGGTTACGGGTATTTCTGCCCTGCGGGATGCTCTTTGGAACATGCGCACCAGGTCCAGG
The DNA here is from genome assembly GCA_017993955.1 of Candidatus Omnitrophota bacterium. Taxonomy (GTDB): domain Bacteria; phylum Omnitrophota; class Gorgyraeia; order 2-01-FULL-45-10; family 2-01-FULL-45-10; genus JAGOLR01. The sequence continues at coordinate 17,647 of JAGOLR010000029.1, forward strand.
TGCGATATGAATCGCATATCACCCGACTTTGAAAACACAACCTTCATACTCTCTGACATGGCGGACTTCCGGCCCTTAGGGATTCTTCTTTAACCTCTTCTTCTTCGGGGCCGTGGCCTCCTGCTGCGATATTGTATATTTCGGGTTTTGGGCCTTTTCTATGACGGGGCTGTTCGGCAGTTTCTTACCGGATTTTATAATATTGACCGTTACAAAGAATATAAGCTCGCGCTTTACCTTACGCGTAGATTTGTGGCTTACCAGATATCCCACGCCGGGGACATTGCCTAGCATATCGCCGATGATAGGGAGCTTATTATCTATAACTATATTCTCTTCCCTTATAAGTCCGCCTATAAAAATGGTCTCGCCGTCATTTATCCGCGCCTGGGTCTTGGCGGTCCTTTCTCTTATAGACGGCGCGTATATATTACCTTGAGGGTCTATCGGACGAAAAACTATATCGTCGCTTATGCTGGGCACAAGATCGACTATTATTTCGCCCTTATTGTTTATGTGAGGAGTCACCAGGAGATTTACACCGGATTGTATGCCCACATCGGATCCGGCACTGCCTGCCCCGCGCAGGCTCGAATAACCTTTTATCTCCATCTTACCCGTCGTGGAATTTCTTTCGAAGTCCGGCATATATACAGACTCGCCTACATGTATGAGGGCAGGTTCGTTGTTTAATGTCATTATCCGCGGATTCGCTACCACCTCCGAGTCGGATCTCTGCTTGATCATCTCGAGGACGGCTTTAAATTCGCTGAAGTCGAGCGTGCCGAAAGTGAATGCGTTCCGCATCGAATCGACCGTAAGGTCCACAAAAGGGAATGCCTTGTCGTCAGGGTCAACTCCCGCAGGACCGGATGAACCGGTAGGAAACTGGGATGGTGGTATCGAAAAGGGGAGGCCGGAAGCCGGATCTATCTGGGTCTGTGTGACGCCGGTCTGCACAAGCGGAAGGAACTTATTCATATAAGCATTATCTGAAGTATAATAGTCAAACGGGAATGTCGTAGGGCGCTTTGCCCCGGTCGCCGTTATCTTGGCGGTCCAGTCGATACCCATCCTCTCATCGTCACCCAAGGCGGTCTCTATGGCTATGGTCTCTATAAGAACCTGCTCCGTCATCTTATCAAGGCTCTGTATAATCTCGCCTATCTTATATATCTTTGTCGGTATATCGGTAACGACTACTGTGTTGGTCCTCTCATCGTATTTAAGTTTATTGGGATCTGTGACCATGCCCTTTATGGAATCTACTACGTTTTTCGCCTTAGCGTAATTTAGCACAAATGTCTGCGTTATCAGCTCTTCCTGTTTGAGCCGGTCTATGGTTACTACCCTTATGATATCCCCTTCCCTTTCGTAAGCGTAACCGTAGTTTCTCACTATTATATCAAGAGCCACCTTCCATGGTTTATTCGTCAGTTTCAGATCCACCAAGCCTTTGACATCAGGCGAAGGCACTATATCCACACCGGCCACCTCTGATATATAGGCCAGGACGGTCTTTATATCCGCACCCTTAAAGTTCACCGTCACATTTCCCGGAGAAGTAGCGAGAGTGGAATCGGTATCTTCCGAAGGAGTTGAAACGCTGGCCTGAGCTGCGCTCTCTTCTGTCTTCTGCATAGCCGCGCTAGGGCTTGCCGACGAAGAAGCTCCAGACGGTATTGAGACCCAATCGGCATCCTGGACATTCGCCTCATCGGCGCAATAGCCCGGATAGCCCGAAAAAGATAAAGCCAAAACTAAGATCATAAAAATACGGGATATCTTATAGTTCACTGTAATGCTCCTCCTTCTTCACCGGAA